>NZ_VWXJ01000003.1:0-459665 GCF_011752535.1 Pantoea sp. Tr-811
AGAAACCCTAAACTTGGCTCAGCAATCTCAAATGACTATGTGATTTCTCGCATGGCCACTTGTGATGCTGATAATCTTTTTGACTATCAGTCCGTACTCACAAGCACCCACACGAATTGCTTGATTCAATTTGTTAAAGAGCGTTTGGTTAAGAGCTTTTCGTCTCAACCGAGGCGCGCATTCTACGCTTTCCTTATTTGCTGTCAAGCGTTTATTTTGAAGTTTTTTCGAAGCTGCTTTCTTTCAAAAGCGTTCAACTTCAACAACTTACCGCTTGCCTCGTTGCGTTCAACGCTGCGAGGAGGCGAATAATACGCGCTTTGAAATCAGAGTCAACACCCTGATCTGAAAAAACTTTCAATCTTCATCCAGGGCCACTTTGGCAACTAAATGCATGAACCTTTGCTCTGTAGAGAAACCACCCGCGGAGCGAAGCGGCCATGAGCGATGCCCAGAGCGAGAAAACCCCCGGCCTGTCTGCAGCCGAGGAGAAGGAGGTCAGCCACAACCAGCCCCCTCGGGCAGCGGTACTGCACGAGATCATTCGTTACCAGGGCGACCAGGAACTGGAACGAACGCTCGCCGCCCTGTGGTGGTCGGCCTTGGCGGCGGGCCTGACCATGGGCCTTTCGTTGATGGCCATGGGGCTGTTCTATGCCCGCCTGCCACAAGGCGACAGCGCCCAGGTCATCGCCAGCATCGGTTACAGCGCAGGCTTTCTTGCCGTGATCCTGGCGCGCCAGCAACTGTTTACTGAAAACACCCTGACTGCCGTGCTGCCGGTCATGACCACGCCAACCCTGGCCAACCTCGGGCGGCTACTGCGGCTGTGGGGCGTAGTGCTGTTCGGCAACCTGGCTGGCACCCTGCTGGTGGCCTGGGTAATGCTTGAGCTGCCGATCTTCGATGGCAAAACCGACGTGGCCTTCCTTGAAGTCGGGCGCAAGGTCATGAAGAACGACATCAGCCAGATGTTCGCCAAAGGCATTGTCTCGGGCTGGATGATCGCCACCATGGTGTGGATGATCCCGTCCATGGAGCATGCCAAGATCTGGATCATCCTGATGATCACCTACCTGATGGCGCTGGGCGACTTCACCCATATCGTCGTCGGCTCGGTGGAAGTGTCTTACCTGGTCTGGGCCGGCGAAGAAACCTGGCGCAGCTTCTGGCTGCAATTCGCCCTGCCCACCCTGGCCGGCAACATCATCGGCGGCAGCTTCATCTTCGCCCTGATCAGCCACGCCCAAGTACGCAGCGACAGCGGCAAGCCGCCGTCGCAACTATTGAAAGGTGACGACAAACAGCAGCCTTGAACCTCAGCGCGCCGTTACCGCACGCTCGGCCGCCCTGCCCCGCTCCCTGAGCGGCCGAGGCTGCCACCAGTTCTGGCCCTCGTGGGGTGAGTCGATGCTGACGCGCTCGCCCATCTGCGGTGTGCTCAAGCGAACCTGGGCCGCCGCCGCCAACGCGACGATGCGCTCGAACGGCTCCTGCCAGGTATGGGTCGACAGGTCGAAGGTGCCGTTATGGATCGGCAGCATCCAGCGCCCGCGCAAATCCAGGTGCGCCTGCAGACTCTGCTCGGGTTGCATGTGCACGTTGGGCCAGGCCACGTTGTAGGCCCCCGTTTCGATCAGGGTGAGGTCGAACGGCCCGAAACGCTCGCCAATCTGGCGAAAGCCTTCGAAGTAACCGGTATCGCCGCTGAAGAACACCCGGGTCTGGTCATCGATCATCACCCAGGACGCCCAAAGCGTGCGGTTGCTGTCGAACAACCCGCGCCCGGAGAAGTGCTGGCCCGGGGTGGCGACGAAGCGCACCCCCCCCACTTCTGCCTCCTGCCACCAGTCCAGCTGGGTGACGTTGGCCGATGGCACGCCCCAGTCGATCAGCAGGTCGCCCACCCCAAGCGGCGCCAGGAAGCGCTCGGCACGCGTGGCCAGGTGGCGAATGGCCTGCTCGTCCAAATGATCGAAATGATCGTGGGATAGAATCACCGCCGCCAGCGGCGGCAGTTCATCCAGCCCAAGGGGTGGCGCATGGAAACGCTGGGGCCCGGCCCATTGCACGGGCGAGGCGCGCTCGGCGAACACCGGGTCGGTAATGAAGTAGCGCCCGCGCAGCTTGAGCAGTACCGTGGAATGGCCCAGGCGCCATAGGCTGTGGTCCGGTGCATCGAGCACCTGCTGGCGGGCCATCGGTTGCACGCTGATGGCCGTGGCCGGCCGGGTTTCTGGCGGCTTGCGCAGGAACAGGTACTTCAGGCCGATGCGCAGCTTCTTCAGCACGCCGTCCTGGGGCAGGCTGGCCTGGTTGTGAAAACGTCCATCGCGCTGTGGCGCCGATTCGCCGGCAGGGTTAGCCATGGGAGCCATGATCAGCAGCACTCCAAGCAAGAGGAAAGCCTTCATGTTACCCCACAGTGATCGCACCAACCGTGAATTGGCTTGTAAGGTCATTTTTCCAAGATGAAACACTGTTCAACAATATTCACGCAAGTTATGCGATAAACGGCGCCAAGGCAGAAGAACGACGACCATGATGGACAACCGCACCGGCAAGGGCCTTTCCTTCGTCAAACGTATCTATATACCGCGCATCATTGGCCTGGGAATCGGCCTGATCAGCGTGGCCGCCGCCGTTGCGCCGCTGTCGCTGCCGCTGTGGGCCTGGGTGCTGCTGCTGTTCAACGGCCTGCTCTGGCCCCATGTGGCCTACCAATGGGCGCTGCGTGCTCCGCTGCCGTACCAGGCCGAACAACGCAACCTGGTGCTGGACTCGCTGATGGGCGGCTTCTGGACGGCGGCGATGCATTTCAACCCGCTGCCCACCGTCACCGTGCTGTCGATGATGACCATGAACAATGTAGCTGCCGGTGGCCGGCGCCTGGTGCTGCGTGGCGCCGCGGCGCAGGTGGCCGGTATGCTGCTGGCCAGCCTGATGCTGGGCACTGGCCTGCAATTGAACACCTCGCAACTGCAGGTGTACGCCTGCCTGCCCATGCTCACGCTGTACCCGCTGGCCCTGGGCTGGGTGTGCTTTCGCCTGGCGATCAAGCTCGCCGAACACAAACGCCGCCTCAGCGCCCTGACCCTCACCGACAGCCTGACCGGCCTGCTCAACCACGGCGCGTGGAAAGACTTGCTGCTGCTGCGCTTCCAGGCCTGCCAGCAGCAACAGCAGGCAGCGGTGATCGCCCTGATCGACATCGACCACTTCAAGACCATCAACGACACTTTCGGCCACGTGGTAGGCGACTGCGTACTGCGCCAGCTCAGCGAAGAGCTCAAGCGCAACCTGCGCGAGGGCGACCAGGCCGGGCGCTATGGGGGCGACGAGTTCTGCGTGATCCTGCCCGGCACCCGCGAAGACCAAGCCTGCCAGGCCATGGAGCGCCTGCGCGAGCGGGTCGGCAGTTACCGCAACCCGCAACTGCCACACCTGCGCATCAGCCTGAGCATCGGCCTGTCGGCCTTCCAACCGCAGCTGCAGTCGCCCGAACACTGGCTGGAGCAGGCCGACCAGGCACTCTACAGCGCCAAGCGCCGTGGCCGCGATCAGGTCAATTTCGCCGCTGGCGAGGTCACTACGCTGCGCCTGGCCTATCCTGATTGAATCCCTAGGCTGACCACTCGGCGAGGGACTGCAGTCAGCACGGAGCCGCTCGCGTATGGCCAGGACCGCCAGCCCTACCCCTCGTCTACCCGTCCGCCGCTTGATTGTCGGCTTCTGCGCCGTGTTTGGCCTGGCTTGCCTTGTCACCCTTGGTGCCCTGTTCAACATTGCCAGCACCCTCGACCAGCAGGAACAGCAGCGCAGCGCCTTCCACGCCACCCAGGCCCTGGAACAGCGGCTGCTGGCCTCGCGCCAGTTCCTGTCCAGCGACGCCGTGTGGGACGCCGCCTATGAGCACCTGGCAGGCAAGGTCGACTTGAACAGAAGAATGTCGATTGCCGGGCTGGGCAATGCCAGCCGGGGCCTGGGGTGGCCCTTTCGCGGGGCAAGCCCGCTCCTACAGGCCGTTGATAACCCTGTAGGAGCGGGCTTGCCCCGCGAAAGGGCCGGCACAGGTTCAGCGCAACGAACGTTCGGCGACGATTTCCGGCAGATCCTCCCGGCGCAGGTAAATGCGCAGCGGCTCACCGATGTTCAACCGGTCATCCACATGCTGCTCCAGCAACAGCCCCAGCCGCGCCCTGCACAGCGCCATGCGCGCGCCCTGCTCGGGCCGCCAGACGAACTCGTTGCATGGGGTGATGCTGTCATCCGCCACGTCCATGCCGAACGCGTCCTCGGAAAACCGCACGATATGAACACCGCGCTTGCCATGAAAACCGACAAAGCCTTTTAGCCGGTCGGCGGCGCTGCAGATGTCCTGGGAAGTGATGGCCATGACGTAACCTCGCAATTCAATGGAAGTGACGCACGCCAGGCAGGTAACGCTCGCCTCTGATGGGCGATGCACGGTGCCAGCCTAGCGCAGATGGCCTTCGCTTAGCCAAGGTTTTTCCTCACCGGCCAGCCGGTCGACCTGTGGAGCCAGCAATGCCGCCAGCCAGTTCATGAACGCCTGCACCCGGCGCGGCACATGGCGTTGCCGGGCATACAGCAACGACACCGGCATGGCCGGCGCCTGCCAGGCGTCCAGCACGCTGACCAGTTCGCCCCGGGCAATGTGCTCCGCCGCGCCCACCGCCGGCGCCTGGATCAGCCCGAGCCCGGCAAGGCAGGCCGCCGAGTACGCCTCGGCATTGTTCACCGTGACCACACCGGCCATGGCCTGGTAGTGAACCTGGCCATCGAGCTGGTATTCGAAACCGGCGCTGCGTGCGCCCAGGTTACGCACGTAATGCACCAGCCGGTGTTCGGCCAGGTCCGCCAGGGCCAGTGGCACACCGTGGCGGGCCAGGTAGCCCGGGCTTGCGAAGTTGCGCATGCTCAGTTGGCCCACTGGCCGGGCCACCACGTCCAGGTCGCTGAGCGCACCGATACGCATCACGCAGTCGAAGCCCTCGCGCAGCAGGTCGACCTGGCGGTCGGTGCAGCTGATTTCCACCTCCAGCCGCGGGAAGCGCTCAAGAAACTGCGGCAGGGCTGGAATGATCACGCGCCGGGCCATCATCGTTGGCATGTCCACTCGCAGGCAGCCGGTCAGTTCGACGTCGTCGGCGCGGAACAGGCTCTCGATCTCGTCCATGCCCGACAGCAGGTCCTTGCTGCGTTCATACAGCAACGCCCCGTCCTGGGTGGCCTGAACGCGCCGCGTGGTGCGGTTGAACAGGCGCGTGCCAAGCAGCTGCTCCAGCGCCCTCACCTGCTCGGACACCGTTGAGCGCGGCAGGCCCAGGCTGTCGGCCGCCACGGTAAAACTGCTCACCTCGCTGACACGAACGAAGGTACGCAACAGCTCAAGCTTGTTCATCAGCCGCCCAATTGTTCGGTTTAAAGGAACAGTATTTCCGGTTTGGCTGGATTTAACAGCCCCATGGCGACCAATAACCTGTGCCTCAACAGCCACCCATGAGGGATATCGCCATGACCCGCAAGATTGCACTGATCACCGGCGCCAGCCGCGGCCTGGGCCGCAATGCTGCCGAGCACCTGGCCGCCCGCGGCATCGACATCATCGGCACCTACCACAGCAAGGCCGACGAGGCCCAGGCGGTGGCCGGCCAACTGCAACAGGCCGGGGCGAACGCCGCCATGCTTCAGCTCGATGTCAGTGACAGCAGCAGCTTCGGCGGCTTTGCCGAACGCTTGGGGAACACCCTGCAGCAGCAATTCGGCCGCAAAGACTTTGACTTTCTGGTGAACAACGCCGGTATCGGCCTGCATGCCCCCTTCAGCGAAACCAGCGAGGCGCAGTTCGACCAGTTGGTGAACATCCAGTTCAAAGGGCCGTTCTTCCTTACCCAGTACCTGCTGCCACTGCTGGTCGATGGCGGGCGGATCGTCAACATCTCCTCCGGGCTTGCCCGGTTCTCGCTGCCGGGGTACGCCGCCTATGCGGCGATGAAGGGCGCCATGGAGGTGCTAACCCGCTACCAGGCCAAGGAACTCGGTGCGCGGGGAATTCGGGTGAACATCCTGGCACCTGGGGCGATCGAAACCGACTTTGGTGGTGGTGCCGTGCGTGACAATCGCCAGCTCAATGCCTTCGTCGCCAGCAATACCGCCCTGGGGCGGGCCGGGTTGCCGGACGACATCGGCGCAGCGATTGCCCTGTTGCTGGATGAGGGTAATGGCTGGATTACCGGGCAGCGGCTGGAGGTTTCTGGCGGGATGTTCCTGTAGGGCCTGTTGCTCGCGCCCACAGGCCGCCACCTCATTGGTCCTCATGCACCTGCACGCTGGCCGTCATCCCTGCACTCAGGGTCATGCCCTCGGGAATCTGGTCCAGGCGGATGCGCACCGGTATGCGCTGGGCCAGCCGCACCCAGTTGAAGGTCGGCTCCACCACCGGCAACAGTTGGCCATCCGGGTTGCTGTTGCTGTCGGTGATGCCGCGGCTGATGCTCTCGACATGCCCCTGCATCGGTTCGCCCGCCCCCATCAGCCAGACCTTCACCGAATCACCCACGCGGATGCGCGGCAGCTTGGTTTCCTCGAAGTAGGCCTGGATATAGAAGGTCGAATCGTCCACCAGGGCCATCACCGACTGCCCAGTATTGACGTAGTTGCCCTGGGCCAGGCGCAGGTTGGTGATATGGCCGTTGCGCGGCGCGCGGACCTCGCTGCGGGCCAGGTTGATCTTGGCCACCTGCAACTGCGCCTCGGCCTCGTGCAGGTCGCCACGGGCGATGGCGGCGTTGATCTGGGCATTCTCGCGCAGCTCGGCGCTGATCGCCTCCGGCCCAAGGGCCGTGCGCCGGGCGGCTTCACGCTCGCGCAGGTGCAGCTGCTGGGCGCGGGTTTCGGCCACCGCACTGGCTTGGTCGAAGGCCGCCTGGAAGCGCTCGCGGTCGATACTCATCAACAGGTCGCCCGCCTTGACCGGCTGGTTGTCCTGCACCTTGAGCTCGCGCACCCAGCCCGACACGTCCGGGGCAATCACCACCACATCGGCGCGTACCCGCGCATCGCGCGTCCAGGGCGTGAGCATGTAGTAGCGCCAGAGTTCATAGCCGGCCAGAACGGCAAGGGCGACCACACACAGGGTCACCAGGGTACGCACCACGGCACGCATCGAATCACTCCTTACAAAGGCCCCAGCAGGCGAACCACCAGGTACAGCACACACACGAACAGCGCCGCATCGAACAGCGCCTCATGCCAGATCCAGCGCCCCAGGGGGGTGGCTTGCACCAACAGGCGCAACACCCCGGTGAGCGCCAGCGCCATCAGTACATAAATCAGAAACGGGCTGAGCAGCACACCGCCCAGCGCCCATTCACGCAGCCCCATGGGCATCCTCCTGGGCACGGCACCATTTGCCCCAACTCTTGCGCAATTGCAGTACCGCGCCCTGGGCCAGGCGCAACGGGTCGCTGGCCGGCTGGCGCTGCAAGGCGGCCAGGAACTGCTCGCTGGCGCCGTCCAGGCGCTGCTCGCGGCCAACCGCCGGGCCCTTGGCCAGCACCGCTTCCACCTGCTGCAGGAAATCCCGCTCGGCACCGCCCAGCGGCGCCTGGGCCACGGCCAGGCACATGCGCAGGTGTACCAGCTCGTCACCGATGTCCAGGCTGTGCAGGCCATCGTCCCAGCGCTTGCGTTCGGTGGCCGGCAATTCACTGGCATGGCGCGCCAACTGCATCAGGCGGTCGGCCATGCGCCCGCCAAACCAACTGTCGGCGCCGCGCAGGTCGCGCCGGGTAAGCCGCACCAGGTCGCCCATGGTTGCTGCCCGCAGGCGCCGGCCCAGCCAGGCCGGGTGGCGGAACACCAGCAGCCTGAACGCCAACACCGCCGCGCCCACGCCCATCAGCATGGCCAAGGCGCTGTTGAGCATGCTGGCAACGCCGAAACTCATGTGGTTCAGCGGTGCCACCAGCACGATGAAATGCAGGCAGTAGGACGTCGCCGTGGCCCCGGTGCGCGGGTGGGCCATGCCCAGGGCGCCGAGAAACAGAGGCACGCCCATGCCCAGGCAGAGCAAGGCGAAGCTGCTCCATTGCGGCAGGATGATCTGCCCCACCAGGAACGCCGCCGGAATCGCCAGGAAAATCCCGCGCAGAAAGCTCAGGCCGATCTGCGCGCCGTTCTCACGGCTGGCGAACAGGCTGCAGACCACGCAGGTCAGCACCAGGCCGCCGGGCGCCGAGGGCCAGGCAGTGGCCAGCCAGAAGCTGCTCATCACCAGGAAGGCCAACGCGCTGCGGGAACCGAACAGCAACGCCAACGACCAGTCCCGGTGCACCGCCAGGCCCTGGGCGGTATCCCGGGGCGCCCTGCCCGCCTCCACGGCGTCCATGGCCTGGGTCGCGGCCATGGCGTAATCGAGCAGCAGGGCCATGCGGGCCAGGCAGTAATGCTCGGCAGAGCTGATGTGCTCGGCCTGGGCGGCGTCCCAGATGCGCTGGCGCAGCACCAGCAGGCTGGCCGAATCGGGGCTGGCCAGTTGCGCGCGCACATCGTCCAGCCACGGCGCCAGGCGCGCGGCCTGCTGTGGGTCCAGTTGCCGCCATTGCCGGCGCACCGACCGCGAAATACGCAGCAGTACCATCAGTTGCTGGCTCAGGCTGCTGATGGCCTTGGCCCGCAGGCGCCCGCGCGGGCCTTCGAACCAGGCGTGCTCGCGCTGGGTATCGATGGCGACGATACGCCCCAGGCTATCGAGCAGGCCTTTGCGCGCCTCGTCCTCGCCGGCGAGCATGGCGCTGGCTGCCTGTAGCCCGTTCTGCCAGGCCTGGCGCGCCTGCCCGGCCAGTTGCTGCTCCACGCGCATGGGCCAGAGCAAGGCGCTGGTGGCCGTGGCGCAGCAGATGCCCAGGCTGATTTCGGTGCACCGGGCCACCGCCTGGTCGAACACGTTCAGGGGGTGGTCGATCGATGGCAGGGCGATGATCGCGGCGGTGTAACCGGCCAGCACGAAGGCATAGGCCCAGGCACTGCGCAGTTGGGTCGAGGCCGCCGTGCACAGGGCCAGCCACAGCGCCAGGGTTATCAGGAACAGCCAAGGCGTTTGGGCGAACAGGCCGATGAACACCACCGACATGAAGGTGCCGACCAGGGTGCCGGCCAGCCGCGCCAGGCCCTTCTGCACCACCATGCCCGACAGCGGCTGGGCCACGATGAACGCGGTCATCAACGCCCACGATGGCTGCTCCAACCCCCAGCGCATGGCCAGCCACAACGCCAGGCCGCCGCCGAGCACGGTCTTGATGGCGAACTTCAGGGCTGGGCTGCTGGGTGCGAACAGGGCCTGGAAGGTGATGGGCACGAATCGGACCTTGCGCTTGCGGGTGGAGGGTTAGTTAAACGATAGACAACCTGGGGGAGGATAATGCGGGGACGAATAATTAGCTAGCTAATCATCTATGGCCTTTTCGCGGGGCAAGCCCGCTCCTACAGGGATCGCGTGATCCCCGGCACTCGCGATCCCTGTAGGAGCGGGCTTGCCCCGCGAAAGGGCCGGCACAGCCCTGCAAATCATTCAGGCAAAAAAATAGGCGACCGAAGTCGCCCTAAATGCCTTGCGTGCTCGTGTACCCGAAAGGTCAGCGCGGCTTGCGCTTGTGCGAGTCCTTCCAGATGAAAATGCCCAGACCGGCAAAGAATGCGAACATCAACCCGACCGTTACCACACCCGCGATAACCACATTGTCGAAGAACATGCTGGCCTCCCGATTCGTTCGCCGTTGTCCGATGGATGCAAGGTAACGAATTCGAGGGCGGGGAAAATTGACCGGGATCAATGGTGCCCGGGACCGGGCACGCGAGGCGGGCGCAGGGTTGACCTGCGTCAAGTTTCAGCGCTTCTTGGGCTTGCCCTTGGGCTTTTTCTTCTTCGCCGTGGCCAGCGGCATGGCCTGCTCGAAGGCCTGGCGCACTTCGTTCAGGCGCTTTTCCTTGAGGTCATGGATGCGCTTGGCGCGCTCGGCATCGAAATCGATGAGGTTGTCTTGGCTCATGGGTGGGCTCGACGATCAACAGAGAGCTGCATGATGAAGCCAGGGGCCGGCCGTGACCAGCCCCGCGTCAGACTTCGATATCCACCAGCAGGCCCTGGCGCGGGTGCTCGCCCATCAGGGGCGCCACCGGCACGGTATTGTCAGCATTGACTTCATCACCCGGCACGGCGCTGTAGCGCTCGGCATCGCCCTTGCCGTTGCGCCGCTGGCGCTGGCGACGCTGTTCTTCTCGCAGCAACAAGGCCTGCTCTTGCGGGTCGCGCTGCTGCTTGAGGTCGATGGCACTTTCATTGGACGACGGCTGTACCGGCACCACCGGCTTGATGTCGGGTGGCGGTTTCACCGGGTCCTGCTGCGAGGTCACGGGGGCGGCACTGAGCGGAATGATCGGCGGCAACATGGAAATTCTCCTGTGCCTACTGTATCGGCCATCCTTGAGCCAGCTTTAGGGGAAACAGGCGCGCCCGCCATCGGACACGCCCTGCCAGTATAGACAGCCGCTATTGGGCGTCGTCGTCCGGTTCGTCGTCAGGCGGCGGGCTGGTTTCGCTCCAGGGCCGCTTGTAAACCTGCTGCCACACCGCGTCCAGGTGATCGCGCAGCACCTGCGGGGCGTTTTTCAACGAGGCGCTGTCTTCCCGGTCGCCGCCGATCGGCTCTTCACCCGCCGGGGTAATCAGCGAATGGCCGGTGATGGTGTAGCTGGCCTGCCCTTCGCGCATTTCGATGGCGATGTCGTGCGGGTCGATGCCGCCGCCACAAAAGGCGTGGCTGGCCACGGTCACTTCGGCGACACCGTCCTTGTTCAGGTCGGTGACGTCGCTGACATCACTGTAGAAGTCGACATCCAGGTCCAGCCCCGGGCAGGTGGTTTCCTGCTCGATCTGCCAGCGCGGCTTGAAGGCGTCACTGGCCGACGTGCGCCCGTACAGGGTGGCCTTGAGCACCACCTTGTCGACTTCCTGCTCGGACTCGGCATCCACCGCCTGGCCGTCACTGCGGCTTAGCACCAGCAGCCCTTCGCCGTCGCGGTCGTGGAAGTGCACGCTCTTGATCGGCGTCTGCACGCCCAGCACTTCAAGCTGCTCGACCGGAATGGGCGGCAGGGTTTCAAAGTTTTTCTGATCACAGGCGGACAGCAGCAGCATGCTGCCCATGGCCATGGAGACGTTCAACCAGCGGTGCTTGAGCGGCATATCGTTGCGTAGCCCTCGTCAGCCTGACGGTAATCTGCGATGAAACAGCTAGACTGATGGACTTCTGGTCTATGGTCCGTCCGGCCTATCCGTTACCATAGCCAGCTTTTTCATCGCGGGAGTTCAGGCAGTATGGCGCAGCAGTATCAACCGGGGCAACGCTGGATCAGCGACAGCGAAGCAGAGCTCGGCCTGGGAACCATCCTGGCGCAGGATGGCCGCCTGTTGACCGTGCTCTATCCGGCCACTGGCGACACCCGCCAGTATTCCCTGCGCAATGCACCCTTGACCCGCGTGCGTTTCTCGCCAGGTGACCAGATCACCCATTTCGAAGGCTGGAAACTCACCGTGCGCGAGGTCGAGGACATCGACGGGCTGATGGTCTACCACGGCCTCGACGGGCAGAACCAGGCACGCACCCTGCCGGAAACCCAGCTGTCGAACTTCATTCAGTTCCGCCTGGCCAGCGACCGCCTGTTCGCCGGGCAGATCGACCCGCTGTCGTGGTTCAGCCTGCGCTACAACACCCTGCACCACACCAGCAAGCAGATGCAGTCGTCGCTGTGGGGGCTGGGTGGTTGCCGTGCGCAACCGATCGCCCACCAGCTGCACATCGCCCGCGAAGTGGCCGACCGCAGCGCACCACGGGTATTGCTGGCCGACGAAGTGGGCCTGGGCAAAACCATCGAAGCGGGCCTGGTGATTCACCGCCAGCTGCTCTCTGGCCGGGCCAGCCGCGTACTGATCCTGGTACCGGAAAACCTCCAGCACCAGTGGCTGGTGGAAATGCGCCGGCGCTTCAACCTGCAGGTGGCGCTGTTCGACGCCGAGCGCTTCATCGAAAGCGACGCCAGCAACCCGTTCGAGGATGCCCAGCTGGCGCTGGTCGCCCTGGAGTGGCTGGTCGATGACGAAAAGGCCCAGGACGCCCTGTTCGCCGCCGGCTGGAACCTGATGGTGGTCGACGAAGCCCACCACCTGGTCTGGCATGAAGACCAGGTCAGCGCCGAATATGGCCTGGTCGAACAACTGGCCCAGGTGATTCCAGGCGTATTGCTGCTCACCGCCACCCCGGAGCAGCTCGGCCAGGACAGCCACTTCGCACGCCTGCGCCTGCTCGACCCTAACCGTTTCCACGACCTGGCCGCCTTCCGCGCCGAAAGCGAGCACTATCGCCCGGTGGCCGAAGCGGTGCAGGAACTGCTCGACGAAGGCCGCCTGTCGCCCAAGGCCCACGCCACCATCCAGGGCTTCCTCGGCGCCGAGGGCGAAGCGCTGCTGGCCGCGGTCAATGACGGCGACACCCAGGCCAGCGCCCGCCTGATCCGCGAACTGCTCGACCGCCACGGCACCGGCCGCGTGCTGTTCCGCAACACCCGCGCCGCCGTGCAGGGCTTCCCCGAGCGCCAGCTGCACCCCTACCCGCTGGCCAACCCGGAGCAGTACCAGGCGCTGCCCGCTGGCGAGCGTGCCGAGCTGTACCCGGAAGTGGCCTTCCAGGCGCAGAACGAGGTCAGTGACGAAGAACGCTGGTGGCGCTTCGACCCGCGGGTCGACTGGCTGATCGACACCCTGAAGATGCTCAAGCGCACCAAGGTGCTGGTGATCTGCGCCCACGCCGAAACCGCGATGGACCTGGAAGACGCCCTGCGCGTGCGCTCCGGCATCCCGGCCACGGTGTTCCACGAGGGCATGAGCATCCTCGAACGTGACCGCGCCGCCGCCTATTTCGCCGACGAAGAGTTCGGCGCCCAGGTGCTGATCTGCTCGGAAATCGGCAGCGAGGGCCGCAACTTCCAGTTCGCCCATCACCTGGTGATGTTCGACCTGCCGGCCCACCCCGACCTGCTCGAACAGCGTATTGGCCGCCTTGACCGCATCGGCCAGAAGCACACCATCGAACTGCACATCCCGTACCTGCAGGACAGCCCGCAAGAGCGCCTGTTCCAGTGGTACCACGAAGGCCTCAACGCCTTCCTCAATACCTGCCCGACCGGCAACGCCCTGCAGCATCAATTCGGCCCACGCCTGTTGCCGATGCTCGAAGGCAGCGAAGCCAAGGCCTGGAGCGCACTGGTGGCCGAGGCCCGTGGCGAGCGCGAGCGCCTGGAAGCCGAGCTGCACAGCGGCCGTGACCGCCTGCTGGAACTGAACTCCGGCGGCGCCGGTGAAGGCCAGGCCCTGGTCGAGGCGATTCTTGAACAGGACGACCAGTTCGCCCTGCCGATCTACATGGAAACCCTGTTCGATGCGTTCGGCATCGACAGCGAAGACCACTCGGAAAACGCCCTGATCCTCAAGCCAAGCGAGAAGATGCTCGACGCCAGCTTCCCGCTGGGCGACGACGAGGGCGTGACCATCACCTACGACCGCGCCCAGGCACTGTCGCGCGAAGACATGCAGTTCCTGACCTGGGAACACCCGATGGTCCAGGGCGGCATGGACTTGGTGCTGTCCGGCTCGATGGGCAACACCGCCGTGGCGCTGATCAAGAACAAGGCGCTCAAGCCCGGCACCGTGTTGCTCGAACTGCTGTTCGTCAGCGAAGTGGTGGCACCGCGCAGCCTGCAACTGGGCCGTTACCTGCCACCGGCGGCGCTGCGCTGCCTGCTCGATGCCAATGGCAACGACCTGGCCTCGCGGGTGGCCTTCGAAACCCTCAACGACCAGCTCGAAAGCGTGCCACGGGCCAGCGCCAACAAGTTCGTCCAGGCCCAGCGCGACGTGCTGGCCACGCGCATCAGTGGTGGCGAGGCCAAGGTCATGCCCACCCACGTGGAGCGTGTGGCCGAAGCCCAGCGCCGCCTGAGCGCCGAGGCCGATGAAGAGCTGGCGCGCCTGACCGCGTTGCAAGCGGTGAACCCGAGCGTGCGTGACAGCGAGATCGAGGCGCTGCGCAAACTGCGTGAGGAAGGGCTGGCGATGCTCGACAAGGCAGCGTTGCGCCTGGAAGCGATTCGCGTGCTTGTGGCAGGGTGATCGGCCGAAGGGGCGCATGGCGCCCCTTTTCGCGACCTGCGGTCGCTCCTACAGGGATAGTGAACACCCGTAGGTCGTGATGGCAGCGCCATATTGCTACTGGCTATCACGCTCATATCCAAATCATTACACCCAAAGTGCCATTATTCAGGAAGGTTTAAACACCTCTTCCTATACTGCCTTTCGATCGTGCGAAATCGAGTGAAGGGCATGCTATGGAATGGCTGGGACTGCAACTGTTCGCGCAACTGCCGGTAAACGGGCGTATCGTCATCGACTGCCGCCACGAGCCCTTGCTGATCCTCATTGCCATTGCGGTGGCCAGCGCCGCCTGCTTCGCCACCCTCGACATGGCCGAGCGCCAATCCCACAGTGAACACCCCGCCGCGCAGCGCCAATGGCGCGCATTGGGCGCCTGCTGCCTGGCCGGTGGCATCTGGGCCATGCACTTCATCAGCATGCTGGCGTTCCAGGCCCCGCTGGAGATGCATTACGACGTGCCGCTGACCGGCCTGTCCCTGCTGATTGCCCTGCTGGTGGCCTGGCTTGCGATGAACAGCCTCGACCGCCTCTACATGCGCCCGCACCACTACCTGCAAAGCGCGCTGCTGATCGGCATGGGCATCGTGCTGATGCACTTCGTGGGCATGGCGGCGCTGCAAACCGGCGCCCAACAGTACTACCAAACCAACCTGCTACTGGCCAGCGCCGCCATCGCCCTGCTCACCAGCCTGGCCGCACTGCTGCTGGCACGCTACTTTCGCAACGGCAGCGGCACCCGGCACCAGGCCATGAAATATGGCGCCAGCCTGCTGATGGCAGGCGGTATCGTCGCCACCCACTTCACCGGCATGGCCGCCATGACCCTGGTGATTCCTGCCGACACCGCACTGCGCCTGCCCTCCGGCGACAACAGCCTGCAACTGGGCCTGACCGTGGCCTTCATCACCTTGCTGATCAGTGGCAGCAGCATCAGCGCCGCACTGGCCGACAAGAAGCTGCAAAGCAAGGAAGACGACCTGCGCCGCTATGGCCTGCTGCTCAGCCAGCTCGATCAGGCCCGCGCCTCGTTGCAACAGGCGGCGCACTACGATGCCCTGACCAACCTGGTCAATCGCCGCGGCTTCAACCAGCTGTTCGCCGAACGCCTGGCCGAGCAGGACCCCAGCCACAACCGCCTGGCGGTGATGTTCCTGGACATCGACCATTTCAAACGCATCAACGACAGCCTCGGCCACGCCGCAGGCGATGAATTGCTCAAGGTCATCGCCGACCACATCAAGGCCGCCACCCGCAGCCAGGACCTGGTGGCACGCTTCGGCGGCGACGAGTTCTGCGTGGTCACCAGCCTGCATCACCCCGAGGAAGCGCGCCACCTGGCCCAGCGCATCATGCAGCGAATGAAAGACCCCATCGACGTCGGCGGCCGGCGCATGGTGATGACCACCAGCATCGGCATCAGCCTGTTTCCCGATGACGGGCAAAGCGCCGAGGAACTGCTCAAGCACGCCGACCTTGCGCTGTACCAGTCCAAGGGCAGTGGCCGCAACAGCCTGCACTTTTTCAACGCTGGCCTGAAAAGCCGGGCCACGCTGGAGTTGCAACTGGAAGAAGAACTGCGCATCGCCCTGCTCGAAGAACGCGGCCTGCGCGTGCACTACCAGCCGATCTTCGACCTGCGCAGTGGCCAGGTGGCCAAGCTGGAGGCCCTGGTGCGCTGGCAACACCCCCAGCACGGCCTGCTCGGGCCCGACCGTTTCATTGGCATCGCCGAGGCCAATGGCCTGATCGTCGACCTCGACCTGTGGGTGCTGCGCCACGCCTGCGAAGACCTGGCCCAATTGCAGCGCCACGGGTTCGCCAACCTCAAGGTCACGGTCAATTGCTCGGCGGTGACCCTGGGCCACGATGCGCTGCCCAACGAGGTGGAGATGGCGCTGCGTCACGCCGGCATGGCGCCGCAGCACCTGGAACTGGAAGTGACCGAGAATGCGCTGATGGGCGATATCCAGCACACGGTTTGCCTGCTCAAGCGCATCCGCAGCCAGGGCGTGGCGCTGTCGATCGATGACTTCGGCACCGGTTACTCATCGCTGGCCTACCTCAAGCGCCTGCCGCTGGACGTGCTGAAGATCGACCGCACCTTCCTGCAGGATGTGCCCGGCAGCCTGAAGGACCGGGAAATCGTCCAGGCCATCATCGCCATGGCCCACACCCTGCACCTGCAGGTGGTGAGCGAAGGCGTCGAAACGGCCGAGCAGTACGAATTCCTCGCCGCCAACCACTGCGACTACCTGCAGGGTTACCTGCTCAGCCGGCCAGTGCCCCTGGCCGACCTGCGGCCGATCCTCGACCGGCTCGACCGCCAGGAAGCCGTGCTCAGCCCTTGTTGCGATACAGCTCGACCAGGGTCGCCGGATCTTTTTGCAGATAGCCCTGGCTACCGTGCAGGCGCATCATTTGCGCAGCGAGCCCGCTGAGCGGCGTAGCCGCGCCTTGCTCGCGGGACAGCTTAACCGCGCCATCGAGGTCCTTGAGCAGGGTGCGCACGTGCCACTTGACCGGTTCGAAACGGTTCTCGGCCATCTGCGGCGCCAGGATCTGCAACGGCTTGGAGTCGGCAAAGCCGCCCGCCAGGGCCTCGGCGATCAAGGTGGCGTCGACCCCGGACTGCTCGGCCAGGGCCACCACTTCGGCAATCACCAGGGCGTTGCAGGCAACGATCATCTGGTTGCAGGTCTTGGTCACCTGCCCTGCGCCCACGCCGCCCATGTGCGTCACCCGCTGGCCCAGGCTCAGCAGCACCGGCCGCGCACGCTGCAAGTCGCTGGCCTCGCCCCCGACCATGATCGCCAGGCTGCCCGCTTGCGCCCCCGCGGTGCCCCCGGAAACCGGAGCATCCAGCCAGGCCATGCCGCACAGGGCAGCGAGCTCGGCGGCCATTTCACGGGTGGCGGTGGCCTCCAGGCTCGACAGGTCGACCAACAGCTGGCCGCTGCGCCCGCCCTGGGCAATGCCCTGTTCACCGAACACCACCTCGCGCACCACCGCCGTGTCGGCCAGGCACAACAGCACCATGTCGCAGCCACGGCTCAATTCGGCGGGGCTGGTGGCCAGCTTCGCGCCTTCGGCCACCAGCGCCGAGCATTTCTCCGGGCTGCGGTTCCATACGGTCAGCGGGTAGCCCGCCGCCAGCAGGCGACGGCACATGGGCAGGCCCATCAGGCCGATGCCGGCGAATCCAAGCGAAGGTAATGCAGTACTCATCAACGACTCCACAGGGTTGCAATGATCTGAAAGCCTACAGGTACCCCATTACGCATCCCGTAAACTGTTACCGCCACGCCAAATTGTTACCGACCGCCACCCCGCCTGAACGCCATCGAGCACCAGGATGAGGCGCCTGTGCGTTTTCACGCACCAAAATGAAGCGCAGTCATTCTGCGGCCTTGGCCTGGATCACGATGAACGGCGAAACCACCACGGCCCAGATCTCTGGGTCGCGGCTTTGCAGGTCCAATGCCTGCTCGGTGGTCACTGGCCCGACGGTGCCATCACTGCGCCACTTGGCGAAGATCTCGCTGCGATTCTCGGCCATTGCCTCGGCAACCGCGATCAGGTCCAGGCTCGGGTCGACCCAAATCAGGTCACCCTTGGCCCAGAAACGCTCCAGCGCTTTCCACTCGATTGTCGCCGTCTCACCCAGCAATTTGGCATAGAGGGTGCTTGTTTGATCAGTCATGGGTTTGTACGCACATTCGGCCAATGAAAAAAGGTAGGCATTTTTGCAGAAAAACCCGGTTTCAAATACGTAATTTGGTCGATTGGCCCCGAACACGTGGGGTGGGGCCAGGAGTGCAGGCAAAGTGATGGCGCTTTTCTGTATCTT
Source organism: Pantoea sp. Tr-811 (assembly GCF_011752535.1). Classification (NCBI taxonomy): domain Bacteria; kingdom Pseudomonadati; phylum Pseudomonadota; class Gammaproteobacteria; order Enterobacterales; family Erwiniaceae; genus Pantoea; species Pantoea sp. Tr-811. Next base: position 18,138 of record NZ_VWXJ01000003.1, read on the forward strand.
TCTTTCGATCAAGCGACAACCCTGGAAGTTGGCACTTTTCGCCCGCTTTTCAAGCGCGTGAACAGCGCTCTACACTGTACCGGTACAGTTCCGGGACATGTTCCGGGGGAAGGTGGGCATGCAGCGTGGCGTGGCCATGCCGCAAATCCCGCCCGGTCTGTAGCCCTGGCCGCCAGGACTATAAGAATTACAACAGAATGAGTGGAGCACTATGATCAAGATTTCCAAGCTGTTCGCTGCAATGGTACTGGCCGGGGTAGCCAGCCATTCGTTTGCCGCCGATACCATCAAGATCGGCATCGCAGGCCCGAAGACCGGCCCAGTGACCCAGTACGGCGACATGCAGTTCATCGGCGCCAACCAGGCCATCAAGGACATCAACGCCGCTGGCGGTGTCGATGGCAAGATGCTTGAGGCCAAGGAATACGACGACGCCTGCGACCCCAAACAGGCCGTGAACATCGCCAACAAAGTGGTCAATGACGGCGTCAAGTTCGTCATCGGCCATCTGTGCTCCAGCTCTACCCAACCTGCGTCTGACATCTACGAAGACGAGGGCGTGATCATGATCACACCGGCCGCCACCTCGCCGGACATCACCGCCCGTGGCTACAAGATGATTTTCCGCACCATCGGCCTGGACAGCGCCCAGGGCCCAGCGGCCGGCAACTACATCGCCGACCATGTCAAGCCCAAGGTCGTCGCGGTACTGCATGACAAGCAGCAGTACGGTGAAGGTATCGCTACCGCGGTCAAGCAAACCTTGGAGAAGAAAGGCGTCAAGGTTGCCGTCTTCGAAGGCCTGAACGCCGGTGACAAGGACTTCTCCTCGGTCATCCAGAAACTCAAGCAGAACAACGTCGACTTCGTCTACTACGGCGGCTACCACCCAGAGCTGGGCCTGATCCTGCGCCAAGCCCAGGAAAAAGGCCTGAAAGCCAAGTTCATGGGCCCGGAAGGCGTGGGTAACGACTCCATCTCGCAGATCGCCCAGGGTGCTTCCGAAGGCCTGTTGGTGACCCTGCCGAAGTCCTTCGACGCCGACCCTGAGAACAAGGCGATCGTCGACAAGATCAAGGCCGACGGCAAAGACCCAAGCGGCCCGTTCGTGTTCCCGGCCTATTCGGCTGTGGAGCTGATTGCCCAGGGCATCAAGGCAGCCAAGTCCGAAGACACCGACAAGGTGGCCGCGGCCATCCACGCCGGCAAGTTCAAGACCCCGACCGGCGAGCTGTCGTTCGACGAGAAAGGCGACCTGAAAGACTTCAAGTTCGTGGTCTACGAATGGCACTTCGGCAAGCCAAAGACCGAAGTCTCCCCTCAGTAACTGCGTGACTAATAGCTGACCGTAAAAAGCCCACTGTGCGAGCAGTGGGCTTTGTTTTACGAGGTTCATGGGCCAGATCCCCGCGATCCGGGGGCCGACCCACCTGAAAATCTTAAAACCGTCACCCGCGGTTTCCTGGCCGTACCCCGGCCAGCGAAATGCAAATCAGGTTTTTAGGAGCGCTGTAATGCCTGAGATCTACCATTTCTTCCAACAACTGGTTAATGGATTGACCATCGGCAGCACCTACGCCTTGATCGCCATCGGCTATACGATGGTGTACGGCATCATCGGCATGATCAACTTCGCCCACGGCGAGGTGTACATGATCGGTTCCTACGTGGCCTTCATCGCCCTGGCGGGCCTGGCCATGATGGGTATCCATTCGCTGCCGATCCTGATGACCGTCGCCTTCGTCGCGACGATCTGCGTTACCAGTGCCTACGGCTACAGCATCGAACGGGTTGCCTACCGCCCCTTGCGCAACAGCAACCGCCTGATCCCGCTGATTTCCGCCATCGGCATGTCGATTTTCCTGCAGAACACCGTGCTGCTGTCGCAGGACTCGAAGGACAAATCCATCCCCAACCTGATCCCGGGCGCCTTCTCCTTCGGGCCAGGCGGTGCCGAGGAAGTCCTGATCAGCTACATGCAGATCCTGGTGTTCGTGGTCACCCTGGTGGCCATGACCTGCCTGACCCTGTTCATCTCCCGTTCCCGCCTGGGGCGCGCCTGCCGTGCCTGCGCCGAGGACATCAAGATGGCCAACCTGCTGGGCATCAACACCAACAACATCATCGCCCTGACCTTCGTCATCGGTGCCGCGCTGGCAGCCGTGGCGGCCGTGCTGCTGAGCATGCAGTACGGGGTCATCAACCCCAACGCCGGTTTCCTGGTGGGCCTGAAGGCCTTCACCGCGGCGGTACTGGGCGGCATCGGCAGCATCCCGGGCGCCATGCTCGGCGGGCTGGTGCTGGGCGTGGCCGAAGCCTTCGGCGCCGACATCTTCGGCGACCAGTACAAGGACGTGGTGGCATTCGGCTTGTTGGTTCTTGTCCTGCTGTTCCGGCCGACCGGCATCCTCGGCCGCCCGGAGGTTGAAAAAGTATGAACAGAAATCTCAAACAGGCGTTTTTCAGCGCCTTGCTGGTCTGGGCCGTGGCCTTCCCGGTACTGGGCCTGAAACTGAGCATCGACGGCATCAGCCTGGCGGTGCACAGCCAGGGCTCGTTCACCCTCAGCATCATTGCCGTGTGTTCGCTGCTGATGTTCCTGCGCGTGCTGTTCGACAAGCAGTGGAGCGCGGTGATGGGCCGTCGCTCGGACCGCACGTTGATCCCGCCGGCGGTGAGCAACTACCTGACCCTGCCGAAAACCCAACGCTACGTGATCATTGGCCTGATCGTCGCTGCCCTGGTGTGGCCGTTCTTCGGCTCGCGCGGTGCGGTGGACATCGCCACGCTGATCCTGATCTACGTGTTGCTGGGCCTGGGCCTGAACATCGTGGTGGGCCTGGCCGGCCTGCTGGACCTGGGCTACGTCGGTTTCTATGCCGTCGGCGCCTACAGCTACGCGATGCTCTCGCACTACCTGGGCTGGAGCTTCTGGGTGTGCCTGCCGATCGCCGGCCTGATGGCCGCCACCTTCGGCTTCCTACTCGGCTTCCCGGTGCTGCGCCTGCGCGGTGACTACCTGGCGATCGTGACCCTCGGCTTCGGCGAGATCATCCGCCTGTTCCTGCGTAACCTCACCGACTGGACCGGCGGCCCCAACGGCATCAGCAACATCCCCAAGCCTGAGTTCTTCGGCCTGACCTTCGAGCGCAAGGCTGCCGAGGGGATGCAGACCTTCCACGAGTTCTTCGGGCTGGAATACAACTCGATCAACAAGGTCATCTTCCTCTACCTGGTGGCCCTGCTGCTGGCGCTGCTGGCACTGTTCGTCATCAACCGCCTGCTGCGCATGCCGATCGGCCGTGCCTGGGAAGCGCTGCGTGAAGACGAAATCGCCTGCCGCGCACTGGGCTTGAACCCCACCGTGATCAAGCTCTCGGCCTTCACCCTGGGTGCCTGCTTCGCCGGTTTCGCCGGCAGCTTCTTCGCTGCGCGCCAGGGCCTGGTGACGCCGGAGTCGTTCACCTTCATCGAGTCGGCGATCATCCTCGCCATCGTCGTGCTCGGCGGCATGGGCTCACAACTGGGCGTGATTCTCGCGGCCATCGTGATGATCCTGCTGCCGGAGCTGATGCGTGAGTTCAGCGAATACCGCATGTTGATGTTCGGTGCGCTGATGGTGTTGATGATGATCTGGCGCCCGCAAGGCTTGCTGCCTATGCAACGCCCCCACATGGAGCTGCATCGATGAGCCGTGAAATTCTGCAAGTCAGCGGCCTGAGCATGCGCTTCGGCGGCTTGTTGGCGGTCAACGGCGTGGCCCTGACCGTCAAGGAAAAACAAGTGGTGGCGCTGATCGGCCCGAACGGCGCCGGCAAGACCACGGTGTTCAACTGCCTCACCGGCTTCTACAAGCCCAGCGGCGGCACCATCCTGCTCGACGGCCAGCCGATCCAGGGCCTGGCCGGCCACCAGATCGCCCGCAAGGGCGTGGTGCGGACCTTCCAGAACGTGCGCCTGTTCAAGGAAATGACCGCGCTGGAAAACCTGCTGATCGCCCAGCACCGTCACCTGAACACCAACTTCTTCGCCGGCCTGTTCAAGACCCCGAACTTCCGCCGCAGCGAGAAAGAGGCCATGGAGCGCGCGCAGTATTGGCTGGAGAAGGTCAACCTGACCGAATTCGCCAACCGCACCGCCGGCACCCTCGCCTACGGCCAGCAGCGCCGCCTGGAAATCGCCCGCTGCATGATGACCCAGCCGCGCATCATCATGCTCGACGAACCGGCCGCTGGCCTGAACCCGAAGGAAACCGAAGACCTCAAGGCGCTGATCGCCTACCTGCGCGAGTCGCACAACGTCACCGTGCTGCTGATCGAGCACGACATGAAGCTGGTGATGAGCATTTCCGACCATATCGTCGTGATCAACCAGGGCACGCCCCTGGCCCACGGCACGCCGGAGGAAATTCGCGACAACCCTGATGTGATCAAAGCCTACCTGGGGGAAGCGTAAATGCTGAAGTTCGAGAACGTTTCCACCTTCTACGGCAAGATCCAGGCACTGCACAGCGTCAACGTGGAGATCAACCAGGGCGAGATCGTCACCCTGATCGGCGCCAACGGTGCCGGCAAGTCGACCTTGCTGATGACCCTGTGCGGCTCGCCTCAGGCGCACAGCGGCAGCATCAAGTACCTGGGTGAAGAGCTGGTCGGCCAGCCGTCCTCGCACATCATGCGCAAGAGCATCGCGGTCGTGCCCGAAGGCCGCCGCGTGTTCGCCCGCCTGACCGTCGAGGAAAACCTGGCCATGGGCGGTTTCTTCACCGACAAGGGCGACTATCAGGCGCAGCTGGACAAAGTCCTGCAGCTGTTCCCACGGCTCAAGGAGCGCTACAACCAGCGCGGCGGCACCATGTCCGGCGGCGAGCAGCAGATGCTGGCCATCGGCCGGGCGCTGATGAGCAAGCCCAAGCTGCTGTTGCTCGACGAGCCGTCGCTGGGCCTGGCGCCTATCATCATCCAGCAGATCTTCGACATCATCGAACAACTGCGCCGCGACGGCGTGACGGTGTTCCTGGTGGAGCAGAACGCCAACCAGGCGCTGAAGATCGCCGACCGGGCCTATGTGCTGGAGAACGGCCGGGTGGTAATGCAGGGCACCGGTGAGGCGCTGCTGACCGACCCGAAGGTGCGCGACGCGTACCTGGGGGGTTGATTGGGAAAAAGGCCTTCGGGCCTTTTTTTCTGCCTGTTCCGGCCTCTTCGCGGGGCAAGCCCGCTCCTACAAAGGATGGCGGCGCGCCGACGTGCAATGTTCCCTGCGCGACAGCGCAGCCCGCAGGGCTGGGTGATCTCCTACAGGGATCACCTTAGCCTGTAGGAGCGGGCTTGCCCCGCGAAGAGGCCTGCACAGGCAACCATTAACTTGAGATCCGCCGCCAGCCTGCGTAACGTGGCCAGCTCTTTGCCAAAGATTCCCCGGAGCCCGCCCCATGCGCCTCACCCCCACCCTGCTGCTCAGCGCCCTGCTGCCCTTGTTCGCCGGCTGCCAATTGCTGGCCGAGCAACCCCGTGACCCGAACATCGGCACCACGCGCATGCAGGGCGAGCTGAGCGCCAATGGCGGGCGCCTGTTGTTCAAGCCCTGCAGCGAAGCACGCCGCTTCGTGATCAATGACGCCGCCGGCACCGGCATCCTGCAGGAGTCGGCTAGCCTGGCCAAGGACGCCAATGCCAAGCTGTTCGCCGACGTGCGCGGCCGCCTCACCGGCGCCAAGCAGGCCGACAACGACGGCCAGCTGGAGCTCAGCCGCCTGTACCGCCTGGAGCCGTCCACCCACGCCTGCGACGACCCCAACTTCAAGCAGCTGACCCTGCGAGCCAACGGCCACGGGCCGGACTGGGACGTGAAGGCCAGCGGCAAGGGCATGGTCCTCAACCGCGCCGGCAAGGAACCGCTGCCCCTGCCGTTCCTCGAAGAAGAAGTGCCCGGCGGCGGCCTGACCCTCACCAGTGAAGCGAACGGCGAGCACGTGGAACTGTGGGTAGCCCCGCAGCGCTGTGTCGATAGCACCACCGGTGCCGTGCGCCACCTGCGCGCCGAACTGCGTATCGACGGCAAGACCGTGCAGGGCTGCGGCTACTACGGCGGTGCCCGCGACAACTGATCGCCGGGCGCTTTTATCCTGCCAGTCCGGGCGGCTAACAGCTTATACTTGGCGGTTTGTGTAAAGCCGCCGGCCGCCCATGGCCGGGATACTGGACCCTGCCATGCTACGAATCACCGAACTGAAGCTGCCCCTGGACCATCCCGACGAAGCGCTGCGTGAAGCCATCGTTCAGCGCCTGGGCATCCGCGACGAGCAACTGCTCAGCTTCAACCTGTTCAAGCGCAGCTACGATGCGCGCAAGAAGAACAGCGAACTGCTGTTCATCTACACCATCGACCTGCACGCCAGCAACGAAGCCGAACTGCTGCAAAGGTTCGCCGACGACCACAATATCGGCCTGGCCCCGGACGTTACCTACAAGTTCGTAGGCCAAGCCCCTGCCGAGCTCAAGGAGCGCCCGATCGTCGTGGGCTTTGGCCCCTGCGGCATTTTCGCAGGGCTGCTGCTGGCCCAGATGGGCTTCAAGCCGATCATCCTCGAACGTGGCAAGGAAGTGCGCCAGCGCACCAAGGACACCTGGGGCCTGTGGCGTAAAAGCGTGCTCAACCCCGAGTCCAACGTTCAGTTCGGCGAAGGCGGCGCCGGCACCTTCTCCGACGGCAAGCTGTACAGCCAGATCAAGGACCCGAACCACCATGGCCGCAAGGTCCTGGAAGAGTTCGTCAAGGCCGGTGCGCCGGACGAGATCCTGTACATCAACAAGCCGCACATCGGCACCTTCCGCCTGACCGGCATGGTCGAGCAGATGCGCCAGGACATGATCGCCCTGGGCGCCGAAGTGCGCTTCCAGGAAAAGGTTACCGACCTGCTGTGCGAAGACGGCCAACTGACCGGCGTGGTCCTGGAAAGCGGCGAACAGCTGCATTCGCGCCATGTGGTGCTGGCCCTGGGCCACAGCGCCCGCGACACCTTCCGCATGCTGCATGCCAAGGGCGTGTACATGGAAGCCAAGCCGTTCTCGGTCGGCTTCCGTATCGAGCACCCGCAAACGCTGATCGACAAGGCACGCCTGGGCAAGTACGCCGGCCACCCGAAGCTGGGCGCAGCCGACTACAAGCTGGTGTACCACGCCAAGAACGGCCGCTCGGTGTACAGCTTCTGCATGTGCCCAGGCGGCACCGTGGTTGCCGCCACCAGCGAACCGGGCCGGGTCGTGACCAACGGCATGAGCCAGTATTCGCGTAACGAGCGCAATGCCAACTCCGGCATCGTGGTAGGTATCGACCCTGAGCGTGACTACCCAGGTGGCCCGCTGGCCGGTATCGAGTTGCAGGAGCGCCTGGAGGCCCATGCCTACGTGATGGGCGGCAGCAACTACCAGGCACCGGCCCAGCTGGTGGGCGACTTCGTCGCCGGCAAGCCCTCCACCGCCCTGGGCAGCGTCGAGCCTTCGTACAAGCCGGGGGTCACCCTGGGTGACCTGGCGCCGAGCCTGCCGGCCTTCGCCATCGAGGCCATCCGCGAGGCGCTGCCGGCGTTCGACCGGCAGATCAAGGGCTACAACCTGCATGACGCGGTGTTGACCGGGATCGAAACACGCACCTCGTCGCCGCTGCGCATTACCCGTGGCGCAGACTTCCAGAGCCTGAACATGAAAGGATTGTTCCCGGCCGGTGAAGGCGCAGGGTATGCCGGGGGGATTCTCTCGGCCGGTGTTGACGGCATTCGCATTGCCGAGGCCGTGGCCCGCGACATGCTCGGCCTTTAACGAGGCCGCGCTGACGACGTGGCCCGGTAGGAGCGAGCACAGCTCGCGATGGGCTGCAAAGCAGCCCCGGCATTCTGTGCCGCGAAGCTGAAAACCCGGGGCCGCTGCGCGCCCCCATCGCGAGCTGCGCTCGCTCCTACCAGGCTGGCGTAAACCCAGCTGGCCCAGGCCAACAAAAAACCCCGAACAGGCCAAACCTGTTCGGGGTTTTGTTTTACCGCGGCAATCAGTGCGAAACGCGGCTGGTACCGTCAACGGTCATGATGCGAACACGGTCGCCAACGCGGAAGATTTCATTCTGCTGCACCGCCTGCACATAGGCGCGCATGCTGCCGTCATCCTCACGCACGGTAATTTCCACGCCCTGGGTACGGGTGATGCCTTCCTCGGCAGCCGAACCCGCCAGGCCACCGGCCACGGCGCCGATCACAGCGGCCACCAGGCTGCCACGGCCACCGCCCACGGCACTACCGGCCACCCCACCGACGATAGCGCCAGCACCACCGCCGATTGGGGTCTTGGTGCCTTCGATCTTGACTGGGCGCAGGGATTCGATGGTCCCCATGCGCACGGTCTGCACGCGACGGGCTTCATCACGGGAGTAGCTGTCGCCGGTCAGGCTGGAGGCACAGCCCCCCAGCAGCAACGACATGGCGGTAAAAGTTGCCACCAGCAAAGCGGATTTACGCATGGGTACAATCTCCAGAAAACAGGTGTCCATTAGACGCCGCCCAATGACCGCTGTCACGGCGCTGACGCAATATATTTATTTCCATTCAGCCCTTGTACAGCCTCGATGGGCTGGTAAACGGGCATTACAGCGTCAGACCAAGCATAGCCACCGATTACTTCATCGTTGTGCGAGAAGTTGCGGCGTTTGCATGAAAAAGGGGCTGCCAGGCAGCCCCTTGGGAGGTTACGGCGCCAGGCGCTCGCGGGCCCACTGGCCCTCGACCAGGCGGTAGTTCAGGCGGTCATGCAGGCGGCTGGCGCGGCCTTGCCAGAACTCGATGCGCTCAGGCAGCAGGCGGTAGCCGCCCCAATGCTCCGGGCAGTGCGGCTGGGTATCGGCGAAGCGGGCCTCGGTGGCCTTGACCAGGCCTTCAAGCTCCTCGCGGTTGGCAATCACCCGGCTTTGCGGCGAAGCCCAGGCTCCCAGGCGGCTGCCCAGCGGGCGCACCTGGTAGTAGTCATCCGACTCCTGGGCCGTGACTTTCTCCACCCGCCCCTCGATCCGTACCTGGCGCTCCAGCGCCGGCCAGAAGAAGGTCATCGCCGCGAACGGGTTGGCCAGCAGTTGCTGGCCCTTGGCGCTGTCGTAGTTGGTGAAGAAGGTGAAACCGCGTGCATCGAGGCCCTTGAGCAGCAGCACGCGGCAATGCGGGCGGCCCTCGCCATCGACGGTGGCGAGGGTCAGGGCATTGGCCTCCACCGGGGGTTGCTCGGTTTTCACCGCATCGGCGAACCACTGGTGAAACAGCGCAAACGGCTCACCCGGGGCCTGGGCCTCGGCCAGGCCATCACGGGTGTAGTCGCGGCGCATATCGGCCAGGGATTGGGTCATGGCTGCGTTTCCTTGACGATCAGTTGGTCTTCGCAGGGCTGTTGGCGGCTACTTTCTTGTCGGTGGCCGCCGCTTTCTTGGCCGCGGGCTTGGCTGGCGCAGCCTTTTTCTTGGCAGCAGGCTTGGCCGCGGCTTTCTTGGCCACAGGCTTGGCGGCAGCCTTGGCGGCTGGTTTCTTGGTTTCAGCGGGCTTGGCGACGGGCTTGGCATCCTGTACCGCCACCATTGCGGCCGGGGCTTGCACAGGCACAGCCTTCTGGTACTTGGCCAGCAGGGCGAGCATGGTGTTCTGCGGCGTCAGCAGCATTTCCACACGGCGGTTCAGGGCGCGGCCTTCGGCGCTGTCGTTGGCGGCACGTGGCATTTCCGAGCCCATGCCCTTGAGCGACAGGCGGTCACGCTGCAGGCCGCTCAGGCGGAAAATGGCCGACACCGAGGCGGCGCGCTCCAGGCTCAGTTTCTGGTTGGCCGCCGCAACGCCGCTGCTGTCGGCATGGCCGAGTACCAGTACGGCGGTTTTCGAGTCACCCTCGACGGCCTTGGCCACGCGAGTGATCGGTGCCAGGGTCATCGGCAGCAGCATGTTCGGGCGGTCTGGGTTGTACGAGCTGTCGACCGGAATGATCACCACCAGCACGTTTTCGCGGCGTTCAAGTTCCAGCTTGCTGTCCTTGACGGCTTCACGCAGCTTGGGCTCGTACTGGTCGAGCCAGGCCTGGGTGGCCTTCTCGTCGATCTTCGGTACGACCGGCCCTTTGGCCGCCTGCTCATCACTGCCGAACGGCCACCACCAGTGGCTGGCGCTCTCGGACTTGGCATCGGCCTTGGCCACGTTCTCGGTGACAGCGGCCTTCACTTCCTGGTCGGCCACTTTGTCCGAACCGAAGGGCCACCAGCTGCTGCTACTGTCCTGGGAGGCGTCCTGGGAATGGCTGGCGCAACCGGTCATGGCGGCCAGGCAAAGGGCAAGAGCTAAGGTTTTATGTGAAGACATCAGCGATACACCATGAATTAGAAAGATATTTTGCCAACGCACTTCTGGCGTTGGCATTGAGGATAGTCAAAGGGGTCGCGTAATACCCGCATTACCCGATCAAAGGCAAGTGCCCAGTACACGCACCAGCTGCTGGGCGCGGGGGTCCATCAGCACGTAGGGGCCGAGGGTGTTGACCACGAAGCCGAAGGCCACGTCGTGCTCCGGGTCGGCGAACCCCACCGAACCGCCAGCACCTGGGTGGCCGAAGGCACGGGCGCCCAGGCCGAAGGTGGCGTTGGCGACAGCAGGCTGGTCGAGCATGCAGCCCAGGCCGAAACGGGTCTGGGTCAGCAAGGTGCGGTCTTGGCCAAGGCTGTGCTCGCGGGTCAGCTCGTCGAGCAGTTCCGATTCGAGCAGGCTGCCGTCGAGCAGGCCGGCGTAAAAACCTGCAAGGCTGCGGGCATTGCCGTGGCCATTGGCCGCTGGCTGCTGCATGCGCCGCCATTCAGGTTTGTTGGTGCTGGTAAGGATCGCTGGCGGGTTGGTGAAGGCGCGGGTCGACAGCGCTTCAGGCTCGCGCATGGTCACCTGCAGCAAGCGCTGGGCGGCGGCATCGCCAGGGTTGCCCTTGCCACGGGCGATATGGGCAACGCGGTAGAATTCCTCATCGGCCAGGCCCACGTGGAAGTCCAACCCCAGCGGCCGCGCGGTGCGCGCCACGATCGACTCGCCAGGGCCACGGCCATCGGCGCGGCGGATCAGCTCGCCAATCAGCCAGCCGTAGGTGATGGCGGCATAGCCATGCTCAGTACCGGGCGCCCACCAGGGCGTTTCGGCGGCCAGCGCAGCAACCATGGCCTGCCAGTCGTACAGGGCTTCTGCGGGCAGCAGCTCGCGAATGGCCGGCAGGCCTGCGCGGTGGCTGAGCAACTGGCGCAGGGTAATGCTGCCCTTGCCGGCCTGCTCGAATTCAGGCCAGTAGCGCGCCACCGGGGCATCCAGGGCCAGCTTGCCCTCGCCCACCAGCTGCAGCGCGGTGACTGCCGTGAAGGTTTTGGTGCAGGAGAACAGGTTGGCGATGGTATCGCTGTGCCAGGCCTGCTGGCCGTCCTTGTCGGCGCTGCCGGCCCAGAGGTCGACGACGGTTTCGCCGCCAACCTGGATGCACAGCGCCGCGCCACGCTCCTGGGGATCGTCGAACAACGCCGCGAACGCTTCGCGCACGGCTTCGAACTTCAGCTCATAGTGACCCTGGATCTGCACCCGCCTGTTCTCCGTACTGCCTGGCTGACAAAGGCGTGCATTGTTTCAGTAGTTGGCGGTTTTGCAAACTGGCTATAGCTGTGTGGTCGCGATGAAAATCCCCCTCTGTGGAGGGATCTTGCGGCCTGTTCGCGAGTGAGGCCGCTTGCACAGGGAGCTTGCCGCGCTCAAGGCTTGCTTTTTTCCAGTTGGCTGCGCAACTGACCAATGGCTTGCAGGTTGCCCTTGCGCACGGCCTCGACGAACCCTGGGTACGGCACATCGGTGATCGCCACCAAGCCCAGGTGGCCGTTCTCCCCATCGAGCAGGCGCCCGCTGGCCGGTTGGTCGAGGTACTGGAACCAGTGCGCGCCGACGATCATCGGTTGCGCCAGCGCCGCCTTGAGGAAATTGCCATAGGCCGGCCCGCGGTCTTCTTCATGCGCCACCTCCAGCGGCCCCGGCCAGAATGGCCCACGGTCGCGGGAACCGAACTGGAATTCGGACACCAGCACCGGCTTGTCCAGCTCGGCCAGGCGGGCGAAGTCGTAACCGTCCTCGGGCTTGAGGGTATAGAAGTTGAAACTCAGCACATCGCAGAACTCGGCGCAGGCCTTGACCGCTTCCGGCGTGCTCACGGCATAGCGCCCACCCAGCAGCAGGTGGTTGGGCGCATGCCACTTCAGTGCATCGGCAATGGTCTTGAAGTAGGTTTCGGCGAACACCTGCTGGAAATATTGATAGTCCCGTTCGATTTCCGGGTGCTCCGGGTTAGGCAGCGGCGCCTCGAAGCCCGGGTCTTCCATCAATTCCCAGGCCGGCAGCTCGATACCCCAGGCCTTGGACAGCCCCTCCTGGTTGCGGTACTTGTCACGCAGCTGCTTGAGGAAGGCGCGCTTGGCCGGCACGTCGGTGGTCAGGCGCAGGGTGCCGTAGGCCAGGCCGTAGCGGGCCTTGGGGTCGTTGCCGGGGGCGGCCCAGGCCAACTCGTTGTCGGCGAAATAGCCGATCAGCCACGGGTCGTCGCGGTGGTCGCGCGCCGCGATGGCCACGGCGCGCTCGGTGGCCATGGCGAAACGCGGGTCGAACGGGTCGGGCATGCGCCCCCACCAGTCCATGCCCGTGCTGATGCTGGCATAGTCGCCGACGATCGACAGCGGCAGGGTGTAGGGCATGCGCTTGGCCTGGGCCAGGGCCGGGTCGCTCCAGTTGCCCAGGGTGTTGAAACCCCAGCCCTGCAGGCGGTCCAGGGCGTGGGCCTGCCAGCGCTCGGCATCCAGCGCCGGTGCCGGGCACGGTGCTGCGGCCTGGCCTTGCACGGCGGGCGGGCAAGGTTGACCATAGGTACGCTGGATATTGGCAGCGTAGAAGTCGAACCAGCGCCCTTTCTTGAACCCGCGGCCTTGCGAGGAGGCGTTGCCGTCGTCGTTGTTGCCCTCGCCGTAGAAGGCCGACAGGCCATCGGCTGCGCCTGGCAGGGCTTTGAACATGGCCTCGCGGCCCTCGATGTAGGTGCGCCCGCCGTCATCAGCCACGGCGTTGACCCCCAGCGAGAAGAACGGATGGCCTTCGGGGGTGACCAGGAACCAGTGCCCGTCACGCTTTTCGGTGCGGAAAAAACCCTTGGCGGCGAACGGCTGCCCAACCACCACGCCACCGTAGCTGTCCAGTTGCAACTTCTGGCGCTCGGCCAGCCAGCCCTTGAGCTGCTGCTGTTCGCGGTTGTCGGCGGCCTTGAGTTGTTCGTCGCTGGCGATTTTTTCAGGCCAGTGCCCGCGGGTGGACTGGCCATAGCCGTCGATCAGCTCGCGGTAGGCGGCCTGGTAGGCCTGGTCGTCATCCTGCAGGCCGACCTTCTCGATCAACAGGTTCTGCGCGGCTTTCGGGCTGGGAATGCTCAAGCTGACCGAGGCCACCTGCTTGAGGTCCACTTCACCCACGCTGCTGGTCAACAACACCCGCTGCCCCTCGTAGGCCCACGGCATCGGTGGGCCAGCCCGCATGCCCTGGCTCAGCGGCGAGCGGGCCTTGAGCGGCACCATCACGGTTTGCGCAGGGCCGGCCGGCAGGTCGATGCGGCTGGTGAGGGTGCGCCCGTCGCTGCCTTGCACCGTGACGTCGACGGTCAAGGCCCAGTCCTGGGCACTTTGCATGCGCAAGGTCAGAAACTGCCCGGCGGACCAATCCCACGCCCCCGCCCCGCCCTGTGGGCTCAGGCGCAGGGTGGGCCGTTCCACAGGGTTGAACACCACCCGCCGCAGCACCTCGCCCTCGGCTGTCTGCTCGGCGTTGTACTGGGGCATGCCGGTGCCTTCGGTGGCCACTGCAACCACCGATGCCGGGCGCACGAAACTGAACAGCGTCTGTTGCCCGGCCAGCAGTGGCGAGCAGAACAACAGGGTGATTACGGCGGGCAGGGTGCGGCGGATCATAGGGCTGGGGTTCTCCTTCCGGACCCTCATGAGCCCGCGACTGAGTAGTGGACAACGGGCCGGCGCATCATGCTCCGGCCGTCAGGAAATCTCCCGCCGAAATGGCGGCAGCGCATTGAGGATAGCCTTGCCGTAGCGCTGCGTGACCAGGCGCCGGTCCAGCAAGGTGATGACGCCGCGGTCCTGTTCGGTACGCAGCAGCCGGCCACAGGCCTGGATCAGCTTCAGCGAAGCGTCGGGCACGGCAATTTCCATGAACGGGTTGCCGCCACGGGCCTCGATCCATTCCGCCAACGCCGCCTCGACCGGGTCGTCGGGAACCGAGAAGGGAATCTTGGCGATGACCACGTGCTCGCAATAGGCACCCGGCAGGTCGACACCCTCGGCGAAGCTGGCCAGGCCGAACAGTACGCTGTGCTGGCCGTCATCGACGCGCGCCTTGTGCTTGTTCAGCGTTTCCTGCTTGGACAGGTTGCCCTGGATCAGCACCAGCTTGCGCCAGTCCCGGTCCAGGCCATCGAACACATCCTGCATCTGCTTGCGCGAGGAGAACAGCACCAACGCGCCGCGGGCGTCCTCGACGATGTTCGGCAGCTCGCGGATGATCGCGGCCGTGTGCGCCGCCGCATCGCGGGGGTCGGCCTTGAGGTCGGGCACTCGCAGCAAGCCGGCGTCGCCGTGCACGAACGGGCTTGGCACCACGCAGGTCACGGCATCACGCGGTAAACCCGAGCGCATGCGGAAGCGGTCGAACTTGCCCAATGCGGTGAGCGTTGCCGAGGTGACCAGGGCGCCATGGGCCACGCTCCACAGGCTGCGGCGCAGCATCTCGGCGGCGAGGATGGGGCTGGCATTGACCTCGATGTCGAACAGCGCGCCGCTTTCGGCCAGGGTCAGCCAGCGCGCCATGGGCGGGCTGTCTTGCGGGTCTTCGGCGGTGAAGGCGGTCCACAGCTCCCAGTTGCCCTGGGCACGGGTGACCAGGCTGCCGAACAGCGGGTACCACTCTTCGGCCTGGTGGCTGGCGATGCCGATATTGACCTCGCCGTCCATGCCTTCCTTGAGCAGGTCGGCCAGGCGGGTGAACAGGTCGTTGAGGCGGGCGAAGCCCTTTTTCAGCTCGATGCCCACCTCGCGGATTTGCTCGGGCACCACGCCGCCTTCGAAGCGGTAGCGCGGGCGTTCGCGGCCTTCGGTGTCCTCGGTGGGGCGAAAATCTGCAATCTGTTCGCACAGGGTGAACATGAACTGCTGCTGGGTACGCACTTCCCGGGCCAGCTCCGGCACCTGCTCGATGTACTTGCCCAGGTCGCCCGGCAACGGGTGCTGGGCCAGCAGCTTGGTCAGGTTCTTGGCCGTCTGCTCCAGCCAGTCGGCGGTGGAGCGCAGGCGCGAATAGTGGGCGAAGTGGCCGATGGCCTTGTCCGGCAGGTGGTGGCCTTCGTCGAACACGTACACCGTGTCGCGCGGGTCGGGCAGCACCGCGCCGCCGCCCAGGGCCAGGTCGGCCAGGACCATGTCGTGGTTGGTGACGATCACGTCGACCTTGCCCATGCCTTCGCGGGCCTTGTAGAACACGCACTGCTGGAAGTTCGGGCAATGGCGGCCGGTGCACTGGCTGTGGTCGGTGGTCAGGCGCGCCCAGTCCTGGTCCTCGATGGCCTCGGACCAGCTGTCTCGGTCACCGTCCCAGCGGTTGCCGGCCAGCTTCTCGATCATGCTGTTGAACAGCTTCTGGCTGCGCTCGTCGACTTCGATACGGAAGCCTTCTTCCTCGAACAGCTGGGCGGTGGCCGACTGGGCATGGCCTTCCTGCAGCAGGATGTCGAGCTTGGACAGGCACAGGTAGCGGCCACGGCCCTTGGCCAGGGCGAAGCTGAAGTTCAGGCCGCTGTTGCGCATCAGGTCGGGCAGGTCCTTGAACACGATCTGTTCCTGCAGGGCCACGGTCGCGGTGGCGATCACCAGGCGCTTGCCAGCCGCCTTGGCGGCCGGAATGGCGGCCAGGCTGTAGGCGACCGTCTTGCCGGTACCGGTGCCCGCCTCCACCGCCACCACGGCAGGCTCACCGGCACGGCGGCCTTCGTCGTCGCAGGCGATGTCGCCCAGCACCTTGGCCACTTCGGCGATCATCAGGCGCTGGCCATAGCGTGGCTTGAGGCTCTTGGCTTCGAGAAAACGCGAATAGGCGCCCTGGATGGTGGCTTTGAGTTCGTTGCTGATCATGGTCTGCAGGCGCCCGGAGGGCTGGATATATTTTCAGTGTTTCGCATGGGGCGGCTATCATACCCCGCTATTGCCCTTTGTGCCGCATGGAGATCCGGATGCTTGCCTTTGCCCTGCCCTACACACTGCATGTTGTTGCCGCCCTGGTTTGGGTCGGCGGCATGTTCTTCGCCTGGCTGGTGCTACGGCCGGCAACGGTTGCAGCCCTTGAAGGGCCTGCCCGCCTGCGCCTGTGGGTGGAAGTTTTCCGACGCTTTTTCGTCTGGGTCTGGCTGGCGGTGGCGATTCTGGCGATAAGTGGTATCGGCATGTTGCACCTGCGCTTCAGCGGCTTCGAGACAGCGCCCAAGTACGTGCATGTGATGATCGGCGGCGGGATCGCCATGTTTGCCCTGTTCATGCGCATCCAGGCGTTGTTGCTGCCGGAGCTGAAGGCGGCGGTGCAGGCCGAGGATTGGCCGACGGGTGCGGCGGTGCTGGGGCGGATCCGACGGATGGTGGGGGTGAATTTGCTCCTGGGGTTGGCGGTGGTGGCGGTGGCCAGTTCGCGGTTGGTGGTGTGAGGGGTAAGGCGGGGGATTTTTGGCGCCAGTGAGATCGAGCGCCGCCCGCGCGGCGCTCGATCTCACAGCCCCCACACCTCCAAAGCCAGGAACTCACAAGCGCTGCAGAATCAACTCCCCCTCGGCCCCTGCCAGCCCCGGTTGCCCCGCCTGCCCCGGCCTGCCATTGGCCCCGGCATCGGTACGATAAACCAGGCACCCTTTGCTCGCCCCACCTTTGCCGGCCTTGCCCGCAGCCCCGGCCTTGCCCGGCGCCCCGCCATCCAGGCGCACAGCGATGCGCTCCTGCGGAAAACCTTGCGGCACGCTCAGGCGAATCCGCCCACCGGGCGCACCATCGTGGCCATTGCCACCGTCATCACCATTGGCGCCGCGGCTGGCCTGGCCCCAGGTGCAGCCCCCGGCCTGGCCGTTGGCACCGTCGAGGCCCACATAGCCAGGCGCACCCGCACCACCGCGGGCGTCGATGGCCAGGCGCTCGGCCTCCACTTCAACGAACCGAAGCTCCAGGCTGCGGCCCGAGCGTGCCGGGCGCTCATAGCTGCCAGGGGCGCCCGGGGCGCTGAACTCACTGCCCTCGGCCAATGTGGCAGCGCGCGCCTCGATGCGCAGCGGCGTGTCCGAAGGGGCAATGGCGATACGCGCGTCGCGGCCCAGTTCCAGGTGGTCGATCTTCAATTCAGCGAGCGAAGCCGGCAACAGCAAGGTGGCTGAGTCGGCCACGCGCAGTTGCTCCAGGTGCACGCTGGCCGACTTGTTGGGCAGGCGCAGCATGGAATGGCTGGCCACCTCCAGGCTCTGGGCCTGGGCCAGCGGAGCGGCCAATGCCGCCATCAACATCAATTTACGCACGGCGGGGCGCCTCCTGCGGACGCGGAATGGACATGACATGAAAGATACCCGTGAGCAGGATCTGCAAACGGTCGAACCAGCGGTGGCTGCGCCCACGCAGGCTGCCATTGAAAAACAGCACTTCAAGCAGGTGCAGGCCGAGCAGGAAGGCGCCGATGGCATTGAGCAACAGGTTGAACGGCAATGGCTGTGGCATCAGCAGGTTGAACAGCGCCACGCCCCAGAAAGCCACAGTCAGGACCTTGCCCAGGCCCAGGATCACCTTCATAACCCCGCCCCTACTGCTTTATTGTTGTGACCACGCGGCCCACGCCCGTGGGCCGCGCGCCAACAGTACCTGCCTGGCGCAGAACACGCCAGCGCAGGTCAGTTCAGGTGCAGGTCCACCCGTCGGTTGTGGGCCCGGCCTTCCTCGGTGTCGTTGTCGGCCACCGGTTCGCTCTTGCCACGGCCTTCGCTGGTCACCTTCTGCGGCGCCAGGCCCTGGCTGATCAGGTACTCGGCGACACTGGCGGCGCGGCGTTCGGAGAGTTTCTGGTTGTAGGCATCGGAGCCTACGCTGTCGGTGTGGCCCACCACCTTGATCTTGTTCACGCCCAGCTCATTGAGGCGCGGCAACAGGCTTTGCAGGCGCTGCTGGGCGGGCATGCTGAGGTCGGCGGAGTTGAAGGCGAACATCACCTGACCCTGGTCGTCGAGGCTGATGACCTCGGCCTTGGCTTCAGGTTCGGGGGCAGGTTGGGACGGCGGGTAGTTGGGCAACGGGCAACCCATGTGGTCGACCGGGGTGTTGGCGGGGGTGTCGGGGCAGCGGTCGCGGCGGTCGAACACGCCGTCGCCATCCTCGTCGCCGTCGTGGGCGTAGCAGATCAGGCCACCGGCGATCAGGCCCAGGGCACCGCCGCCTGCAGCCCAGCTGGAACTCTCGATGGCGCCAAGGCCACCACCGACCACGCCGCCGATCAGGCTGCACAGGGGCCAGGTCCTTTGATTAAGCGGCGCACTGCCATCGCTGTGGGTGGCGCAACCTGTAAGCAGGCTAGCTGCCACCAGCAACGGCAACGCTGCCTTCGACATCACACTCATCATGAATGCTCCTTTGTCCGCGGCCATGAACGGCTCGCTGGAGTAAAGACGCGCCCGCGCCACTTCTCAAGGCGCGGGCGTACATCGTCAGCGCTGAATCTTGATCTCCGTGCGACGGTTCATGGCGCGCCCCTCGGCCGTGGCGTTGTCGGCCACCGGCTGGGTTTCCCCGGCACCTACCACCGAAACGAAGCTGGCACGCGGCACGCCGCTCTCGATCAGGTAGTCGGTGACCGAATGGGCGCGGCGCTCGGACAGTTTCTGGTTGTAGTGGTCGGAGCCGACGCTGTCGGTGTGGCCAGTGACCGTCAGGCGCGCGCTGGGCGCTTCCTGTTTCAGGCGCGTGGCCACGGTGCTCAGGCGCTGCTTGTCGGTGCCGGTCAGGCGGGCGGAGTTGAACTCGAAGTGCACGTCACGGATGACGATCACTTCTTCCTTCTGCACCACCACTTCCTCCACCACCGGTGGTGGGGGTGGCAGCGGGCAGCCGGTGGCATCGACTTTCACCCCGTGTGGCGTGCCCGGGCACTTGTCGCGGCTGTTCAACACGCCGTCGCCGTCGTCGTCGCCATCGCCATGGGCCCAGCAGTAGCCCGCCGCCAGGCCACCGCCCAGCAGCGCGCCCCAGCCGGCCCAGCTGGAGCTCTCGATGGCACCCAACGCGGCGCCGCCGACGCCCCCGACGGCCGCACACTTCGGCCAGTCGGTTTTTTGCAAACCTGCACATCCAGTCAACACGCTGGTGAGCAGTACCAGGGGGATTGCTGTGCGAACTATGCTCATTTCGTTGCGTCTCCTAGGGGGAATCGGCATAAGGCCGATCTGAGGGAGTAAAGACCGCGCCATCCATCCCTGCCAGCGATAAGCCATGACGGGGCCACATGCCCCTTTGCCCGCGCGCGCCGGCCCGCTAGTCTTGGAAGACCTGAACGAGGACTGGCAATGACCGACGGTTTTTCCCAACGCACCCCGCAGCAGGCCCTGGCGGCCCTGCTCGACCGCTTCGCCCCGCAACGCCTGTTGCTGGTAGGCACCCGTTTTCCCGCCCTGGAGGCCTTTGCCCAGGCGCACCCCCAGGCCACCCTCGAAACCTGCGAGCCAGGGCCGCTCCCGCCAGCGTTGGCGGCCCAGCGCTTCGACCTGGCGTTGCTGGTCGATTGCCTGGAGCACCTGCCCAAGCGCAGTGGCCTCGAATTGCTCGGTGGCATCCGCAACCTCAATGCCAGCCGTGTCGCGGTGCTGGCCGACTTGGCGGCCAGCGGCTGGCAGGACACCGACTTCTTCGCCCTGGCCCTGTCGGCCAGCGAGAAATTCCGCCGCGACGAGCAGGTGTTGAGCCTGTTCACCTATGATCTACATGACTACAAGCAAGTCCCGGACTGGCTCAACGCCAGGTTCTGGGCCAACCCTGAAAACTTTGGCAAGTATTGGTGGTGATGATGAGTGTCTCGGTCTGCCCTTGTGGCAGCGGCAACCTGCTCGACGCCTGCTGCGGGCACTACCACGCCGGCACCCCGGCGCCAGACGCGCAAACGCTGATGCGCTCGCGCTACAGCGCCTATGTGCTGGGCCTGGTCGACTACCTGGTGGCCACCACCCTGCCCGCCCAGCAGCCAGGCCTGGACCGCGCCGCCATGGCGGCCTGGAGCGCGCAAAGCACCTGGCTCGGCCTTGAAGTGGAAGGCGCCGAGGTGCTCGGCGGCCAGCCCGAACATGCGTTCGTCACCTTCACCGCACGCTGGCACGACCAGGAAGGCGACCACCGGCACCGCGAGCGCTCGGCGTTCGTCCAGCACGGCCAGCGCTGGTACTTCATCGACCCCACCGTAGGGCTCAAGGCCGGCCGCAACGACCCCTGCCCCTGCGCCAGCGGGCAGAAGTTCAAGAAATGCTGCGCCAGCTACGTCGGTAACTGAACATGCCAAGCGCCCCCCGCCTGCTCCTGCTCAGCGCTTTGCTGGCACTGCTGGCGGGCTGCGCGAGCTGGGGCAGCGACGACTGGCGCGAGCCCCAGGTGCACCTGGTAGAAATCGAAACGGTCAAGGCGCGCCTGCTGCAACAGGAGTTCGTGCTGCACCTGCGCATCGACAACCCCAACGACAGCCGCCTGTTCATCCGCAGCCTGAACTACACCCTGTGGCTCAACGACCTGCGCCTGGCCGAGGACGAGGTCAGCGTCTGGCGCAGTGTCGGCGGGCATGCCCGGCGCACCTTCAAGGTCACCGCCCGGACCAACCTGTGGCAGCACCTCAAGCCGCTGGCCAAGCTGCTCAAGAGTGGGCAACCGCTGCAGTACCGGCTGCAGGGCGAGCTGGAAACCGGGCTGCTCATCCATCGGGACCTGCACTTGTCGCGCAGTGGTGAGATAATCCCCGGCGATTTCATACCGGAGTAACCCTGCAATGACCCAACAACCCCATGTTCATGGCCCTGACTGCAACCACGGTCACGATCACCACCACGATCACGACCACGGCCATGTGCACGGCCCGCACTGCAACCACGGCCACCAGGAGCCGGTGCGCAACGCCCTGAAGGACGTTGGCCGCAACGACCCATGCCCGTGCGGCAGCGAGAAGAAATTCAAGAAGTGCCACGGTGCCTGAGGGCGCCCTGTAGCGCCTGGAAGATCGAGCGCCGCGCGTGCGGCGCATCGCGAGCTGCGCTCGCTCCTACATCTGTTTCGCTGTAGGAGCAGCGGTGCGGCGACCCGACTTGCCTGCGATACGCCGCGCAGGCGGCGCTCGATTTGCGCCTCACACAACCCTCACGCCAAGCACGCCGCCCCCCACACCGGCATGCTACCTTTACCGCCTTCCAACCCCGCCACATCTCGCAGGAGCCCCTGTCATGGCCGCCCCCGTCCTTCCTCCCTTCCGCCCGCGGTTCGCCACCGCCGCCGCCACGTTGCTCGGCATGCTCGGGCTCGCCGGCTGCCAGATGGGCGGTTACCAGGACAGCGTGCCGCCGACCACCGGCGTGCAGCCGCTCAAGGGCCTGGCGCAGAACGTGTCGGTGCGGCGCAATGCCATGGGTGCGCCGCTGATCGAAAGCAGCAGCTTCCACGACGCCCTGTTCAGCCTCGGCTACGTGCATGCGGGCGACCGCATCGAGCAGATGCTCGCCATGCGCCTGCTCGCCCAGGGCCGCCTGGCGGAGCTGGCCGGCAGCGAAGCGCTGGACATCGACCGGCTGATGCGCGCCGCCAACCTCAAGCAAACCGCCGCCCAGCAGTACGCCGACGCCTCGCCACGGCTCAAGCGCTTTTTCGAGGTGTATGCCCGTGGGGTCAACGCCTACCTGTTCCGCTACCGCGACAAACTGCCCGCCGACCTCGCCAGCAGTGGCTACCGCCCGGAATACTGGAAGCCCGAGGACTCGGCGCTGATCTTCAGCCTGTATGCCTTCAGCCAGTCGGTAAACCTGCAGGAAGAACTCAGCGCCCTGACCCTGGCGCAGAAAGCCGGCAGCGACAAACTCGCCTGGCTGCTGCCCGGCGCGCCAGACGAACCGCTGGCCGAAGGCGAAGCTGAAAAGCTCAAGGGCCTGAACCTGAGCAGCCAACTGCCGGGCCTGGCCGCCCTGGCCGCCGCCAGCCAGAAGCTTGCCGACCTGGACCTGCTCGGCAGCCCGGGCTCGGCCAACCTGGCCCTGGGCCCACAGCGCAGCCGCAGCGGCAAAAGCCTGCTGGCCAGCGACAGCCGCGCCGCCTGGGCCCTGAGCCCGGTGCAGATCCACACCGGCAAGTATCAGGTTGCCGGCCTGTCGCTGCCGGGCCTGCCCATCGTGCTGGCCGGCTACAACGGCAAACTGGCCTGGAGCAGCAGCGCGGTGATGGCCGACAACCAGGACCTGTACCTGGAACAACTGCGCCACAGCGGCAGCCAAGTCAGCTACCTGGCCGATGGCAAGTGGCAAGCGGCGCGCGCGCGCAGCGAAACCTTCTTCGTGCGCGGCCAGCGCCCGCTGCGCGAGGTGATGTACGACACCCGCCATGGCACGTTGCTGCCCCAGCCCGGCAACCCCAGCCTTGGCCTGGCCCTGAACCTGCCGCAACTCAAGGGTGACCGCAGCCTGGACGCGCTATTCGACCTGACCCGTGCGCAAAATGTGGAGCGAGCCTTCGACACCACCCGCGAAATTGGCGCCGCCGCGTTGAACTTCGTGTTCGCCGAACCCGAGCACATCGGCTGGCAGGTCAGCGGCCGCTACCCCAACCGCCGTGAAGGCCAGGGCCTGCTGCCCTCGCCGGGCTGGGACGGGCGCTACGACTGGGACGGTTTCGCCGATGCGATGCTGCACCCCTATGACCAGGACCCGCCCTCGGGTTGGATCGGCCACGCCAACCAGCGCAGCCTGCCACGCGGTTATGGCATGCAGCTGTCCAACACCTGGTACTACCCCGAGCGTGCCGAACGCCTGGGCCAGCTGGCCGGCAACGGCCGCCACGACAGCCGCAGCCTGATGGCCCTGCAAAATGACCAGGTGACCCTGCTGGCCGGCAAGCTCAAGCAAATGTTCGACGCCCCGGGCATGGCCCAGCCGCTCAAGCAGGCCATCGATGCGCTGCCCGCCGGCCAGCGCGACAAGGCGCGTGACGCCCTGGCCCGGCTCAAGGCCTTCGATGGCCGCCTGAGCCCGGTGTCGGCGGATGCGGCGCTGTACGAGCTGTTCCTCCAGGCCTTTGCCAAACAAACCTTCCTTGACGAACTGGGCCCCGAGTCCAGCCCGGCCTGGCAGGCCTTCGTCAGCAATGCCCGGTTGTCGTACTCGGCCCAGGCCGACCACCTGCTCGGCCGCGAGGACAGCCCGTTCTGGGATGACCGCACCACGCCGCAGAAGGAAGACAAGCCCGCCATCCTCGCCCGCAGCCTGGCTGCCGCCGTGGATGCCGGCACCGCGCAGTTGGGCGGTGACATGCGCGCCTGGCAGTGGGGCAAGCTGCACCAGTACCGCTGGCCGGCACCGGCCTACCATGGCCTGGGCGATGCACTGAGCCATTCGCCGATGGCTGCCGGTGGCGACTTCACCACTCTGGCCCTGACCCCGTATGCCTGGGGCAGCGACTTCGACACCCGCCTGCCGGCCTCGGCGCGGATGATCGTCGATTTCGGCCAGGCCGAGCCGCTGCAGGTGCTGACCAGCTCCGGCCAGTCGGGCAACCCAGCCAGCGGGCATTACAGCGACGGGCTGGATGCCTGGTTCAAGGGGGGCTTCATGAGCTTGCCGTTGCAGCCGCAGAATTTTGCCCGGGCTTATGGTAGCCAGCGGTTGACATTGGTGCCGGGGCGGTAGGTACGGTTTGGGATGTTTGGCGCCTGTGAGATCGAGCGCCGCCCGCGCGGCGCTTCGCGAGCTGCGCTCGCTCCTACGTTTGTTTCGGGCCAGTGTTCATGTTGCCTGCGCACGCGGCCCCTTGGCGCATGCCTCGATATCGAAACAGATGTAGGAGCGAGCGCAGCTCGCGATGCGCCGCGCGAGCGGCGCTCGTTCTAACAGGCCCTGGAAATCCACCGCCAATCCCATCCGAACTTCCCTACCCCACCACGGCTCCTAACTGGTAACCCCCAACCAGCGCACACCGCCCATGGACCTCGTCATCGCCCGCCCCGAAGGCCTGTACTGCCCGCCCGGTGACTTCTACATCGACCCCTGGCGCCCAGTGGAGCGTGCCGTGATCACCCACGGCCACGGCGACCATGCCCGCAGCGGCAACCGCCACTACCTGACCGCCGCCCCCGGCGCCGGCATCCTGCGCAGCCGGCTGGGCCAGGACATCGCCCTGCAGGCCCTGCCCTACGGTGAGCGCATCCAGCACCACGGCGTCACCCTGAGCCTGCACCCGGCCGGCCATGTGCTCGGTTCGGCGCAGGTACGCCTGGAGCACCAGGGCGAAGTCTGGGTGGCCTCGGGGGACTACAAGATCGAACCCGATGGCACCTGCGCCGCGTTCGAGCCGGTGCGCTGCGATACCTTCATTACCGAATCGACCTTCGGCCTGCCCATCTACCGCTGGCCCAGCCAGGCAGAGGTGTTCGTCGGCATCAATGCCTGGTGGCAGGCCAACGCCGCCCAGGGCAAGGCCAGCGTGCTGTTCTGCTATGCCTTCGGCAAGGCCCAGCGGATTCTCCATGGGCTGAACCCGGCCATCGGGCCGATCCTGGTCCACGGTGCGGTAGAGCCGCTGAACCGGGTATACCGCGAGGCCGGCGTGCACCTGCCGCCCACCCGTTATGCCGGTGATATCGCCCGCAACGACCCCCTGCTGCGCCAGGCGCTGGTGCTGGCACCGCCGTCCGCTGCCGGCAGCAGCTGGATGCGCCGCTTCGGCGACTACAGCGACGCCTTTGCCAGCGGCTGGATGCTACTGCGCGGCACCCGCCGCCGGCGCGGGGTAGACCGCGGCTTCGTGCTCTCCGACCATGCCGACTGGCCGGGGCTGCTGTGGGCCATCGGCCAGACCGGCGCGCAACGGGTGATGGTCACCCACGGCTCGGTCAACGTGCTGGTGCGCTACCTCAACGAGCAAGGCCTGGATGCCCGCGCCTTCGTCACCGAATACGGCGACGAGGACGACACACCCGCTACGCAGGCCCCGGCATGAAGGCCTTCGCCGAGCTGTACCTGCGCCTGGACGGCACCACCTCCAGCAACGCCAAGCTCGACGCCCTGCGCGACTACTTCAGCAGCGCAGCACCGGAGGATGCGGCCTGGGCCGTGTACTTCCTTGCCGGCGGCCGCCCCCGGCAACTGGTGCCTACGCGCGTCCTGCGCGAACTGGCCACGACCTTGGCGGGGCTGCCCGACTGGCTGTTTGAGGAAAGTTACCAGGCTGTTGGCGACCTGGCAGAAACCATTTCCCTGGTATTGCCGCCAAGCGCCCATGCCAGCGATGCAAGCCTGGCCGAGTGGCTGGAGTGCCACTTGCTGCCCCTGCGCGGCTTGCCCCCAGAGCACATCCAGCAACGCCTGCCACCGTTATGGGCCCAACTGGACCGGCCCAGCCTGATGCTGTGCCTGAAGCTGATCACCGGCAGTTTTCGCGTGGGCGTGTCCAAGCTGCTGGTCACCCGCGCCCTGGCGCAGTTGGCCGGGTTGGACGCCAAGCGCGTAGCCCAGCGCCTGGTGGGCTACACCGACATCGGCCATCGCCCCACAGCGGCCAGTTACCAGATGCTGGTAGCCGAGGAATCGGCCGATGAACACCGCCAGCGCGGCGGCCAGCCGTACCCGTTTTTTCTGGCCCATGCGCTGCAGGCGCCCACCGAGCAGTTCGACGACCTGCTCGGGCCGCCCGGCGCCTGGCAGGTCGAATGGAAATGGGACGGTATCCGCGCCCAGGTGGTCAAGCGCGAGGGGCAGCTGTGGATATGGTCACGCGGCGAGGAACTGGTCACCGAGCGCTTCCCCGAGCTGCACGGCCTGGCCGCCAGCCTGCCGGACGGCACCGTGCTCGATGGCGAAATCGTGGTCTGGAAGCCCGAGGCCGATGGGCCGGCCGTGCAGCCTTTCGCCGTGCTGCAGCAACGCATCGGGCGCAAGACCTTGGGCAAGAAGCTGCTCGCCGAAGCGCCCGTGGTCCTGCTGGCCTACGACCTGCTGGAATGGCACGGCGAAGACTGGCGCAACCGCCCGCAGCATACCCGCCGCCAGCAGTTGCAACAGGTGGTGGAAGACGCCCCACTGGCGCCGTTGCAACTGTCGCCGCTGCTGGCGGGCCAGACCTGGCAGGCGCTCGCCAGCCTGCGTGAACAGTCGCGCAGCCTGGGCGTCGAGGGGCTGATGCTCAAGCAGCGCGAGGCCTTGTACGGCGTAGGCCGGACCAAGGACATGGGCGTGTGGTGGAAGTGGAAGATCGACCCGTTCAGCGTCGATGCCGTGCTGGTCTATGCCCAGCGCGGCCATGGCCGGCGCGCCAGCCTTTACAGCGACTACACCTTTGCGGTGTGGAATGCGCCACCCGGTACGCCCGAACGCGCCCTGGTGCCTTTTGCCAAGGCCTACTCAGGGCTTAGCGACGAAGAAATGCGCAAGGTCGATGCGATCATTCGCAAGACCACGGTGGAAACCTTCGGGCCGGTGCGCAGCGTCACCCCAACCCTGGTATTCGAGTTGGGGTTCGAGGGTATCGCCCTGTCCAAGCGGCACAAGAGCGGAATCGCCGTGCGCTTTCCGCGCATGTTGCGCTGGCGGTTGGACAAGCCGGTGGAAGAAGCGGATGACTTGGCGGCATTGCAGGCGTTGTTGGCCTAATTGACCGGGTTTACCCGCGAAGAAGCCAGCACGGTGGCGAAAATTATGCTTCTATTTTGGGTCGCAGACCGTTTTCGCACGCCACCAGGATTACCATGCACCATTCAACCCACGACCTGCTCTCTCCCGTACCGGGCATCTCGCGCCAACTGCACAGCTTCCACTTCGGCCCGCGCGGGGGCGCCAAGGTGTATATCCAGGCCTCGCTGCATGCCGACGAGCTGCCGGGCATGCTGGTGGCCTGGCACCTCAAGCGCCGCCTGGCCGAGATTGAGCAACAGGGGCTGCTGCGCCGCGAGGTGATTCTGGTGCCGGTGGCCAACCCGGTGGGCCTTGAGCAAGTGGTGCTGGACGCACCGTTGGGCCGTTTCGCGTTGCAGAGCGGCGAGAACTTCAACCGCAATTTCGTCGACCTGTCCGACAGCATCGGCGACCAGATCGAAGGCCACCTGACCCAGGACCCGGCCCACAACCTGGCCTTGATCCGCGAATACCTGCGCCGCGGCCTGGATGCCCACCCGGCGCACACGCCGCTGCAGTCCCAGCGCCTGGCCCTGCAGCGGCTGGCCTGCGATGCCGACCTGGTGCTGGACCTGCACTGCGACTTCGAGGCCGTCGAACACCTCTACACCACGCCAGAAGCCTGGCCGCAGGTCGAGCCACTGGCCCGCTACCTGGGGGCACAGGCCAGCCTGCTGGCCACCGATTCCGGCGGGCAGTCGTTCGATGAATGCTTCAGCCTGGTCTGGTGGCAGTTGCAGCAGCGCTTCGGCAAGCGCTTCCCGATCCCGCTGGGCAGCGTCGCGGTGACCGTGGAACTGCGCGGCCAGGCCGACGTCAGCCATGAGCTGGCAAGCCAGGACTGCCAGGCCATTCTCGACTACCTGACCCACCTTGGAGTCATCGAAGGCCGCGCCGCCGAGCAGCCCCCGCTGCCCCGCCCGGCCACCCCATTGGCCGCCGTGGAACCGGTGAGCGCGCCACTGGGCGGGCTGCTGGTGTACCACGCCCGCCCCGGCCAGGCCGTGCAGGCCGGCCAGCTGATCGCCGAAGTGATCGACCCACTCAGCGACCGCGTGACGGCCGTGCGCAGCCAGCAGGGCGGCTTGCTCTACGCCCGCAGCGTGCGGCGCATGGCCACGGCAGGCATGGTCATCGCCCATGTCGCCGGCGAACAGGTGTGCCGCAGCGGTTACCTGCTGGCCAACTGATCGGTTAAAACCAAAGTGCCCGGCCAGCGGTCTGTAGAAACACAGCCTCTGCAGGACCCTCGCCGCGCATGCCTACTTCCCCCGACCTCGCCAATGCCTGGTTCGCCGCCCGCGGCTGGAAACCCTTTGCCTTCCAACGCCAGGTCTGGGCGGCGATCGGGCGCGGTGAATCGGGGCTGCTGCATGCCAGTACCGGCGCGGGGAAAACCTACGCCGTGTGGCTGGGCGCCCTGCGCGCCTACGCCAAAGCCGCTGCTGGGCGCCAGCCGGCACCGCTGCAGGTGCTGTGGATCACGCCCATGCGCGCACTGGCGGCCGATACTGCACGCGCACTGCAAGCGCCGCTGGACGACTGTGCGCTGAACTGGAACGTCGGTGTGCGCAGCGGCGACACCAACAGCAGCGAGCGCGCCCGCCAGGCCAGGCGCCTGCCCAGCGTGCTGATCACCACACCGGAAAGCCTGACCCTGCTGCTGACCCGCGCCTCGGCCGCCGAGGACTTCGCCAGCCTGCGCCTGGTGGTGGTGGACGAATGGCACGAACTGCTCGGCAACAAACGCGGCGTACAGCTGCAACTGGCCCTGGCGCGCCTGCGCCGTTGGCAGCCGAAGTTGGTCACCTGGGGCCTGTCGGCCACCCTGGGCAACTTGCCGCACGCCCTGGACGTGCTGCTGCCCCAAGGGGGCCAGCTGGTCGAAGGCCGGCAAGACAAGCAACTGCAGGTCGACACCCTGCTGCCCCCGGCCATCGAGCGCTTCCCCTGGGCCGGGCACATGGGCCTGAAAATGCTCGCCCAGGTGGCCGCCGAGCTGGATGCCAGCACCAGCAGCCTGGTGTTCACCAATACCCGGGCCCAGGCCGAACTCTGGTACCAGGCCCTGCTCGATGCGCGCCCCGACTGGGCCGGGCAGATCGCCTTGCATCACGCTTCGCTGGCGCGGGCGACCCGCGACTGGGTGGAGCAAAGCCTCAAGCAGGGCACACTCAAAGCGGTGGTCTGCACATCCAGCCTCGACCTGGGCGTGGACTTTCTGCCCGTCGAGCGCGTGCTGCAGATTGGCTCGGCCAAGGGCATCGCCCGCCTGATGCAACGTGCCGGGCGCTCCGGGCATGCCCCCGGGCGCCGCTCGCGTATTACCCTGGTGCCGACCCACAGCCTGGAACTGGTGGAGGCCGCCGCCGCCCGCGCGGCGCTGGCGGCGGGGCATATTGAGGCGCGCCAGTCGCCCCGCCTGTGCATGGATGTACTGGTGCAGCACCTGGTCAGCATGGCCCTTGGCAGTGGCTTTCAGCCCTCGCAGCTGCTGGCCGAGGTGCGCAGTACCTGGGCGTTCAAAGGCCTGCGCGACAGCCAGTGGCAGTGGGCACTGGATTTCGTCAGCCACGGCGGCCACGCACTGACCGCCTACCCCGACTATCAACGGGTCGAAGCCCACGCCGACGGTATCTGGCGGGTGGCCAGCGAGCGCTTGGCGCGGCGCCACCGCATGGGCATCGGCACCATCGTCAGTGAAGCCAGCCTGCAGCTCAAATATTGGAGCAAGGGCGGCGGTGGCAAGCACCTGGGCAGCGTCGAGGAGGCGTTCATCGCCCGCCTGCGCCCCGGTGACACCCTGGTGTTCGCCGGGCGCATCCTGGAACTGGTGCGGGTCGAGGGCATGACCGCCTACGTGCGCCGCAGCACCGCGCGCAAGGCCGCCGTGGCGCGCTGGAACGGCGGGCGCATGCCGCTTTCCAGCGAGCTCGCCGACGCCTTGGTGGGGCAACTCGATGCCGCCGCCCACGGCCAGTATCGCGGGCCGGAAATGCAGGCCGTGCGGCCACTGCTTGAATTGCAGGCGCAGTGGTCGGCGCTGCCCACCGGCGACACGCTGCTGGCCGAAACCTTCACCTCACGCCAGGGCTCGCACCTGTTCCTCTACCCCTTTGCCGGGCGCATGGCCAACCTGGGCCTGGCCAACCTGATTGCCTGGCGGGCCAGCCGCACGCAGCCGCTGTCGGTGTCCATCGCGGTCAGCGACTATGGCTTCGAACTGCTCAGCCCCAGCGAGGTGGACTGGGCAAGCTGCCTGCCCGGCGCACTGTCGGCCGACAACCTGCTCGAAGACGTGCTGGCCAGCCTCAATGCCGGTGAAATGGCCTTGCGGCGTTTTCGCGAAATTGCCCAGATCGCCGGGCTGGTGTTCGGCGGCTACCCGGCCGCGCAGAAAAGCACGCGGCAGATCCAGGCCTCCAGCGGGCTGTTCTACGAGGTGTTCCGCAAGCATGATGCCGGCAACCTGCTGCTGGGCCAGGCGCGCGATGAAGTGCTCAGCCAGGAGCTGGAGATCGAGCGCCTGCACCAGCAGCTGCGCAAGATGCAGGGCCTGCGCCTCAACCTTCAGGCCTTGCAGCGCCCCGGGCCACTGGCCTTCGCCTTGCTGGTCGAAGGCATGCGCGAAACCCTGAGCACTGAAAAACTCGCCGACCGCATTGCCCGCATGGTGGCGGACCTTGAAAAAGCCGCGAACCGCTCATGAACAGCCACCTGCCGATCGACCACTGCGGCGAACGCCTCTGGCTGCTGGCCGACAAGGCCATCTACTGGCCCGCCCGGCGCACCCTGCTGCTGGCTGACGTGCACATTGGCAAGGCGGCCAGCTACCGCGCCCTGCACCAGCCGGTGCCACGCGGCACCACCCGCGCGACATTGGACCGCCTAGACCGCCTGCTGGCCGCCCATGACTGCCAGCAGGTGATCATCCTGGGCGATTTTCTTCACGCACGCGCCGCGCACGCGCCGGCCACCCTGGCCAGGCTGATGGCCTGGAGAATGCGCTGGCCCCAGGTAAAGCTGGTGCTGGTGCGCGGCAACCATGACCGCCATGCCGGCGACCCACCGGCGCAGCTGGGCATCGAGGTGCGCGACGAACCCCTGCTGCTGGCGCCCTTTGCCTTGCAGCATGAGCCCAAGGCCCACCCGCAACACCCTGTGCTGGCAGGCCATGTGCATCCGGTGTTCGTGCTGCGCGGGCGAGCCCGCCAGCGCCTGCGCCTGCCCTGCTTCCTGATCGATGAGCAGGTCAGTTTGCTGCCTGCGTTCGGGGAGTTTACCGGCGGCTGGGTGGTGGCGCCCGCTGCGGGCACACGGGTGTACGCCGTGGGCGGCGAGCAGGTGTGGGCGCTGGCCGAGTAATCAGGCCACAGGAGACGGTGGGGGTTCGTCTGGCAGGGTAGGCTCACCCGGCTCCATCGGTGGCGTGTCGCCAGGCTGGGCGGGCTGGGGCGTATCGGGGCCTGGCTGGTGCGGCACACCGCCTGCCTGCAAGGGCATCGGGTGGGCCAGCAGTGACCATGCCAGCAAGCCGATCTGGTTGGGCTGCAACACAGCCAGCTTTGCAGTGATGGCGGGGTCGAGTTTCATTGGCAGCTCCTGTCGAGGGCCGATACGCATCGGGCGTACCGGCACTGTTCACAACGTTGGAGTGGCAATGGCGAAACAAATTCCCCGCGCTTGTCGGCTCAGGTGCGTGGCAGGGTGACGCCGCGCTGGCCCTGGTACTTGCCGCCACGGTCCTTGTACGACACTTCGCATTCTTCGTCGGACTGCAGGAACAGCATCTGCGCCACGCCTTCGTTGGCGTAGATCTTGGCCGGCAGCGTGGTGGTGTTGGAGAACTCCAGGGTCACGTGGCCTTCCCATTCCGGCTCAAGCGGGGTGACGTTGACGATGATGCCGCACCGGGCGTAGGTGCTCTTGCCCAGGCAGATGGTCAGCACGTCACGCGGAATACGGAAGTATTCGACGGTGCGGGCCAGGGCGAAGGAGTTTGGCGGAATGATGCACACGTCGCTCTTGATGTCGACGAAGCTGCCGGCATCGAAGTTCTTCGGGTCGACGGTGGCCGAATTGATGTTGGTGAACACCTTGAATTCGTCGGCGCAGCGCACGTCGTAGCCGTAGCTGGAAACGCCGAAGGAGATGACCCGGCTGTCTTGCTCGCCGCGCACCTGGCGCTCGACGAACGGTTCGATCATGCCGTGTTCCTGCGCCATGCGGCGAATCCACTTGTCCGATTTGATGCTCATGGCGGGGTGTCCTGAAGAGTTGCGAGGGGAAAATCCAGACGCGCATATTACCGGTCCCGGCGCCTGGGTTAAAGTTCCGTGCCACATCCCGCGCCAGACGGGGCTTGCAGCGGCCGCCGATCCGAATTTGCGTAAAGCGCCCCAAGACCATTGGCAGCTCGCGGAAAGTGGGGTAAGGTGGCGCCACTGTGCTGCACGTGACACCGAGAATCTCTAGTTTGATGCACGATCCTGATCGGCCCATCGCTGAATTTTCTGCTCTCTTTGCGCTCAGTCCCGGCCAGGGTTTTTCCTGACCGTTATCAAATTGTCCAAGGAGACAGAAAAATGTCCAACCGTCAATCCGGTACCGTTAAGTGGTTCAACGATGAGAAAGGCTACGGCTTCATCACCCCTCAGTCGGGCGATGACCTGTTCGTGCACTTCAAAGCCATCCAAGCTGACGGCTTCAAAACCCTGAAAGAAGGCCAGGCTGTTACTTTCGTCGCTACCCGCGGCCAGAAAGGCATGCAGGCTGAAGAAGTTCAAATCGCCTAAGTCGATTTAGCTTCCTAGCTTTCAAAAAAACCCGCCTCTGGCGGGTTTTTTTATGCCTGATCGAAACACCGAGTCGCCTGCTTCGCGGCGGTTCGACGCCTCGCCAAACCCGCTCCTGTAGGAGCGGGCTTGCCCCGCGAAGAAGCCCACGCGGTCTTCAGTCCTCGCTAATGGTAATGCTCGGCATCGCCGGCGCCGCCGCTTCCTGCAGCACGATACGCGCACCTACCTGGCGGGCCAGTTCCTGGTAAACCAGGGCAATCTGGCTGTCCGGCTCGGCAATCGCCGTCGGCTTGCCGCTGTCGGCCTGCTCGCGAATCAGCATCGACAGTGGCAGCGAGGCCAGCAGCTCGACGCCATATTGGGCCGCCAGCTTCTCGCCGCCCCCCTCGCCGAACAGGTGCTCGGCATGGCCGCAGTTGGAGCAGATGTGCACAGCCATGTTCTCCACCACGCCCAGCACCGGGATGTTGACCTTGCGGAACATCTCAACGCCCTTCTTGGCATCCAGCAGGGCCAGGTCCTGCGGGGTGGTGACGATCACCGAGCCGGCCACCGGCACTTTCTGCGCCAGGGTCAGCTGGATATCGCCAGTGCCCGGTGGCATGTCGATCACCAGGTAGTCGAGGTCGTCCCAGGCGGTTTGGGTCACCAGTTGCAGCAGCGCGCCGGAAACCATCGGGCCACGCCATACCATCGGCGTGTTGTCGTCGGTGAGAAAGGCCATGGACATCACTTCCACGCCATGGGCCTTGATCGGTACGAACCACTTCTGGTCGCGGATTTGTGGGCGGGTGCCCTCCTTGATGCCGAACATCACGCCCTGGCTGGGGCCATAGATGTCGGCGTCGAGAATCCCAACCCGGGCACCTTCACGGGCCAGCGCCAGGGCCAGGTTGGCAGCGGTGGTGGACTTACCCACCCCGCCCTTGCCCGAGGCCACGGCGACGATGTTCTTGACGTTGGCCATGGCCGGCACCTGGGCCTGGGCCTTGTGCGCGGCCACCACGCAATCGATCGACACCTGGGCAGCGCTGACCCCGTCGAGGTTCTCCAGGGCGGTTTGCAGCACCTGGGCCCAGCCGTTCTTGAACAGGCCGGCGGCATACCCCAGCTGCAACTGCACACTGACCTGCCCGCCCTGGATGTCGATGGCGCGCACGCAACCGGCGCTGACCGGGTCCTGGTTCAGGTAGGGGTCGTTGTACTGGCGAAGCACACCTTCGACGGCGGCACGGGTGACGGCACTCATGGACACTCCCATTGGCAAACTGAATGCGAAACAGGCGCCTATCCTAACCCGTCAATCGTCAGCAGATGCGCGCGCGGGGTGAAATATATTTCCCGGCCCTTTATAGTGGCCGATCACCCTCATTTTTACCCGAGCCAGATAAGTAGCCGAGCCACCATGTCCGAGCCACGTCAGATTCTCGTCACCAGCGCCCTGCCCTATGCCAACGGATCCATCCACCTTGGCCATATGCTGGAGTACATCCAGACGGACATGTGGGTGCGCTTCCAGAAGCTGCGCGGTAACCAGTGCGTCTACGTCTGCGCCGACGACGCCCACGGCTCGGCCATCATGCTGCGCGCGGAAAAGGAAGGCATCACCCCGGAACAGCTGATCGCCAACGTCCAGGCCGAGCACAGCAGCGACTTCTCCGATTTCCTGGTGGACTTCGACAACTTCCACTCCACCCACAGCGAAGAAAACCGCGAGCTGTCGAGCCTGATCTACTCGCGCCTGCGCGACGCCGGGCACATCGCCACCCGTTCGGTGACCCAGTATTTCGACCCTGAAAAGGGCATGTTCCTGGCCGACCGTTTCATCAAGGGCACCTGCCCGAAGTGCGCCGCCGAAGACCAGTACGGCGACAACTGCGAAAAATGCGGCGCCACCTACGCCCCCACTGAGCTGAAGAACCCCAAGTCGGCGATCTCCGGCGCCACCCCGGTGCTGCGCGACTCCCAGCACTTCTTCTTCAAGCTGCCCGACTTCCAGGCCATGCTGCAGCAGTGGACCCGCAGCGGCACCCTGCAGGACGCGGTGGCCAACAAGCTCGCCGAATGGCTGGATTCGGGCCTTCAGGAGTGGGACATCTCGCGTGATGCGCCGTACTTCGGCTTCGAGATTCCAGGCGAGCCGGGCAAGTATTTCTACGTGTGGCTGGATGCGCCGATTGGCTACATGGCCAGCTTCAAGAACCTCTGTGCCCGCCGCCCGGAGCTGGACTTCGACGCCTTCTGGAACCAAGGCTCCAAGGCCGAGCTGTACCACTTCATCGGCAAGGACATCGTCAACTTCCACGCCCTGTTCTGGCCAGCCATGCTCGAAGGCGCCGGGTTCCGCAAGCCAACCGCCGTCAACGTGCACGGTTACCTGACCGTGAACGGCGCAAAAATGTCGAAGTCGCGCGGCACCTTCATCAAGGCCCGCACCTACCTCGACCACCTGCAGCCGGAATACCTGCGCTACTACTACGCGGCCAAGCTCGGCCGTGGCGTCGACGACCTCGACCTGAACCTCGAAGACTTCGTGCAGAAGGTGAATTCCGACCTGGTGGGCAAGGTGGTCAACATCGCCAGCCGCTGCGCAGGCTTCATCCACAAAGGCAATGGCGGTGTGATGGTGGCCGGCGATGCCGCACCGGAGCTGACCGAAGCCTTCCTGGCCGCGGCCCCATCGATCGCCGAAGCCTATGAAGGCCGCGACTTTGGCCGCGCCATGCGGGAAATCATGGCCCTGGCCGACCGTGCCAACGCCTGGATCGCCGACAAGGCGCCGTGGTCGCTGGCCAAGCAGGAAGGCAAGCAGGACGAGGTTCAGGCCATCTGCGCCCAAGGCATCAACCTGTTCCGCCAGCTGGTGATCTTCCTCAAGCCGGTGCTGCCGCTGCTGGCCGCCGACGCCGAGGCCTTCCTCAATGTGGCCCCGCTGGCCTGGAACGACCACCAGTCGCGCCTGGAAAACCACCAGCTGAACCCGTTCAAGGCGCTGATGAGCCGCATCGAGCCGGCCAAGGTCGAAGCCATGGTCGCCGCCAGCAAGGAAGACCTGCTGGCCGCCGAGGCCCAGCAAGCACCGGCCGGCAACGGCGAGCTGGGCAAAGACCCGCTGTCGGCGGAAATCGAGTTCGACACCTTCGCTGCCGTCGACCTGCGCGTGGCGCTGATCGTCAAGGCCGAGGCGGTGCCGGGCGCAGACAAACTGCTGCAGTTGACCTTGGACATTGGTGACGAGCGCCGCAATGTGTTCTCCGGCATCAAGTCGGCCTACCCGGACCCGTCCAAGCTCGAAGGGCGCCTGACCATGATGGTGGCCAACCTCAAGCCACGGAAAATGCGCTTTGGCGTATCCGAGGGCATGGTCATGGCGGCCGGCCCGGGCGGTGAAGAAATCTACCTGCTGAGCCCGGACAGCGGCGCCAAGCCAGGCCAGCGCATCAAGTAACCCCCATACCCCGGCGCCCCGCCGGGGTATTTTTTTGCCTTCTTCCCCCGCCGCCCTACCCCGTAGGAGCGAGCGCAGCTCGCGATAGGGCCAGCCCAGGCAACGCACCAATCGGCCCTGAAAGCATCGCGAGCTTCGCTCGCTCCTACCGGGGCCCACGCCCATGGCGATTCCCGGCTATCTTCTTGTGCATGAACGACTACGTCCTGACGCTGCTCGGCGCCGCGCTGGTCAGCCATGTGCTGCTGCCACCCAGCCGCTTGCCCGGTTTCGGCCTGGCATGCGCCGTGACGACCGCGCTGGGCGTGTGCGGCGGGCGGTTGATCGAGCACTGGCTGATAGCCCCCTGGCAACTCGAAGACCTGCGCCTGTTCCTGCTGCTACCCTGGCTGGCAGTGCTCGCCTGGGCCGGGCCGCTGCTGCTGGCCAGGCTTCGCCCAGGCATGATCTCCCAGGGCCTTGGCACGCCGATCCTGGGCAATGCCTTGGTGCTCGGCTTGGCGCTGCCGGCCATGGCCGAGCACACGCCATGGCTGGCAACCCTGGGCTGGGGCATCGGCGCCGGGCTGGGCTTCTGGCTGGCGCTTACCCTGTTTGCCGACCTGCAACAGCGCACCGAGCATGAACAGCTGCCCCGCGCACTGCGTGGCCTGCCCATCGCCTTGATCGGCGCAGGCATCATGGCCATGGCGTGCTCGGGCTTGAATGGGCTGTTCACGCAATGAGCGCCGCCGATGCACGGCTGCGCACCGCCATGGGCCTGGTGCTGCTGGCCTGCATGCCCGGGGTGATGACAGCGTTCTGGTTTCATGGCTGGGGGCTACTGTTCAACCTGCTGCTGTGCGCCGCCAGCGCCCTGTGCTGCGAGGCTGCGCTGCTGGCATGGCGTGGCCAGCCGGTACGGGCGGGTTTGAACGACGCCAGCGCGCTGGTGAGCAGTGTGCTGCTGGCACTCGCCCTGCCCACCCTGGCGCCCTGGTGGCTGCCGGTGGCGGCCACCAGCATCGCCATTACCCTCGGCAAGCACGCGTTCGGCGGCGTCGGGCGCAACCTGTTCAACCCGGCAATGCTCGGCTATGCCGCTGTACTGTTGAGCTTTCCCCTGCAAATGAACCACTGGCCCGGCCAGCCCCCCGGCTTGCTCGAAAGCCTGCAGGGGGTGTTTACCGACGCTGGCCAGATCGACGCCTGGGCCCAGCCCACGGCACTCGACAGCCTGCGCCACAACCGCAGCCTGACCCTCGACGAACTGTTCGCCAGCCACCCAGGCTTTGGCAGCGTTGGTGGGCGAGCCAGTGAGTGGATCAACCTGGCGTTCCTGCTCGGCGGGCTGTTTCTGCTGCAGCGCAAGGTGTACGGCTGGCAGGCGCCGGTGGGCCTGCTGGCTGGCCTGTTCCTGTGCAGCCTGCTGGCCTGGAATGGTTCCGGCTCGGACTCCCATGGCTCGCCGCTGCTGCACCTGTTTTCCGGCTCGACCATGCTGGCCGCCTTCTTCATCGCCACCGAGCCGGTTTCCGGCCCCAGAACCGACCAGGGCCGGCTGCTGTTCGGGCTTATCGCCGGGGCGCTGATCTACCTGGTTCGCACCTGGGGCAGCTACCCGGACGGCACGGCATTCGTCATCCTGCTGCTGAACCTGGCCGTGCCCGCCCTCGACCGGTTGGCCTTGCGCCGAGTGCAGGGCACGCCATGACCCGGCAACTGCGCAGCGGCCTGCTGCTGGCGCTGATCAGCGCGCTGGCCCTGGCTGCCACGCTCGCCTGGCGCGGATGGACCCACACCGCGATCAGCGATGCCGAGCGGCAGCTGCAAGCCCGGCAGCTGCTGGCTGTGCTGCCCGCGCACAGCTACGACAACCAGCCGTTGGACACGCCCCTGCAGCTACCTGCCGAACAACCGGCCCACAGCCGAATAAACGCTGCCTATCGTGCGCTACTGGGGACTTCGGTGACCGCCGTGGTGCTGGTCAGCCAGGTACAGGGCTACGCAGCGCCAATCACGCTGGTGATGGCCATCGCCGCCGATGGCAGGCTGGTTGGCACCGAGGTGATCGAACAACGGGAAACCCCAGGCCTGGGTGGCCGCCTGGACGACCCGCAAGCTAACTGGCTGGCCCAATTTGCCCAGCGTAGCCTGACTGACCGCTGGGCAATCCGCCGTGACCACGGCGACTTCGACCAGCTGGCAGGCGCTACCGTCACCTCCCGCGCGGTGATCGAAGCACAACACGAGGCGCTGGCGTATTTCGACCGGCATCGCCTGCAGTGGCTCGGGGCTCCCGCGCATGAATAGAAACACCTTGCTGATCGCCAGCCTGCCCGCGCTGCTCGGTGCCACCCAAACCCTCACCCAGGCGGGCACCATCGCCGCCTGCATGCTGACCATGAACCTTGCCCACCAGGCCTTGCTGAGCCCTGTGCGCGCCAGGCTCAGCGGCCCACCCTACTGGGCGGCGAGCCTGCTGCTGCTTGCGGCCCTGGCCAGTTGCCTGCAGCTTTCACTGCGCGCCTGGGCCTTGCCCCTGGCCTTGTCGCTCGGGTATTTTCCGGCGCTTGTGTGCCTGCAGTGCCTTGCCGTCGATCAGCATTTGCCGGCTGAGGGCCGCTGGCGAGCCCTGCTGGTGCAGAATACCGGGCTGATCCTGGCCTGCCTGGTGCTTGGTGGCGTGCGCCAAGGGCTGGCCGAAGGCCTCGGGGTGCAACTGGCCAGCCACCCCGCCGGCGCACTGCTACTGCTCGGACTGCTGCTGGCCTTGTACAATGGCCTGCGTCCGGGCCCTGCCCCCTCACGTCGTCAAGGAACGCGTTGACCCCATGAATGCTGCCAAACGCCTGGAGATTTTTCGCAGGCTGCACGAAGACAACCCCGACCCGAAGACAGAACTGGCTTACACCACCCCGTTTGAACTGCTGGTCGCCGTTACGCTCTCTGCGCAATCCACCGATGTGGGTGTGAACAAGGCCACCGCGCGCCTGTTTCCGGTGGCCAATACGCCCCAGGCCATTTATGCGCTGGGGGTGGAGGGGCTGAGTGCGTACATCAAGACCATCGGCCTGTACAACAGCAAGGCCAAGAACGTCATCGAAGCCTGCCGCCTGTTGATCGAACGCCACGACGGCGTGGTCCCGCAAACCCGCGAAGCGCTCGAAGCGCTGCCCGGGGTAGGCCGCAAGACCGCCAACGTGGTGCTCAACACGGCGTTCCGGCAACCGGCCATGGCCGTGGATACGCACATTTTCCGCGTCAGCAACCGCACCGGCATCGCACCCGGCAAGAATGTGCTTGAGGTCGAGAAGAAGTTGATGAAATTTGTACCCAAGGATTACCTGCTGGACGCCCACCACTGGTTGATCCTGCACGGGCGCTACGTGTGCCAGGCCCGCAAGCCGCGCTGTGGCAGTTGCCGCATCGAGGACCTGTGCGAGTACAAGCAGAAGACTTCCGACGATTGAGGCAATAGCAAAAACCGCTACATTTCGATTGAAAAAATCTTTTTTACCGGACTTCGCTTTCCCGTTATAAGGACGGCCAATGGCCCTTTGGCTTGGAGCGACTCATGAGTACCGATAAAGACGACCTGTCGATCGAAGATGACTTTGCCACCGCTGACGACGACGCCGAACCCCAGGTGGAAACCGCCAAGACCAACCTGAGCAAACGCCGCACCATTGACAACCTCCTCGAAGAGCGCCGCCTGCAACGGCAACTTGCCGACTTCGACTACGACCTGTAGCCATTGACCAAAGCCTCCATTGCGGAGGCTTTGCGCCTGTGCGGATCAGTTGATGCCGTGGCGCCGGGCCAGTTCGATCAGGTCCACCAGGGAGTGGGCATTGAGCTTGAGCAGCAAGCGTGTCTTGTAGGTACTGACGGTCTTGTTGCTCAGGAACATGCTGTCGGCGATTTCCTTGTTGGAGCGCCCCCGAGCCAGTTGCTGCAGCACCATCATTTCCCGCGCCGACAGGCGCTCGACCATTTCCTTTTCCGAAACCCCGCCTACCCGCCCGCGCGACTTGTGCAAGGCCTGGTTGGGGAAATAGCTGTAGCCAGAGAGCACGGCCTTGATGGCGCTGAGCAGTTCGGTCAGTTCCTGCTGCTTGCACACGTAGCCCGAGGCCCCCGCCTGCATGCAGCGCATGGAAAAATGCCCCGGCGTTTGCGAGGTGAGCACCAGTACCCGGCTTCCCGGGCTCGCCGTGGCCATGCGGGCGATGACTTCGAGCCCATCAAGCTTGGGGATGCCGATATCCAGCACCACGATGTCCGGCAGGTGTTCACGGGTGAGTTGCAGGGCGGTCACGCCGTTGTCGGTTTCGGCCACCACGTCGTAGCCATGCCGCTCCATCAGCATGCGCACTGCAAGGCGTATGACCGGATGATCATCCACGATAAGGACTTTATTCATGCGATATCCATTCATTATTCAGCATTGACGATGCGCCACCATAACCGAGCAGAACGCGGGATTGCGTGTCCATCTCCCCCGTATTTGGCTGAATAGATGAGCCTTACCCATGTTTAGGAATTGTCCTACAGGTGACTTTGTACAGCATCGACACCGCCGCGCTCATGACCCAGCGCAATGAGTTGCATGCATCCCCGGCAACGCGGTTGGCGCGAACGAAGGGAAATGCCTTGGGGGGTAATCTTCCCGCGCCGGAAATACTCCACCGTTCACAAAGGCCAGGCGAGCGTTCAGGTTAGCGGGACCGCAGGGAGGTAATCATCATGGTCGATCACAAAGCCGTTAGCCCGCTGACAATCATTGCGATCTTCGCAGGCATCATCGAGGCATCGGCGCTGGCAGCACTGCCCTTTCTCGGTGAGAAAAGCCAGACCCTCTATACCTGGTTCCTGGTGGGCTTCCCGTTTTTCCTCACTGCACTGTTCTTCCTGACGCTGAACTTCAATGCCAAGTCCTTCTACTCACCCGGGCCCGAAGCGCCGCTTGCGGCCGAGCCAGTGATGGCCGCAGCAGAGCCGGTCACCGTTCTGCTGTCAGGCCCAAGCGCAGGGGAACTGCTGGAGCAGCACGTGCTGCAGGCCATTGCACAACCGGTGGGCGCAGAGCGCCGCTGGTGCTTTTGCAATGTCGACCGCGCCCAGCGTGTCGAGCTTTCGATCGGCAAGATCAGCGCATAGCATTTGCCGCTGCGGGCCTTGCCCCAGGCGAAAAAAAACCCCGGCCAAGGCCGGGGCTTTTTGTCGCCTGCGGGGGCTTAGAGCATCCCGCGGCCTTTGTTCGCAGCAATGCGCATGCGCAGTGCATTGAGCTTGATGAAGCCCGCCGCATCGGCCTGGTTGTAGGCGCCGCCATCTTCTTCGAAGGTGGCGATGTTGGCATCGAACAGCGAATCGTCCGACTTGCGGCCAACCACGATGACGTTGCCCTTGTAGAGTTTCAGGCGAACCACGCCATTCACGTTGACCTGGGAGGCGTCGATCATCTGTTGCAGCATCAGACGCTCCGGGCTCCACCAGTAGCCGGTGTAGATCAGGCTGGCGTACTTGGGCATCAACTCGTCTTTGAGGTGAGCGACTTCGCGGTCCAGGGTGATCGACTCGATGGCGCGGTGGGCCTTGAGCATAATGGTGCCGCCCGGGGTTTCGTAGCAGCCACGGGACTTCATGCCGACGTAACGGTTCTCGACGATGTCCAGGCGGCCAATGCCGTTGGCGCCGCCGATGCGGTTCAGCTCGGCCAGCACGGTGGCCGGGCTCATGTCGACGCCGTCGATGGCGACGATGTCACCGTTGCGGTAGGTCAGTTCCAGGTAGGTGGCCTGGTCGGGGGCGTTCTCTGGCGAGACGCTCCAGCGCCACATGTCTTCCTCGTGCTCGGTCCAGGTATCTTCCAGGACACCGCCTTCGTAGGAGATGTGCAGCAGGTTGGCGTCCATCGAGTACGGCGACTTCTTCTTGCCGTGGCGCTCGATTGGAATGCCGTGCTTCTCGGCGTAGTCCATCAGCTTCTCGCGAGACAGCAGGTCCCACTCGCGCCATGGGGCGATGACCTTGACGCCAGGCTTGAGGGCGTAGGCGCCCAGCTCGAAGCGAACCTGGTCGTTGCCCTTGCCGG
Source organism: Pantoea sp. Tr-811 (assembly GCF_011752535.1). Classification (NCBI taxonomy): domain Bacteria; kingdom Pseudomonadati; phylum Pseudomonadota; class Gammaproteobacteria; order Enterobacterales; family Erwiniaceae; genus Pantoea; species Pantoea sp. Tr-811. The sequence goes on from NZ_VWXJ01000003.1 coordinate 60,498, forward strand.
TGGCGCCATGGGAAATGGCGTCGGCGCCGGTTTCGTTGGCGATTTCGATCAGGCGCTTGGCGATCAGCGGACGAGCGATGGAAGTACCCAGCAGGTACTCGCCTTCGTAGACGGTGTTGGCGCGGAACATCGGGAAGACGAAATCACGCACGAATTCTTCGCGCAGGTCGTCGATGTAGATCTCTTTGACGCCCATTGCCTGGGCTTTGGCGCGAGCCGGCTCGACTTCTTCGCCCTGACCCAGGTCAGCGGTGAAGGTCACCACTTCGCAGTCGTAGGTATCCTGCAGCCACTTGAGAATCACCGAAGTATCAAGGCCGCCGGAATACGCCAGTACGACCTTTTTTACGTCCGCCATGCCATCACTCCACGGGGTTGTACGGAAAGGGATCGATTCTACCGGCGTTGCGGATAAATTTACAGTGGGGCGACAGCTTCTGACGACAAAGCGACAAGAACATTCAGGGGCGCGACGTGGGGTCGCGGGGATGTTGGGTGGGGGCGTGGTGGCGGTGTTGGGTGGGGAGGTTGGGTGGGGGCAGCCAGGCGCATGCCGTTACATTTTCGGCGCCGGTGAGATCGAGCGCCGCCCGCGCGGCGCATCGCGAGCTGCGCTCGCTCCTACGTTTGTTTTGGGCCAGTAACGCCTGTGGCAGGCGAGGTATCGCGCCATGCGCCAAGGCGTTCGCGCGCAAATCCCCCAGGACTCACTGGCCCGAAACAAACGTAGGAGCGAGCAAAGCTCGCGAAGCGCCGCGCGGGCGGCGCTCGATCTCACAGGCGCCAAAGAGGTTGCGGCATGCTCATGGTGGCCCTGACGCCTCTATATCAGGGCGCCTTGGCGGGTGCTGCCGGTGCTGGTGCCGGTGCCGGTGCCGGTGCCGGTGCCGGTGCCGGTGCCGGTGCCGCCGCTGCCGCCGCCCCCCCCGGTTTCTCCACCACCGCCACCCGGTCCAGCTCGATATTCACCCGCCGATTACGCGCACGGTTGGCCGGGCTGTTGTTCTTCACCAGCGGATAACGCTCACCGTGGAAGCGCACATCAATCTGCTCCTCCGGCACCCCATGGGCCTTGAAGTAGTCCGCCACCGCCAGGGCACGGCGGCGCGAGGCGTCGCGGTTGGTCAAACGGTTGCCGCTGTTGTCGGAATGGCCGTTGAGCTCGATGTGGTTAACCGTTGGGTCGGCCTTCAGATAGTCGAGAATCACATCCAGCCGCGCCCGCGCGTCGGCATCCAGGTCCACGCCACCGCTGGGGAAACCGACCTGGGTCTGGCGCACCTGGTCATAGTTCATCGCCAACATCTTGCCTGCACAGGCCTGGTAATCGCTGTAGGCCTTGGCGAAGCTCACCGGCAATACCCGCACTTCCATCACCCGCCCACCTTCGCCGGTGTAGTTGCGCACCACCGTGGCGCGGCCATCGAGCAAGCCGTTGATCAGGCGGGTAGCCTGGCTCTGCGACGAGCTGAACAGCACGCCGCTACGGGCCATGCGCACCGCCCCCAGGTTGACATCGCCACGCCCGGGTTGCCACGGCGCCGCGGCCGCCAGCAAGGTGGCGGAACCTGCGCCCAGCACATTGCTGTCCGAACGCAGGCGGAACACCGGCAGCTCCCCGGCCTTGCGCACGAACTCGCCGCTGCCAAAACCGTCGATCGGCTGGATCAGGCGGCATTCGAACTGGTCACCCTCGACTTTCCAGGCGACATTCTCCATGCGGGTCTGGAAAGTCAGTGCACCGGCCGGCAGGCTGGCGAACAGGGTCAACAGGGCTAGGTAACGCTGGCGCACGGTCGGCTCCAAAAATTCTGACGGCTTACAGGCAGGCTATCGGGCGCTTCGCGGAAAACTTGATAGCCGTGCTCGGCCCGGGGTTTTCCGGTAGCATTGGGGCCTGAGTTCGACCCGCCTGGAATTCCCAATGTCCGATCGCCTGACCCTCCTGCGTCCCGACGACTGGCACATCCATCTGCGCGATGGTGCCGTCCTGCCCCACACCGTTGGCGACGTGGCGCGTACCTTCGCCCGTGCCATCATCATGCCTAACCTGGTTCCACCGGTACGCAATGCCGTCGAGGCCAGCGCCTACCGTGAGCGCATCCTCGCCGCCCGCCCCGCCGGCAGCCGCTTCGAACCGCTGATGGTGCTGTACCTCACCGACCGTACCAGCCCCGAGGACATCCGCGCGGCCAAGGCCAGCGGCATCGTGTACGCCGCCAAGCTCTACCCGGCCGGCGCTACCACCAACTCCGATTCGGGCGTGACCAGCATCGACAACATTTTCCCGGCCATCGAGGCGCTGGCCGAAGTCGGCATGCCCCTGTTGGTGCACGGTGAAGTGACGCGCAGCGAGATCGACGTCTTCGACCGCGAGAAGCGCTTCATCGACGAGCACATGCGCCGCCTGGTCGAGCGTTTCCCCACCCTGAAAGTGGTGTTCGAGCACATCACCACCGGCGATGCCGCGCAGTTCGTCACCGAGGCCCCGGCCAACGTCGGCGCCACCATCACTGCCCAGCACCTGCTGTACAACCGCAACCACATGCTGGTTGGCGGTATTCGCCCGCACTTCTATTGCCTGCCGATCCTCAAGCGCAACACCCACCAGGTGGCGCTGCTGGACGCTGCCACCAGCGGCAACCCGAAGTTCTTCCTCGGCACCGACTCGGCCCCCCACGCCCGCCACGCCAAGGAAGCGGCCTGCGGCTGCGCCGGTTGCTATACCGCCTATGCGGCCATCGAGATGTATGCCGAGGCCTTCGAGCAGCGCAACGCGCTGGACAAACTGGAAGGCTTTGCCAGCCTGCATGGCCCGGCCTTCTATGGCCTGCCGGCGAACACCGACACCATCACCCTGGTGCGCGAGGAATGGACGGCCCCCGATAGCCTGCCGTTTGGCGAGCAAACCGTGATCCCGCTGCGCGCTGGCGAGAAACTGCGCTGGCGCCTGCTGGAGGACAACGCGTGAGCGAAGACCTCTACGAAGACGACCAGGACGGCCAGGGCAACAGCGGTTCGCGTCACCCCATGGCCGAACGCTTCCGTGGCTACCTGCCGGTGGTGGTGGACGTCGAAACCGGTGGCTTCAACAGCGCCACCGACGCCCTGCTGGAAATCGCCGCCGTTACCATCGGCATGGACGAGAAAGGCTTCCTGTTCCCCGAGCACACCTACTTCTTCCGGGTAGAGCCGTTCGAAGGGGCGAACATCGAGGCGGCGGCGCTGGAATTCACTGGCATCAAGCTGGACCACCCGCTGCGCATGGCGGTGAGCGAAGAAAGTGCGCTCACCGACATCTTCCGTGGTGTGCGCAAGGCGCTGAAGGCCAATGGCTGCAAACGGGCGATCCTGGTTGGCCACAACAGCAGCTTCGACCTGGGCTTCCTCAACGCCGCGGTGGCGCGCAACGACATCAAGCGCAACCCGTTCCACCCGTTCTCCAGCTTCGACACCGCCTCCCTGGCGGGCCTGGCCTACGGCCAGACCGTGCTGGCGCGGGCCTGCCAGAGCGCCGACATCGACTTCGACGGGCGTGAGGCGCATTCGGCGCGGTACGACACCGAGAAAACGGCCGAGCTGTTCTGCGGTATCGTCAACCGCTGGAAGGAAATGGGCGGCTGGCGCGATTTCAACGACTGAGCCGAAAAATTCTGATTTAACGGATATCTGTAGGAGCGGACTTGACCCGCGAAGCCGGCGACGCGGTGCGTGGCACCGGCTTCGCCGGTGTTCGCGGGGCAAGCCCGCTCCTACAGGGGATCGCGACAGCGCAGCTCACAGGTGCAGCTCCGTGGAAGCGGCGGTACGCAACGGCACAAAAAAACCGGCCACTTGGGCCGGTTTTTTCATGCGCGTGGCAATTACAGCTTGCCAGCGTTCTCGCTCAGGTAAGCAGCAACGCCTTCTGGCGAAGCGGTCATGCCCTGGTCGCCTTTCTTCCAGTTGGCAGGGCAGACTTCGCCGTGCTCTTCGTGGAATTGCAGGGCGTCTACCAGGCGCAGCAGCTCGTCCATGTTGCGGCCCAGCGGCAGGTCGTTGACGATCTGCGAACGCACGACACCGTTGGTGTCGATCAGGAACGCGCCACGGAAGGCCACGCCGCCTTCGGACTCAACGTCGTAGGCCTTGCAGATTTCGTGGGTGATGTCGGCCGCCAGGGTGTATTTGACCTGGCCGATACCGCCGGCGTTGACCGGGGTGTTACGCCAGGCGTTGTGGGTGAAGTGCGAGTCGATCGAAACGCCGATCACTTCCACGTTGCGGGCCTGGAAGTCTGGAATGCGGTTGTCCAGGGCGATCAGCTCGGACGGGCAGACGAAGGTGAAGTCCAGTGGGTAGAAGAACACCAGGCCGTACTTGCCCTTGATGGCCGAAGCCAGGTTGAAGCTGTCGACGATTTCGCCGTTGCCCAGGACGGCAGGTACGGTGAAGTCGGGGGCTTGTTTGCCAACGAGTACGCTCATTGTAATCTCCTAGTGAGGGTGGAAAACCGTTTGCAGGGCCCAGCAGGCTTGCCCGGCATCAAACAAAGGCCGACCATCATACACGGCTTGTGGTGACAGGCCGAATGCAACCGTCGGTCGCTCAAGCACGGCCCTTTCGCAAAGCCCTTTGACAAGCATTCTCATTAACATTAAGCTCCAACCCATCGACTCAACAGCGATGGTCAGCCCTTATGTATGTGTGTCTCTGTGTCGGCGTCACCGACGGACAGATCCGCGATGCGATCTATGAAGGATGCTGCAGTTACAAGGAAGTCCGCGCTGCGACCAACGTCGCCAGCCAATGTGGTAAATGCGCCTGCCTGGCCAAGCAGGTGGTTCGTGAAACCCTCACCGAATTGCAGGTGAGCCAGCATGCCGCCCTGCCCTACCCGGTAGAATTTACAGCCGCTTGACCCCCCCTATTTCAAAGAACCGGACCTCGTGTCCGGTTTTTTTATGCCTGTATATCAATAAGTTAGCGTGCCAACGCGGTTCACAAACATTCTTATTCCTATTAATTTTCACTTATTATTCAACAACTTAGGTTTGACAGCCCTTTCATGCAGGCTCAAACTTCCCTGTATTGGCACACTTCAACAGGGCAGGAACCCGTCATGAAAGGCGACGTAAGCGTCATCCAGCATCTCAACAAGATCCTCGGAAACGAGCTGGTCGCAATCAACCAGTACTTCCTGCACGCACGCATGTACGAAGATTGGGGCCTGAACAAACTCGGCAAGCACGAGTACAAGGAATCCATCGACGAGATGAAGCACGCTGACAAACTGATCAAGCGTATTCTCTTCCTCGAAGGCATTCCCAACGTCCAGGACCTGGGCAAGCTGCTGATCGGCGAGCACACCAAGGAAATGCTGGAGTGCGACCTGAAGATCGAACAGAAAGGCCTGGTCGACCTGAAAGCCGCCATTGCTCACTGCGAAACGGCCGGCGACTTCGGTTCCCGTGACATGCTCGAAGATATCCTCGAGTCCGAGGAAGAGCACATCGACTGGCTGGAAACCCAGCTGAGCCTGATCGACAAGATCGGCATCGAGAACTACCTGCAATCGCAGATGGGCGAAGAGTAAGCCGCGCGCTAAAACGCCGCCCCATAAAAAAACCCGCCTTGAGCGGGTTTTTTCATGGCTGCCTGATAATCAGGCTTCGGAAGCCTTGGCCTTGGCGGCCGCTTCCTTGATCAGGGTTTGCAGCTCACCCTTCTCGAACATTTCCAGCATGATGTCGCTACCGCCAACCAGCTCACCGGCGACCCACAGTTGCGGGAAAGTCGGCCAGTTGGCGTACTTTGGCAGGTTGGCGCGGATTTCCGGGTTCTGCAGGATGTCGACGTAAGCGAACTTCTCGCCGCAACCCATCACAGCCTGCGATGCCTTGGCCGAGAACCCGCACTGCGGGGCATTCGGCGAGCCTTTCATGTAAAGCAGAATGGTGTTGTTGGCAATCTGCTCTTTGATCGTATCGATGATATCCATGTAGCACCTCAGCTGAACTTTCCGACGCGGTCGTCGGCACGGTGACGCATTGTATCGGAAAGCCGAGCAGCATGCTCGGCCTTACCGTCGCTCACGCGGCCTCCACCTGCACCGGCACACCATTGAGCGCAGCGTTGCCGGAAACCTGATCGCGCAGGCATTCATCGGTGAGGTCATTGGCGCTGACTCCGGCCTGCCCTTGGGCCACCTGCAGTTGCACGCCCTGGCGGCCATGGCCGAAACCATGGGGCAGGCTGACCACGCCGGGCATCATCTCGTCACTGGCCAGCACTTCCACTTCCAGGCTGCCGGTGCGCGAACGAATGCGTACCCGCTGGCCATCCTGGAGCTGGCGCTGCTGCAGGTCCTGGGGGTGCATCAGCAGTTGGTGGCGCGGCTTGCCTTTGACCAGCCGATGAAAGTTGTGCATCCACGAATTGTTGCTGCGCACGTGGCGCCGGCCAATCAGCAGCAGCTCGCCGGGCATGGGCAGCGCCTGGCGTGCCAGGCGCTGCAGGTCGTCGAGCAGTACCGCAGGCGCGGCCTCGACCGCCTGGCTGGGGGTGGCCAGGCGCGCGCCCAGGTTCGCCCGCAATGGCCCCAGGTCAAGGCCGTGGGGGTGTTCGTCCAGCGCCTGCAGCGACAGCTTCCAGGCAGACGCCTCGCCATAGCGCCCCTTGCGCAAGGCCAGGTCGATCATCTGTGCCGGCGGCCAGGTGGGCTTGAGTTCCAGCTCGGCACGCCGGGCAAAAGCCTGGGCCAGGCCGACGAAGATCTCCCAGTCATGCAGGGCGCCCTCCGGCTTGGCCAGAATCGCCCGGTTGAAGCGCGTGACGTTGCGCACCGCCAGCAGGTTGAAGGTGCTGTCGTAGTGATCGTTCTCCAGCGCCGAGGTGGACGGCAGGATCAGGTCGGCGTGGCGGGTAGTCTCGTTGATGTAGAGGTCGATGCTGAGCATGAACGCCAGCCCCTCCAGTGCTGCGTCCAGCTGGCGGCCATTGGGCGTGGACAGCACCGGGTTGCCGGCCACGGTCACCAGGGCGCGCACCTGGCCCTCGCCTGGGGTCAGCATTTCTTCGGCCAGGGCCGCCACCGGCAGCTCGCCGCCGTATTCGGGCAAGCCCGATACGCGGCTCTGCCAGGCATTGAAGTGGCCGCCCGAGGTGGTTGCCACCAGGTCCACGGCAGGCTCGGTGCACAATGCACCGCCTTCGCGGTCCAGGTTGCCGGTCACCAGGTTGAGCAGTTGCACCAGCCAATGGCAGAGGCTGCCGAAGGCCTGGGTGGACACCCCCATGCGGCCATAGCAGACGGCCTTGTCGGCAGCAGCGAAGTCGCGCGCCAACTGGCGGATTACCGCGGCTGGAATGGCGCAGTGTGCGCTCATGGCCTCGGCGCTGAACGGGGCAATGGCTTCACGCACCTGTTGCAGCCCATTCACCGGCAAATGCGAACCGCGGGCCAGGCCTTCGTCGAACAGGGTGTTGAGCAGGCCACACAGCAAGGCGGCGTCGCCACCGGGGCGAATGAACAGGTGGGTATCGGCCATGGCTGCCGTTTCGCTGCGCCGCGGGTCGACCACCACCAACCGCCCGCCGCGCCCACGCAGGGCCTTCAGGCGCTTTTCCACATCCGGCACGGTCATGATGCTGCCATTGGAGGCCAGTGGGTTGCCGCCGAGAATCAGCATGAAGCCGGTGTGGTCGATGTCTGGAATCGGCAGCAGCAGGCCATGGCCGTACATCAGGTGGCTGGTCAGGTGCTGGGGCAACTGGTCGACCGAGGTGGCGGAAAACCGGTTGCGGGTCTTGAGCAGGCCGAGGAAGTAATTGCTGTGGGTCATCAACCCATAGTTGTGCACGCTGGGGTTGCCTTGGTACACCGCCACGGCATTACGCCCATGGGCCTGCTGGATGGCCCACAGTTTGTCGGCGGCCAGCTCGAAGGCTTCTTCCCAGCCGATGGGCAGCCACTGCTCGCCTACCCGGCGATGGGGCTGGCGCAGGCGGTCCGGGTCGTTCTGGATGTCCTGCAGGGCCACGGCCTTGGGGCAGATATGGCCACGGCTGAACGGGTCCTGGGCGTCGCCCTTGATCGAACTGATCAGCGCCCGCCCGTCGTCTTCATGGCTGACTTCAATGTTCAGGCCACAGATGGCTTCGCACAGGTGACAGGCACGATGGTGCAGGGTCTTGGTCATGGCCGCCTCTAACCTTGCCGATGAAGGGAATGCTCGAGCACCGACTATGCGCCGGCCGCTCAGCCCCGGCCAGCGTGCTTCGTGGCGTGAATCGCGCGACATCAGGCGCACGATTCAGCACAGGCATTTGCCAAATTGCCAGCAAGCCGTGTACAACCGTCTGTAGCAAATAAAAAACAGCACTGGCCCCAGGGGTGCGACACCCTTTGCAACATCCTTTGCTCAAGGCCGCTGTTTCCCCTCTTGGTTTCAGGCGACATTTAATTATAGTATTGCGCCTTTCCCCATTTCGTCCGCCCCGTGCGGCTTACGCCGCAGGTCACTCCCGTTGTCAAAAAAAACCATACGGTCGACCTGCATACCGTTGCAGATAAGGTAGTCAATCATGAGCGCTAGGCACTTTCTCTCCCTGCTGGATTTCACCACCGACGAATTGCTCGGTGTGATCCGCCGAGGCATCGAGCTGAAGGACCTGCGCAAGCGCGGCGTACTGTTCGAGCCGCTGAAGAACCGCGTGCTGGGGATGATCTTCGAGAAGTCCTCCACCCGTACCCGCGTGTCGTTCGAAGCCGGCATGATCCAGCTCGGCGGCCAGGCCATCTTCCTGTCGCCGCGCGACACCCAGCTGGGCCGTGGCGAGCCGATCGGCGACAGCGCCATCGTGCTGTCGAGCATGCTCGACGTGGTGATGATCCGTACCCACGCCCACAGCACCCTCACCGAATTCGCCGCCAAGTCGCGGGTTCCGGTGATCAATGCCCTGTCCGACGAGTCGCACCCGTGCCAGCTGCTGGCCGACATGCAGACCTTCCTCGAACACCGCGGCCCGATCCAGGGCAAGACCGTGGCCTGGATCGGCGATGGCTTCAACATGTGCAACTCCTACATCGAGGCCGCCCGGCAGTTCGACTTCCAGCTGCGCATCGCCTGCCCGGAGGGTTACGAGCCCGACCCACGCTTCATGGCCCTGGGTGGCGACCGCGTGCAGATCATCCGCGACCCACAGGAAGCCGTGCGCGGTGCGCACTTGGTGACCACCGATGTCTGGACTTCCATGGGCCAGGAAGAGGAAACTGCACGGCGCCTGGCGCATTTTGCGCCTTACCAGGTCACCCGCGCACTGCTCGACCTGGCGGCACCCGACGCCCTGTTCATGCACTGCCTGCCCGCCCACCGTGGCGAGGAAATCAGCCATGACCTGCTCGACGACCCTCGTTCGGTCGCCTGGGACCAGGCTGAAAACCGCTTGCATGCACAGAAGGCCCTTCTCGAATTCCTTGTCGAACCGGCTTACCACCACGCATGAGTCAACCCCTACTGCTCAACCTGCGCAACCTCGCCTGCGGCTATGGCGACCAGCGCATCGTCCAGAACCTCAACCTGCACCTGAACGCAGGCGACATCGGTTGCCTGCTGGGTTCCTCCGGTTGCGGCAAAACCACCACCCTGCGCGCCATCGCCGGCTTCGAGCCGGTGCACGAAGGTGAGATCCAGCTGGCCGGCGAGGTCATTTCCCGCGCCGGCTTCACCCTGGCGCCGGAAAAACGCCGAATCGGCATGGTGTTCCAGGATTACGCCCTGTTCCCGCACCTGACCGTGGCGCAAAACATCGCCTTCGGCATCGCCAAGCACCCGCGCCAGGCGCAGGTGATCGAGGAAATGCTCGAACTGGTCAAGCTCACGGGCCTGGGCGGGCGTTACCCGCACGAGCTGTCCGGTGGCCAGCAACAGCGCGTGGCCCTGGCCCGGGCGCTGGCGCCGGAGCCGCAACTGCTGCTGCTCGACGAGCCGTTCTCCAACCTGGATGTGGAGCTGCGCCGGCGCCTGAGCCACGAGGTGCGCGACATCCTCAAGAGCCGTGGCACCAGCGCGATTCTGGTCACCCATGACCAGGAAGAGGCATTTGCCGTCAGCGACCACGTTGGGGTGTTCAAGGAAGGCCGGCTGGAGCAGTGGGACACGCCCTATAACCTCTACCACGAACCGCAAACGCCGTTCGTTGCCAGCTTCATCGGCCAGGGCTACTTCATCCGTGGCCAGATGAGCAGCCATGAGGCGGTCAACACCGAGCTTGGCGAGCTGCGTGGCAACCGCGCCTACACCCTGGCCCCTGGCAGCGCAGTGGACGTGCTGCTGCGCCCCGACGACATCGTGCCGGCACCGGGCAGCGCGCTGCAGGCGAACATCGTTGGCAAGAGCTTCCTGGGGGCTTCGACGCTGTACCGCCTGCAATTGCCCACCGGCAGCCAGCTGGAAGCGATTTTCCCGAGCCATGTCGACCATCAGCTGGGTGAGGATGTGGGGATCGCGGTGAAGGCCGACCACCTGGTGCTGTTCCCGGTGCCGGGCAGTGTCGCAGCGCAGTTGCCGCGCCAGGAAAGTGGGGTGCGCCGGTACAGTTCGGCGACCTGATCGCTGATGGGTTGGGGCCGCCTTGCGGCCCATCGCGACCTTTGGTCGCGCCTACCGGAATGCGTTTTTCCTGGTAGGAGCGACCAGAGGTCGCGATGGGCTGCAACGCAGCCCCAACCACCTCAGCCGCGACCGATCCCGGCAAATTTACCCTGGGTATGCTCGGCCAACACCGCCGCCGCCAATTCCACCTCCAGTCCCCGCCTCCCGGCACTGACATGGATGGTTGCAAACTGCTGCGCCGAATCATCGATAAAGGTACGCAGGCGCTTCTTCTGCCCCAACGGGCTGATCCCCCCAACCAGATACCCCGTGGCCCGCTGCGCCGCCGCCGGGTCGGCCATCTCGCACTTCTTCACCCCCGCCGCATGGGCCAAGGCCTTGAGGTCGAGGGTGCCCACCACCGGTACCACCGCCACCAACAACTCACCTTTCTCGCTGCTCGCAAGCAAAGTCTTGAACACCTGCTGCGGATCGAGCCCGAGCTTTTCCGCCGCTTCCAAACCATAAGACGCCGATTTCGGGTCATGTTCGTAACTGTGCACGCGGTGTTCGGCACGGGCTTTTTTCAACAGGTCGAGGGCGGGGGTCATGCAGTGCTCCGGTCTGGGACAGGTCGGCGGCTACTTTAGGGCAATTCCTACAACACAGCCAGCATAGGGCTGACGCGCCCCTCTACCACGGGCATCACCCCGGAAAAACAGCGTCCAAAACGTGACTGGCCGTTCACTTTCGACCTTTGACATAAGCGTTTCTTGTCTATATTTTTTCGTTTCTGAATAAATGGTGCCCTTTTAAGGTGCATTTCTTACATCCGCCCGTGGTCAATGGGGATCGACCACAGGCTTTGCTGTCGAGCGCCTAGCGCCTCACAACAAAAACAACGAGGTCATACATGACGACTGCTCAACGCGAACCCACACTGTCCAGCCAGTGCCTGGCCGAATTCCTCGGCACCGCGCTGCTGATCTTCTTCGGCACCGGCTGCGTCGCCGCCCTGAAGGTGGCAGGCGCCAGCTTCGGCCTGTGGGAAATCAGCATCATCTGGGGGGTCGGCGTGAGCATGGCGATCTACCTCACCGCCGGCATCTCCGGCGCGCACCTGAACCCGGCGGTGAGCATCGCCCTCACCCTGTTCGCCGGCTTCGACAAGCGCAAGCTGCCGTTCTATGCCGTGGCCCAGGTGTTCGGCGCGTTCTGCGGCGCGGCGCTGGTCTACACCCTCTACAGCAGCCTGTTCTTCGATTTCGAACAGGCCCACAGCATGCTGCGCGGCAGCGCCGACAGCCTGGAACTGGCGTCGGTGTTCTCCACCTACCCCCATCCATCGCTCTCCACCGGCCAGGCATTTCTGGTCGAAGTCGTCATTACCGCCATCTTGATGGGTGTGATCATGGCCCTGACCGACGACAACAACGGCCTGCCGCGCGGCGCCATGGCCCCGCTGCTGATCGGCCTGCTGATCGCCGTGATCGGTAGCGCCATGGGCCCGCTGACCGGCTTTGCGATGAACCCGGCCCGGGATTTCGGGCCCAAACTGATGACCTTCCTGGCCGGCTGGGGCGAAATCGCCTTCACTGGCGGCCGGGATATTCCGTACTTCCTGGTGCCGGTGTTCGCACCGATCCTCGGCGCTTGCCTGGGCGCGGCGACCTATCGCGGCCTGATTGCCCGCAACCTGCCCGCAACGCCAGGCGCGGCCCCAGAGACAAACGACAATCGCCAGGGCGATACTCAAGCCCAGTGATGCTGGCGCCCTGACCTCCCCTTTTATGCAAGGCCTACGACCATGACAGACACCCAGGATAAGAACTACATCATCGCCCTGGACCAGGGCACCACCAGCTCGCGCGCGATCATCTTCGACCGCGATGCCAACGTGGTGGGTACGTCCCAGCGTGAATTCGCCCAACACTACCCGCAGGCCGGCTGGGTCGAACACGATCCGATGGAAATCTTCGCCACCCAGAGCGCGACCATGGTCGAGGCCCTGGCCCAGGCAGGCATCAGCCATGCCCAGGTGGCGGCGCTGGGCATCACCAACCAGCGCGAAACCACCGTGGTGTGGGACAAGGAAACCGGCCGCCCGGTGTACAACGCCATCGTCTGGCAGTGCCGCCGCAGCACCGAGATCTGTGCCCAGCTCAAGCGCGATGGCCATGAAGACTACATTCGCGAAACCACAGGCCTGGTCACCGACCCGTACTTCTCCGGCACCAAGCTCAAGTGGATCCTCGACAACGTTGAGGGCGCCCGCGAACGCGCCGAGCGCGGCGAGCTGCTGTTCGGCACCGTCGACACCTGGTTGATCTGGAAATTCTCCGGCGGCAAGGTACACGTCACCGACTACACCAACGCCTCGCGCACGCTGATGTTCAACATCCACAGCCTGCAGTGGGACGACAAGCTGCTGGAAATCCTCGGTATCCCACGGCAGATGCTGCCTGAAGTGCGCCCGTCCTCAGAGGTGTACGGCCACACCAAGAGCGGCATCGCCATCGCCGGTATCGCCGGCGACCAGCAATCGGCGCTGTTCGGCCAGATGTGCGTGGAGCCGGGCCAGGCCAAGAACACCTATGGCACCGGCTGCTTCCTGCTGATGAACACCGGCGAGCAGGCGGTGAAGTCGTCCCACGGCCTGCTCACCACCATCGCCTGCGGCCCGCGTGGCGAGGTGGCTTATGCCCTGGAAGGCGCAGTGTTCAATGGCGGCTCCACCGTGCAATGGCTGCGTGACGAGCTGAAAATCGTCAACGACGCGCTGGACACCGAGTACTTCGCCAGCAAGGTCAAGGACAGCAACGGCGTGTACCTGGTGCCGGCCTTCACCGGCCTCGGCGCCCCCTACTGGGACCCCTATGCCCGTGGCGCGCTGTTTGGCCTGACCCGTGGCGTGAAGGTGGACCACATCATCCGTGCAGCCTTGGAGTCGATCGCCTTCCAGACCCGCGATGTGCTCGACGCCATGCAGCAGGACTGTGGCCAGCGCCTGTCGGAGCTGCGCGTGGACGGTGGCGCGGTGGCCAACAACTTCCTCATGCAGTTCCAGGCCGACATTCTCGGCACCTGCGTGGAGCGCCCGAAAATGCGTGAAACCACTGCCTTGGGCGCGGCTTACCTCGCAGGCCTGGCCTGTGGTTTCTGGAGCGGCCTGGAAGAGTTGCGCGACAAGGCGATCATCGAGCGTGAATTCAGCCCGCAGCTGGACGAGGCGCAGAAAGAGAAGCTGTATGCCGGCTGGAAAAAGGCCGTCGAGCGCACCCGTGACTGGGAAGATCACGACGTCTAAGCCAGCATCGGTTGTAGGAGCGGGCTAGACCCGCGAAGCAAGCACCGCGGTGCATGGCACCGGCTGCGCCGGTGTTCGCGGGGCAAGCCCGCTCCTACACCAGCCCAATGGTCCACTGGCCGTAGGGCCTGTCCTACGGCATCATTGCAGCATTTGTCCGGCAGCCCCAAAGGACCGCCCATGAATCTGCCCCCACGCCAACAACAAATCCTCGAACTGGTCCGCGACCGCGGCTACGTCAGTATCGAGGAAATGGCGCAGCTGTTCGTCGTCACCCCGCAAACCATCCGACGCGACATCAACCAGCTCGCCGAGCTCAACCTGCTGCGCCGCTACCACGGTGGCGCCGCCTACGATTCGAGCGTCGAGAACACCGCCTATGCCATGCGCGCCGACCAGATGCGTGACGAGAAGCAGCGCATCGCCGAAGCCGTGGCCCGGCAGATTCCCGACCATGCCTCGCTGTTCATCAACATCGGCACCACCACCGAATCGATTGCCCGGGCGCTGCTCAACCACAGCCACCTCAAGGTGATTACCAACAACCTGCACGTGGCCGCGATCCTTGCCGCCAAGGATGATTTCGAAGTGCTGGTGGCCGGTGGCACGGTGCGCCGTGACGGCGGTGTGGTGGGCCAGGCCAGCGTCGACTTCATCAACCAGTTCAAGGTGGATTTCGCCCTGGTGGGCATCAGTGGCATCGATGAGGACGGCAGCCTGCTGGATTTCGATTACCAGGAAGTGCGGGTGTCCCAGGCGATCATCGCCAATGCACGGCAAGTGGTACTGGCTGCCGACTCCAGCAAGTTCGGGCGCAATGCCATGGTGCGGCTGGGGTCGATCAGCCTGGTGGATTGTTTGGTGACCGACCAGGCGCCTGCACCGGGGCTGACGCAGTTGTTGAACCAGAACAAGATTCGGCTTGAGGTGGTTTGAGGGCCTCGGAGGTCCGGCATTGGCCTTGTATTGCCTGGGAGATCGAGCGCCGCCCGCGCGGCGCATCGCGAGCTGCGCTCGCTCCTACGTTTGTTTCGGGCCAGTATCGCCTGCGCCATCGCGCGCGACCGCCTTGTTTGTTCGCCTTGGATGCGCCACTCGGTTAAAACCGTTCACGCAATTTTCGTAAATGTTCACTTTCCTGTCATCCAATCCGTTTTTTCTATAGAAACTGACTGGCGACCGGCTTTCTGTTGCGCTAGTATTTTCGCAAACGAACATCAATGTTCACTTTCGCTGCGAACAGCCCCAGGAGGCCTTGCCCGTGTCCCAGCCCGTTTCGTCCCAGCCCAGCCCCGCCGACTGCTATGACCTCGCCGTGATCGGCGGTGGCATCAATGGCGTGGGCATCGCTGCCGACGCCGCCGGGCGCGGCCTGAAAGTGTTCCTTTGCGAAAAGGACGACCTGGCCCAGCACACCTCCTCGGCCAGCAGCAAACTGATCCACGGCGGCCTGCGCTACCTGGAACACTACGAGTTCCGCCTGGTGCGCGAAGCCCTGGCAGAACGCGAAGTGTTGCTGGCCAAGGCCCCGCACATCGTCAAGCCAATGCGTTTCGTGCTGCCGCACCGCCCGCACCTGCGCCCGGCCTGGATGATCCGCGCCGGCCTGTTCCTCTACGACCACCTGGGTAAGCGCAAGCGCCTGGGCGCCTCGCGCAGCCTGCGCTTCGGCCCGGGCTACCCGCTCAAGCCAGCCATCACCCGAGGCTTCGAATACGCCGACTGCGCCGTGGACGATGCCCGCCTAGTGGTGCTCAACGCCATGGCCGCCCGTGAACACGGCGCGCACATTCACACCCGTACCCGCTGCCTGCGCGCCGAGCGCGTCGATGGCCTGTGGCAAGTCGAACTGCAACATGCCGACGGCAGCCTGCAGACCATTCGTGCCCGTGCCCTGGTCAACGCCGCAGGCCCGTGGGTGGCCAGCTTCATCAAGGACGACCTCAAGCTCGATGCGCCCTACGGCATCCGCCTGATCCAGGGCAGCCACCTGATCGTGCCGCGCCTGTACGAAGGCGAACATGCCTACATCCTGCAGAACGAAGACCAGCGCATCG
Source organism: Pantoea sp. Tr-811 (assembly GCF_011752535.1). NCBI lineage: Bacteria > Pseudomonadati > Pseudomonadota > Gammaproteobacteria > Enterobacterales > Erwiniaceae > Pantoea > Pantoea sp. Tr-811. The sequence continues at coordinate 76,436 of NZ_VWXJ01000003.1, forward strand.
TCTTCTGCATCCCGTACCTGGAACGCTTCACCCTGATCGGCACCACCGACCGCGAATACAGCGGCGACCCGGCCCAGGTAGCAATCACCGAACAGGAAACCGACTACCTGCTCAAGGTGGTCAACGGGCACTTCAATCACCAGATCGAGCGTGGCGACATCCTGCACACCTACTCGGGTGTTCGCCCGCTGTGCAACGATGAGTCGGACAACCCGTCGGCCGTCACCCGCGACTACACCCTGGCATTGTCGGCCGGTGCGCAGCAGGCGCCGCTGTTGTCGGTGTTCGGCGGCAAGCTGACCACCTATCGCAAGCTGGCCGAGTCGGCCATGGCCGAGCTCAAGCCACACTTCCCGCAGATGAAAGGCAGCTGGACCGCCGCTGCCCCCCTGCCGGGCGGTGAGAACATGCAGTCGGCGCAGGTGCTGGTCGAGCAGCTGCTGGCCCGTTGCCGCTGGCTGGCAGCCGACATCGCCAAGCGCTGGGCAACCACCTACGGTGAGCGGGTGTGGCGCCTGCTGGAGGGTGTAAACGGCCCGGAAGGCCTTGGCCAGCCGATTGGCGCCGGGCTGTTCAGCCGTGAGGTGGACTACCTGTGCAGCGAAGAGTGGGCCCGCAGTGCCGACGACATTCTTTGGCGCCGCACCAAGCTTGGCCTGTTCACCAGCGCCGCCGAACGCCAGGCGCTGGATGACTACCTCAAACAGCAACCCCAGGTGCGTGCCGCCTGAGCCAAACCGCGCCCCCACCCTGATGGGGGCGCTGAGCGCTCAGGGGTTGAGACGCTGGTAGACCTCCCTGGCCAGGGTCTGGATCAGCCGGCGTTCCGCCGCCTCGTACTCATGCATGAAACTGATGCTGCGCCGGTTGAACAGCCACTCGTCGATTTCGCCACGCTTGAGTTCCGCTTCACTCTCCTCCAGCAGTGTCTGAACGCGCTCGGCTTCAGCGCTGAACCGGTCGGCATAACGCTCGCGGGCATGGGCCTCCCAGAAGGGCCGCTGGGCCAGGGACTCGACGATCGCCTCGGGCGTTTCGGCCCTGAGCACCTGCTCCTGCGCGTTGATCAGGTCACGGGTGCTGACATGAGCGAATGCCTCGTAATGCATCGAATCCAACTCGATCGGCAACTCCAGGGCCTCCGCCAGTTTCAGGCGATAGAACAGCTGCACTTCGATTTCATCGATGTGCGGGCTATTTGCCGCCTCCATGCGCTGGATATGCAGCGTCGCCTGATGGTCGACTTCATCGAGGCGAAACAGCGCGCGCGCCAGCTCCAGCATTTTTTCTTCCACCTGCGCCGGCCTCGCGTTGGCGGTGTACTTCTCGACCAGCACGCCCAGTTCCAGCTGGCCGAGAATCAGCAACAAGCGGTCCTCGCAGGTGCGCGGGCCCGCCATCTGCAGGAACAACCGCTCACGCAAGCTGGTGTGTTCGGCGCACAGCTCCAGCACCCGCCACACCCTGGCCCGGTAGTGGCCGGGGTGCTGCTGGAAGTCTTCGGAATCGACGAAATCAGCCAGGTAGACGAACAGCGCCGATGAACCGTGCTCCCGGCGCAGCGCACGCCACAGTTTGCGACGCTCCTCACGCATCACCCCGGCGTCCTCGCCCAGCCATCGCTCGAGCAAGGCCTCATTCACCCGGCGGTGGCGGTGGCTGGCACTGCCACGGGCGCTTGGTTGCACCCCGCCTGCGGCTTCATCCAACAACTGCTCGCTGGCAGCGTCCAGCGGGTTGTCGTGCAGCGATAGCTGGTCCACCCGGCTACGCAGGTCGTCCAGGCTCATGCGAATCCGGCTGATATTGTTCTCGCGCAGGTCCATTTGCGCCCGCCACACCGTATTCTCAGGCACCGCATCCAGGGCGGCACCGTTGAGCCGGATGGTGCGCAGGTTACGCAAGTTGCGCAGGTCTGGCGCATAGCCGAGCGGGTTCATCGACAGGTCGAGCACCTGCAGGCGTGCCAGGCCAGCCAGGCGCCGCTGGCTGGCCGCGTCCATGACGATCTGGTTGTTGCCCAGGTGCAGCTGGCGCAGGTTGCGTAGCTGCTCCACACCACGGGGCACGGCGCTCAACTGGTTACCCCGCAGGTCAAGCTCGACCAGCATGTCGAAGCGCAAGATGAAATCCTCGTCCAGCTCGGCCAGGTCCATGTTGCTCAAGGTCAGGCGCTGGATATGGCTGTAGCGCACCGTGCGCGGAAGGCTCGGCAGGGAACCGACCGGCTCGCCATCGATGACCAACACGAATTCATCGGCAACGTTCGAAACCTTGCGCCGCCAGGCACGCCGAAACTGGGTGGCCACGCGCCGTCGCCGCAAGCTGTCGCGCACGCCGCTGGCCTGGCTTTGCCAGGTGTTCAAGGCGTGGCGCAGGCGTGTCAGTTGAGCCTGGACATGGCCATAGTGGTCCCACAGGCTTTCGCCATGCTCCAGCACATCCAGCAGGTAGGCCTCCATCTGGTCTTCGGTGAGCAACGGGTAGATGCGCTGGAACCCCCGCCTGATCGAGCGCTGGCTACCGCCGCCGCGCCCGCTCAGCAGGAAGCCCACACGCCCGTCACCCAACCGGCTCGGAGGGCGCAGGCCGGCACCGATGGGTGGCATGCCCAGGATGCCCGCCACCTGCTCACGGTCCCTGCTTGCCGCCGCGAGCAATTGCCCTGCCAGGCCTTCGGCGGTGAGTGAACTCGCACTGCCCAAGCGCGCTTGCTGTTCATCGTCCAATGTGGCGAGCAATACCTGCAGCAACCCTTGCGCGGGCCCTTGGGCGCCGTCGAGCTGGTAACCCTGGGCAACACGCAGCACATGCTCGACATCCTCGGCGGCCTCCTGGCCCATCGATGCGATCAGCCGGCCGCCCGCATGCCCCTCGCGCAATTCCAACCGTCGGCTGGGCGCCGGGGGCGCCAGCGCCTGAAGAACACCGAACGCCAGGCATTCGCTGTCTTCATTGGCCGCCCTGGCCAGGCGCAGCCCCGCACTGGCACGGTCCAGGCGATACTCGCGCACATACCAACGGGCGCGCTCGGCCATGGCCAACGGCACCCGCTGCGCCTGTACCAGGCTGTCGAGTTCGGCGCTGCTGGCCTGGCTGAACACTTCCTGCAGGCCACGGGTGGTCAGCCCTGGAAAGTCGCGTTTGAGCAGCGCCTCGTCACCGGTGGCTTCGGTCTGGCGATCGCTGAAGCGTTGCTCCAGGGCCTCGCCGTGCTCCAACGGGTGCAGCTCGTGCAGCTGGTAGTACTCCAGGGCGTCGTAGACCCGCGCCGGCAGGTTTTCACCCGCCAGGTGCAGGTGGCGCAGGCGGTCGGCGTTAAAACCGGTCATCTGCATCAGCTCGGTAGCCATTTCATCGCTCACGTCTTCAAGGCGGCTGCTGAACCCGCGCAGCAGCTGGCCATCCTCAGCCCAGTGCTGCGGTTCCACCCAGTCTGCCGCGCCAGCCGTGCCCAAGCGGATACGGCCATCGGCCGAGGCGATCGGCACCAGTTCGTCGACGAACGCGACACGCTGCAACTGGTTGCGCACCACATTGCCGCCCTTGGCCGCCAGCACACCGATGGCGACGTTTTCGGCGACGTTGAACAGGTGATCGAACGCGGCCTGGCGGTCGCCGATCGCCCAGGCGGTGTAGCCTTCATAGACCTCGGCGGCCAACTGCACGGCGGCAACCGTCAGCATAACTTCGCCCAGCACCGGCACGAACAAACTGGCCAGGTTGAGCAGTTCCAGGCCCAGTGACGTGTAGCCATCCAGGCGCCCCCGCCTTTGCTGTTCATCTTCGTCACCGGTGGGCACCACGAGCACCCGGGCATCATCGATCATCTTGTCCAGTTGCTGGCTCGCCAGGTAAACCCACAGGTTCCCGTCGATCGGTAGATGCCGGCCATCGAGTTGCGCCACGCCGTCACCGGCCGCGTCGAGTTGTGCCTTCAGCGCAACAGCGAAGCCCGCCCGGTCACGCTCACTGATGAAGCGGGCGAAGTAGCGGCGATACGGCTGTTCACGCAAGCGCTCGGCCAAGCGGTCGTACAACGCTTGCCAGGAGGCATGCCGCGTGACCGTCTGCCCCGGCAAGTAGGCGATCACCGATTGCACGGGGCCGCCAACCGCTGCACGCACCTCGACAGCAACCACCCCACGTATGCACTTGCCCAGCAGGTACAGCTGGCGTGGCGTGACCACGCCCGGTGCCGGGGCAACGATGGGTTTGGCGGAAATCAGCGGCAACAGCTGCAAATAGCCTTGCTCGTCCAGCTCACCCTTGAGCGCAGCCATGCGCACCGCCACGTCCATGTGCGCCTGCAGGGCCTCTTCGAACCCGCGCTGAACCTGTTCGCTACGGGCAGGGTCCGCCGCTGGGCGCAAGAGGCCCGTGAGGTGCACCTGGTAGCGGCCCCCGACATCCAGCGCCCGGCACAGCCCGGCGAAGCGTTCGAAGCCCAGCGCCAGGCGATTGCCGCTGGCGTCCTGCAACTGCGCTTTGCGCAGGATCGACGGCCGCGTCTCGCCGATATGAAAGTTGTGCAGCGTTGCAGCCAGCAGGCTCTGGCGCGACACATGGGTGTAGCGCGGCCTGGGCAGCTGTGGCGCGGCCGTGGGCAGCTCCACTTCCTGCTCGATACGCACCCACACGCGGCGGCTGTCGAGCTGGCCCAAGCCGGCATTGCGCAGCAAGGTTTCAAGCAGCGGCGCGGCGAAGGCTTGCGGTGTAGCAATGGCTGCCAACACGGGGGCCAGGCGCCCGGTGGCGGTTTCCTGCCGCCGCAGGGCACGGCGCAAGGCGTTCAGGCGGTCGACAGGTGCCTGGCTCAACCAGGCAGGCAGATGGCTGGCCAGCAGCTCATCGATGGATCCGGGTGTCATCGCAGGGGGGTTAGTGGCAGGCATGGTCACGGCCTCTGAAAAAGGCCCTGCAGTACACCCCCTCATCGCACCGCACGGGCTGTACATGAATGCCACAGCCCGCCGCACCCGACCATTCGGATAGCCGAACCCTTTTTGGCCATTCATTCGGAAAGCCGGACGAAGAAATTCGGAAATAAGAAGTAAGAAAACCTTAATCCCCAGCATTTTCACAGCGTTATGATCAATGCCAGAGCTTGGCACGACTCATGCTCTACACTTGGTAGCCGAATGCACTCGCTTCTTGCTGTATTCGTTGAACGAAAGAGTCCGCCAACGGCTCCATAAAAAAAACAAACACGTCGAGGAAAATTTGATGCGTATCGTTCGTCATCTGTTGGGCGCCACTATCGCTGCGGCGATCATCGCTTCGCCAGCCATGGCCGAAGACCTGACCGGCACCCTGAAGAAAATCAAGGATTCGGGCACCATCACCCTGGGTCACCGCGACTCGTCCATTCCATTTTCCTACCTGGCCGGCGGTCAAACGCCCGTAGGCTACTCCCACGACATCCAGCTGGCCGTGGTCGACGCCCTGAAGAAGCAACTGGGCACCGACATCAAGGTCAAGTACAACCTCGTCACCTCCCAGACCCGCATCCCGCTGGTGCAGAACGGCACCGTGGACCTGGAGTGCGGCTCCACCACCAACAACGTCGAGCGCCAACAGCAGGTTGACTTCTCGGTCGGCATCTTCGAAGTCGGCACCCGCCTGCTGACCAAGGTCAAGGACGGCCAGCCGTCCTACAAAGACTTCCCTGACCTGGCCGGCAAGAACGTCGTGACCACCGCCGGCACCACTTCCGAGCGCCTGCTCAAGGCCATGAACGCCGACAAGCAGATGAAGATGAACGTGATTTCCGCCAAGGACCACGGTGAAGCCTTCAACATGCTCGAAACCGGCCGCGCCGTGGCCTTCATGATGGACGACGCCCTGCTCGCCGGCGAAATGGCCAAGGCCAAGAAGCCAAGCGACTGGGTCATCACCGGCACCCCGCAGTCGTACGAAATCTACGGCTGCATGGTGCGCAAGGATGACCCGGCGTTCAAGAAAGCGGTCGATGACGCCATCGTTGCCTACTTCAAGTCGGGCGAAGTCAACAAGAGCTTCGACAAGTGGTTCACCCAGCCGATCCCACCGAAAGGCCTGAACCTGAACTTCAAGATGAGCGACGAGTTGAAGAAACTGATCGCCGAGCCAACCGACAAGGCTGCGGACGAGAAGAAGTCCTGACCTTCAGATAGTGGCCTGGTGCTCAACAGCACGAATCAATTCTGCAGGCCACTCATTAGTGTCTAACCTTTCATCCGAGGGCGGTTGCCGCCCTCGGATGCTCGAAGGTGCCCGTGAAACAACCGTCTGAGGGGAAATCCCGATGAATTACAACTGGGACTGGGGCGTGTTCTTCAAGTCCACCGGCGTGGGCAGCGAGACGTATCTGGACTGGTACATCACCGGTCTGGGCTGGACCATCGCCATCGCCATCTCCGCCTGGGTCATCGCACTGCTGCTGGGGTCGGTCCTCGGCGTCATGCGCACCGTGCCCAACCGCCTGGTAGCGGGCATCGCCACCGCTTACGTGGAGCTGTTCCGCAACGTGCCGCTGCTGGTGCAGCTGTTCATCTGGTACTTCCTGGTGCCCGACCTGCTGCCCGAAGGCCTGCAGGAATGGTTCAAGCAAGACCTCAACCCGACCACCTCGGCGCTGATCAGCGTGGTCATCTGCCTGGGCCTGTTCACCGCCGCGCGGGTGTGCGAGCAGGTGCGCACCGGTATCCAGGCGCTGCCCCGCGGCCAGGAAGCCGCCGCCCGCGCCATGGGCTTCAGCCTGCCGCAGATCTACAACAACGTATTGCTGCCGCAAGCCTACCGGATCATCATTCCGCCGCTTACCTCAGAGTTCCTGAACGTGTTCAAGAACTCCTCGGTGGCCTCGCTGATCGGCCTGATGGAACTGCTCGCGCAGACCAAGCAGACCGCCGAGTTCTCGGCCAACCTGTTCGAGGCCTTCACCCTGGCCACGCTGATCTACTTCACCCTGAACATGGGCCTGATGCTGCTGATGCGCATGGTCGAGAAGAAAGTCGCCGTGCCTGGCCTGATCTCCGTGGGGGGCAAGTAAATGGACATGGATTTCACTGAAATCATCCCGGCCCTGCCAGCCCTGTGGGACGGCATGGTCATGACCCTGCAGCTGATGGTGATGGGGGTGGTCGGCGGCATCGTGCTGGGCACGATCCTGGCGCTGATGCGCCTGTCGTCGAGCAAGCTGCTGTCGCGGGTGGCCGGTGCCTACGTCAACTACTTCCGTTCGATTCCGCTGCTGCTGGTGATTACCTGGTTCTACCTGGCGGTGCCGTTCGTGCTGCGCTGGATCACCGGCGAGGACACCCCGGTGGGTGCCTTCACCTCCTGCGTGGTGGCGTTCATGATGTTCGAGGCCGCCTACTTCTGCGAAATCGTGCGCGCGGGCGTGCAGTCGATTTCCAAGGGCCAGATGGGCGCCGCCCAGGCCCTGGGCATGAACTATGGCCAAACCATGCGCCTGATCATCCTGCCCCAGGCATTTCGCAAGATGACCCCGCTGCTGCTGCAACAGAGCATCATCCTGTTCCAGGACACCTCGCTGGTGTATACCGTGGGCCTGGTGGACTTTCTCAATTCGGCACGTGCCAACGGCGACATCATCGGGCGCTCCCATGAGTTCCTGATCTTCGCCGGGGCCGTGTACTTCGTTATCAGCTTCTCCGCTTCGTGGCTGGTCAAGCGCCTGCAAAAAAGGATCACCGTATGATTTCCATCAAGAACGTCAACAAGTGGTACGGGGACTTCCAGGTGCTGACCGACTGCAGCACCGAAGTGAAGAAAGGTGAAGTGGTGGTGGTGTGCGGCCCGTCGGGCTCGGGCAAATCCACCCTGATCAAGTGCGTCAACGCCCTGGAGCCGTTCCAGAAAGGCGACATCGTGGTCGACGGCACCTCGATCGCCGACCCGAAAACCAACCTGCCCAAGCTGCGCTCGCGGGTGGGCATGGTGTTCCAGCACTTCGAGCTGTTCCCGCACCTGAGCATCACCGAGAACCTGACCATCGCCCAGCGCAAGGTGCTTGGCCGCAGCGAGGCGGAAGCGACCAAGAAGGGCCTGGCCCTGCTCGACCGCGTAGGCCTTGGTGCCCACGCCAAGAAGCACCCCGGCCAGCTGTCCGGTGGCCAGCAGCAGCGCGTGGCCATCGCCCGCGCCCTGTCGATGGACCCGATCGTCATGCTGTTCGACGAACCGACTTCGGCGCTGGACCCGGAAATGGTCAACGAAGTGCTGGACGTGATGGTGGAGCTGGCCCACGAAGGCATGACCATGATGTGCGTGACCCACGAAATGGGCTTCGCCCGCAAAGTGGCCAACCGCGTGATCTTCATGGACAAGGGCAACATCATCGAGGACTGCCAGAAGGAAGACTTCTTCGGCAACCCCGGTGGCCGTCACGAACGCACCCAGCATTTCCTCAGCAAGATCCTGCAACACTGATTCGGCAACAACGGCACCGCTGCAGGGCTTGGCCCGGCAGCGGGTGCTGGCCGTGACAAGGCCACTGTGATGAAATGCGACCCTTCGCTTCTTCTCCCTGCCAAGCCCGCCGTGAAATCCCGCCTGATCCGCCAATTGCTGCTACCGCCCCTGATCATCCTGTTGATGGTCGGCCTGGGGCTGGTCGGCTTTCTGATCAGCGAGAGCAACGGTATCCGCACCCTCAGCGAGAGCGGCGAGCGTGCGCTGGAGTTGCACGCGCGCACCGTGGAAAGCGAAATCAGCAAGTACACCTACCTGCCAAGCCTGCTGGAACTCGAAGACAGCGTCTCGCAGCTGCTGACCGACCCTGACGGTGCCAACCGCCAGGCCGTCAACGAATACCTCGAAGGCCTGAACCGCCGCAGCCGCAGCCGGGCGATTTTCGTGCTCGACACCAATGGCCGGGTGCAGGCCTCCAGCAACTGGCGCGATGCCGACTCGTTCCTCGGTGAAGACCTGTCGTTCCGGGCCTATTTCCAGAACGCCGTGCGCGGCGAACCGGGGCGCTTCTACGGCATTGGCAGCACCACCGGCGAGGCTGGCTACTACCTGGCCCACGGCCTGGAGGAACACGGCAAGATCATTGGCGTGGCGGTGATCAAGGTGCGCCTGGACACCCTCGAAGAGCGCTGGCAGCGGGCCCGCCTGGAAGCCTTCGTCAGCGACGAGAACGGCATCATCATCCTCTCCAGCGACCCGGCCCGGCGCCTGAAATCGGTGCGCCCGCTGACGCCGCAGATCAAGGAGCGCCTGGCGCGCAGCCTGCAATACTACTGGTGGCCGCTGAACGAGCTGCAGCCACTGGCCCGGGAAACCCTGGCCGATGGCGTGGAAAAACTGACCTTCCCGGCCAACAGCGAAACGGCCCAGGGCAAGCCCCATGAGGTGGCCTACCTGGCGCAAACCCGGCGCCTGGCCGACACGCCCTGGCACTTCACCCTGCTCACGCCACTGCAGGACCTGCGCCGCGAGTCCATGGTGCAGGGCATCCTGGTGGGGGTGGCCTTCGCCCTGCTGGCGATCCTTGGCATTGCCTGGAACGAGCGGCGCAAGGTGATCGCCACCCGCCTGGCCGCCCGTGAAGCGCTGGAAGAAGCCAACAGCCAGCTGGAGCGGCGCATCACCGAGCGCACCGCCGACCTGCGCGCCAGCAACGAACGGCTCAAGGGCCAGATTCGCGAGCGCCGCCACGCCGAAGAAACCCTGCGCCGCGCCCAGGACGAACTGGTGCAGGCCGGCAAGCTGGCCGCCATCGGGCAGATGTCCACCAGCATCGCCCACGAGCTCAACCAGCCCCTGGCGGCGCTGCGCACGTTGTCTGGCAACACCGTGCGCTTCCTCGAACGCGGCGCGCTGGAAACCGCCAGCACCAACCTGCGCACCATGAACGACCTGATTGACCGCATGGGGCGTATCACCGCCAGCCTGCGTTCGTTCGCCCGGCGTGGCGACGACAGTGGCCAGGCTTCGCTGGCCAAGGCAGTGGAGGCCAGCCTGCAGGTGCTGGGCAACCGCATCAGCGCTTGCCACCTGCAGCTGCACAGCCAATTCGACGACCAGCCACTGGCCATCGACCAGACCCGCCTGGAACAGATTTTGGTCAACCTGATCGGCAACGCTCTTGACGCCATGGCCACCCAGCCGCTGCCCGAGCTGTGGCTCGAAGGCGAGCTGCAAGGCGACAAGTACCGCCTGCGGGTGCGCGACAACGGCCATGGCATCGACGCCGAAACCCGCAAGCACCTGTTCGAACCTTTCTTCACCACCAAACCGGGCGAACATGGCCTGGGCCTGGGGCTGACCCTTTCAGCGAGCCTTGCGGCCGCTGCCAAGGGCAGCCTGAACGTCGAGCACCCCGCCAGTGGCGGCACTGCCTTCGTCCTCGCCCTGCCCCTGGTCAAGCCCCCCAGCGAATCGGCAGAGCAACCATGAACCAAGCGCCTCTTACCGTCCTGATCGTCGAAGACGACCCGCATGTGCTGCTCGGCTGCCAACAGGCACTGGCCCTGGAAGACATTGCCTGCGAGGGGGTCGGCAGCGCCGAACAGGCCCTTGAGCGCATTGGCGACGATTTTGCCGGCATCGTCGTCAGCGATATCCGCCTGCCCGGCATCGACGGCCTGGAACTGCTCAACCGCCTCAAGGCCCGCGACCGCAGCCTGCCGGTGGTGCTGATCACCGGCCACGGCGATATCGACATGGCCGTGGGTGCCATGCGCAACGGCGCCTACGACTTCATGGAAAAACCCTTCTCGCCCGAGCGTCTGGTCGACGTGGTGCGCCGCGCCCTGGAGCAGCGCGGGTTGTCGCGTGAAGTGGTGGCCCTGCGCCGGCAACTGGCCGAACAGAACAGCCTGGAAGGCCGCATCATTGGCCGCTCGGCGGCCATGGAGCAGCTGCGCGAGCTGATCGTGAACGTCGCCGATACCTCGGCCAACGTGCTGATCGAGGGTGAAACCGGCACCGGCAAGGAACTGGTCGCGCGCTGCCTGCACGATTTCAGCCGGCGCCAGGGCCGGCCCTTCGTCGCCCTGAACTGCGGTGGCCTGCCGGAAAACCTGTTCGAAAGCGAGATTTTTGGCCACGAAGCCAACGCCTTCACCGGGGCCGGCAAGCGTCGGATCGGCAAGATCGAGCACGCCAATGGCGGTACGCTGTTCCTCGATGAGGTAGAAAGCATGCCGCTCAACCTGCAGATCAAGCTGCTGCGCGTGCTGCAGGAGCGCACCTTGGAACGCCTGGGCTCGAACCAGAGCATCCCGGTGGACTGCCGGGTGATTGCGGCCACCAAGTCCGACCTCGACGCGCTCGGCCAGGCCGGGCAGTTTCGCAGCGACTTGTATTACCGGCTGAACGTGGTGACCCTGGAGCTGCCGCCGCTGCGCGAGCGCCGGGAAGACATCCTGCAACTGTTCGAGCATTTTCTGCAGCAGTCGGCGCTGCGCTTCGACCGCGAGGCGCCGACGCTGGACAGCCAGACCTTGTCGCGCCTGATGGCCCACGACTGGCCGGGCAACGTGCGTGAGTTGCGCAACGTGGCCGAGCGTTATGCCCTGGGGTTGCCGGCGTTCAAGAAAGGGCCGGCCAGCGGTGCCAGCCAGGGGGTGGGGTTTGCCGAGGCAGTGGAAGCGTTCGAGCGCAACCTGCTCAGCGATGCCTTGCAGCGCACCGGTGGCAACCTGAGCCAGGCCAGCCAGGAGCTGGGCATGGCCAAGACCACCTTGTTCGACAAGGTCAAGAAATACGGGCTCGGCTAAGCACCAACGTCCCCTGCCTGGTAGGAGCGAGCAAAGCTCGCGAGGCGATCTGGCAGGCGCAACAGCGTTCAAGGGATCGACCCGGCCTTGAGACCGCATCGCGAGCTGCGCTCGCTCCTACCAAGGAGCGATGTCACCGGTAGGAGCGAGCAAAGCTCGCGATGCGATCTGGCAGGTGCAACAGGGTTCAAGGGGTCGACCCGGCCTTGAGACCGCATCGCGAGCTGCGCTCGCTCCTACCAAGGAGTGAAGTCACCGGTAGGAGCGAGCAAAGCTCGCGATGCGATCTGGCAGGTGCAACAGGGTTCAAGGGGTCGACCCGGCCTTGAGACCGCATCGCGAGCTGCGCTCGCTCCTACCAAGGAGCGATGTCGCCGGTAGGAGCGAGCAAAGCTCGCGATGCGATCTGGCAGGTGCAACAGCGTTCAAGGGATCGACCCGGCCTTGAGACCGCATCGCGAGCTCCTACCAGAGCCGCGCAGGGCCATGATTCAAAGCCCGGCAATATGCGTGACATCCTGCCGATGCGATTGCAGGTACGGCAGCACCGCCGCCAGCAACGGCGCCTTGAACGGCTCCTGGAAGCGGTGCGCCAGGCCCGGAATCAGCCGCAACTGGCTGCCCTGGATATGCGCCGCCAGGTGCACCCCATGCATCACCGGCAACAACGGGTCGGCCGTGCCATGCACCACCAACGTCGGCACCCGCAGCTCATTGAGCAACTGCACCCGGCTCGGCTCAGCCAGGATCGCCATGATCTGGCGCTTCGCCCCATCCGGGTTGTACGCCCGGTCATAGGCCACCGCCGCCTGGTGCAGCAGCGTCGCCCGGTCATCGTGCACCTGCGGGCTGCCCAGTGCCGCCAACAGGTCAGCCTGCTGCTCGATCGCCACCTCGCGGTTCGGTGCACTGCGCCGGGCCAGCAGTTGCACCAGCGCCGGGTCCGGCGCCGGCAGCCCGGCAGCGCCGGAACTGGACATCACCAGGGTCAGGCTGCGCACCCGCCCCGGCGCCATGGCCGCCAGGTGCTGGGCGATCATCCCGCCCATGCTCACCCCCAGCACGTGGAACTGGCCAATGCCCAAGGCATCCATCAGGTGCAAGCCGTCGCCGGCCATGTCGGTCAGCGAGTAAGGCGCGGCCACCGGCAGGCCCAGCTTGTAACGCAGCAGCTCGACGGTGAGGTTGGCCGAAGGCGGCAGCTGGTTCCAGCGAGACAAGCCGACATCGCGGTTGTCATAGCGGATGACCCGAAAGCCCTGACGGCACAAGGCCTCGACCACGTCGTCCGGCCAATGGATCAGTTGCCCACCCAGGCCCATGACCAGCAACAAGGCCGGGTCACGCGGCGCACCGACGCTCTGGTAAACCAAGCTTACCTCGCCAAGTTCGGCCCGTTGCACCGGCACGTGGGCGTCGCAACGCGGTTCGGCGAAGCTTGCCGATGCGCTGAACATAAAGAAGAAAAACAGCAAAAAAGCCCGCATGAAAGAAACACCAGAATGCAGATCCCCAGTAGAGCGCGAGTCTGATGAATTTCGTTCGGGCGCGCTGCCACAGTTCAGTGACAGTTTGATGAACCCTGCCGAGCGGTGCGGCCGATGGTCCAGTCGACAGGCAGGGGTAACATGAGCGAAACTCAACTCATTCCCTGTTTCCTGAAAATTCACCCCCGGAGTCAGCAGTGCTGGAGATCCGTCACCTGAAAACCCTTCATGCCCTGCGTGAAGCCGACAGTTTGGTGGAAGCCGCCGAGCGCCTGCACCTGACCCAGTCGGCACTGTCGCACCAGTTCAAGGAGCTGGAGGAACGCCTGGGCTTGCCCCTGTTCGTGCGCAAGACCAAGCCCATTCGCTTCACCAGCGCCGGCTTGCGCCTGCTGCAACTGGCCGATGCCACCCTGCCGCTGCTGCGCGGCGCCGAGCGCGACATCGCTCGACTGGCGGGCGGCACAGCCGGGCGCCTGCACATGGCCATCGAATGCCACAGCTGCTTCCAGTGGCTGATGCCGACCATCGACCAGTTTCGCGACGCCTGGCCGGAAGTGGAGCTGGACCTCGCCTCGGGGTTTGCCTTCGCCCCGCTCCCCGCGTTGGCCCGCGGCGACCTCGACCTGGTGGTGACCTCCGACCCGCTGGACCTGGCAGGTATCACCTACGTGCCGCTGTTCACCTACGAAGCCATGCTGGCCGTGGCCAACCAGCACCCGCTGGCCAACAAACCCTACATGGTGCCCCAGGACCTGCTCGACCAGACCCTGATCACCTACCCGGTGGAGCGCGACCGCCTGGACATCTTCACCCGCTTCCTGGAACCGGCCGACATCGAACCGGCCGCGGTACGCACCTCGGAGCTGACGGTGATGATGATGCAACTGGTGGCCAGCGGCCGCGGTGTGTGCGGGATGCCCCACTGGGCGCTGCACGAATACAGCTCGCGCGGCTACGTGAAGGGCAAGCGCCTGGGCGAGAAGGGCCTGTTCGCCACGCTGTACGCGGCGGTGCGCACCGACATGCTCGATGCGCCCTATATGCGCGACTTCCTGCTGACCGCCAAGGACACTTCCTTCGCCACCCTCGATGGGGTCAGCGCGGTGCGTTGAGCACCTGGCGGTACAGCGGCAGGATCAGGTCGCGGGTCAGGGGTGCCAGCTCCAGGGCCGGCGCCTGGTCGGCGGCCAGCCACTGCACTTCTTCGATTTCCGCCGCTGGGCTCACGGCCTCGGCGCTGTCGACGCGAAACAACTCGGCCTGCACCACAAAACCGGGCTCGTTGGCCGCCGGGGCACTGAACTGGCCCAGGTGTTCGGCCTGGTTAGGGTCGATGTGCAGGCCCAGTTCCTCTTGCAGTTCACGCACCAGGGCCTGGACGGGCGATTCCCCGGCATCGATCTTGCCGCCGGGCTGCATGAACGCCTGGGTGCCGCGCTTGCGTACCAGCAGGGTGCGGCCTTGCGGGTCGATCAGCAGGGCGGCGGCGATGCGGATGGTGTTGGGCATGGGGGGGCTCGTTTGGCAAAGGCCTGGGAGGATCCCATGGGCATCTTTGGGCTGACAAGGTCTGTGTTTCCTGTGCCGGCCCTTTCGCGGGGCAAGCCCGCTCCTACAAAGAATACGCGGGGGTCACGCTTGTAGGAGCGGGCTTGCCCCGCGAAAGGGCCGGCACAGGTTGCAGACGAACGGCCCCTTGCCAACCCGCTGCCGACCCGCCATAACCAACACATGAACCTGCCCGCCCACCAGCACCCCGTGCTCGATCTGTTCCACCCGGCCATCGGCACCTGGTTCCGCCAGCACTTCGCCACGGTCACCGATGCCCAGGCCCGTGCCTGGCCGCTGATCCACGCTGGCCAGTCGATGCTGCTCGCGGCCCCCACCGGTTCCGGGAAAACCTTGAGCGCCTTCCTCGCGGTGCTCGACGAGCTGTTTCGCCAGGGCCTGGAGCACGCTGGCGAACTTCCAGCGCACACCCAGATCGTCTACGTTTCCCCCCTCAAAGCCCTGTCCAACGACATCCGCCTGAACCTGCAGGCACCGCTCGAAGGCATCCGCCAGGCCCTCGAAGACCAAGGGCTGCAGGCCCCATGCATCACCAGCGCCGTGCGCACCGGCGACACCCCGCAAAAAGACCGCGCCGCCATGCGCAAGCGGGCCCCGCACATCCTGGTGACCACACCCGAGTCGCTGTACGTGCTGATGGGCTCGGCCTCGGGCCGCGCTGGGCTTGCCAGCGTGCACACGGTGATCGTCGACGAGATCCACGCCCTGGCGGGTAACAAGCGCGGCGCCCACCTGGCGTTGACCCTGGAGCGCCTGCAGGCGTTATGTGCTCGCCCGCTACGGCGTATCGGCCTGTCGGCTACACAGCGCCCGGTGGAGCGCGTGGCGCAGTTTCTAGTCGGCCATGGCCGCCCCTGCGCGATCGTCGATGTCGGCCATGCGCGCCAGCGCGACCTGGCCATCGAAGTGCCGCCGGTGCCCCTCGGTGCGGTGATGGCCACCGATGTCTGGGGGCTGGTCTACGACCGCTTGGCGGACCTTGCCCGTGAACACCGCACCACCCTGGTATTCGTCAACACCCGGCGCCTGGCCGAACGCCTTACCCGCCACCTCGGTGACCGCCTGGGCAAGGGCGCTGTTGCCGCGCACCACGGCAGCCTGGCCAAGGAGCTGCGCCTGGAGGCCGAGCAACGCCTCAAGCGCGGCCAGTTGCAGGTGCTGGTGGCCACGGCCTCGCTGGAACTGGGCATCGACATCGGTGATGTCGACCTGGTTTGCCAGATCGAATCGCCCGGTTCCATCGCCGCCTTGCTGCAGCGGGTTGGCCGCTCCGGGCACCAGGTGGACGGCATCCCCAAGGGCCGCCTGTTCGCCACCTCACGCGATGACCTGACCGAATGCGTGGCGCTGCTGGACTGCGTGCGCCACGGCGAACTCGACGAGGTGCACATTCCCAGGGCGCCGCTGGACGTGCTGGCCCAGCAGATCGTCGCCGAGGCCAGCAACCAGGCCTGGGAGGAAACCGCGCTGTTCCACTGCCTGCGCCAGGCCACGCCCTACGCCGCACTCGATGCCGCCCATTACCAGGCACTGCTGCGCATGCTTGCCGAGGGCTACAACGGCCGCCAGGGCGTGCGCAGCGCCTACCTGCACCGCGATGCGGTCACTGGCACCGTGCGCGGGCGGCGCGGTAGCCAGCTGACAGCGCTGACCAGCGGCGGCACCATTCCGGAAACCGCCGACTACGCTGTGCTGCTCGAACCCCAGGCCTTGAGCATTGGCAGCGTCAACGAAGACTTCGCCGTGGAAAGCATCGCCGGGGATATCTTCCAACTGGGCAATGCCTCCTACCGAATCCTGCGGGTCGAACCTGGCCGGGTGCGGGTCGAGGACGCCCAGGGCCTGCCGCCGACCATCCCATTCTGGCTAGGGGAGGCGCCGGGGCGCAGTGACGAGCTGTCCGCCGCCGTCGCCCGCCTGCAAGCCCGCCTGGATGCGCAGCTGGCGCTGAACCGGGGCGAGCTGACGGCCGTGCAACAATGGCTCCAGGCCACCTTCGAGCTGACCCCCGCCTGCGCCAGCCAGTTGCTCGACTACCTTGGCCGCACCCGCGAGGTGCTTGGCGCCCTGCCCTCGCAGCAGACGCTGGTGATGGAGCGCTTCTTCGACGAGTCGGGCGGCACCCAGCTGATTATCCATTCGCCCTATGGCAGCCGCATCAACCGCGCCTGGGGCCTGGCCTTGCGCAAGCGCTTCTGCCGCACCTTCAACTTCGAACTGCAAGCCGCCGCCAGCGAGGACGCCATCGTGCTGTCGCTGTCGACCAGCCACAGCTTCGAACTGGACGAGGTGTGGCGCTACCTGAACAGCCGCAGCGCCGAGCAGATCCTGGTTCAGGCCCTGCTCGAAGCGCCGCTGTTCGGCGTGCGCTGGCGCTGGAACGCCAGCGCCGCCCTGGCCTTGCCGCGTTTCGTTGGCGGGCGCAAGGTGGCGCCGCAAATCCAGCGGATGAAAAGCGAAGACCTGATCGCCGCCGTGTTTCCCGACCAGATCGCTTGCCTTGAGAACATCGTGGGCGAACGGCAGATTCCCGACCACCCGCTGGTTGAACAAACCCTCGATGACTGCTTGCACGAGGCGATGGATAGCGAAGGCTGGCTGGCCCTGTTGCAGCGCATGGAAAGCGGCCAGGTGCGCCTGCTGTGCCGCGACCTGCCAGCGCCCTCGCCCCTGGCGGCGGCGATTCTCAATGCCCGGCCCTACAGCTTCCTCGACGATGCGCCCCTCGAAGAACGGCGCACCCAGGCCGTGCTGAACCGGCGCTGGAACGACGTGGCCAACACCGATGACCTGGGCGCGCTGGACGCCGATGCCATCGCTGCCGTAAGGGCCGAGGCCTGGCCTGCGCCAGGCAATGCTGACGAAATGCACGAAGCCTTGATGGGCCTTGGCGCCATCAGCCAGGACGAGGTTCAGGCCAATGTTGGCTGGGACATGCTGCTGCAGCAGTTGGCCAAGGCTGGCCGGGCACTGCGCTTGGCCGATGAACGCCTGTGGCTGGCGCGCGAACGCCTGAACCTGCTGCAGGTGCTGTACCCAGGCTCGCGCCTGGCGCCTGAGCTGGGCACGCTCCCGGGCTTTGACCAGCCCATCGACCCGGACACTGCCCTGGCCGAACTGCTGCGCGCCCGCCTGAGCGGCCATGGCCCGTTGACCCTGGCCGAGGTCGCCGGGCCCCTGGGCAAGCCCGCCGTCGACGTTGAACAGGCCCTCGCCCGCCTGGAAGCCGAGGGCCTTGTGCTGCGCGGCCACTTCAGCCCCGGCGAGCAGGCGTTGCAATGGTGTGAACGGCACCTGCTGGCGCGCATCCATCGCTACACGGTCAAGCGCCTGCGCCGGGAAATCGAACCGGTCAGCCTGCAGGACTTCATGCGGTTCCTGTTCGACTGGCAGCACCTGGCCGCGGATGAGCGCCTGCGCGGCCCGCAGGCGGTGGCCGAGGTACTGGGCCAGTTGCAGGGTTTCCCCAGCGCAGCCGGTGCCTGGGAGGCCGAGTTGCTGCCCGCGCGCATCCACGACTACAGCCCGCACTGGCTCGACGATGCCTGCCGCAGCGGGCAGTTCGCCTGGAGCCGACTGGCGGCGACGGTGGCCAGCACCACCTTGGCCAGCACGCCGCTGGTGCTGCTACCCCGCGAACACCTCGGCCTGTGGCGCAGCCTGGCGCCGGTGCCGGCCCAAGATAGCCTCGGCGCGCGGGCCCAGCGTGTGCATGAAGCGTTGCAGGGGCAAGGCGCGCTGTTCTTCGATGAACTGACCGACGAGGCCCATCTACTGCCCAGCGAGTTGGAAACGGCTCTGCAGGAACTGGTGGGGGCAGGCCTGGTGGGCGCCGACAGTTTCACTGGCCTGCGCAGCCTGATTACCCCAGCGGCGAAACGCCCGTCACGCAACAGCCGCCGTGGCCACCCGCCGATGTCCAGCAGCATGGCCCACGCCGGGCGCTGGGCGTTGTTGCGCCGGGGCAGCGGCGATGTCGACGAGCAGCAGCGCCTGGAGCAGGTCGCCCGGGCGCTGCTGCGCCGCTATGGGGTGATCTGCTGGCGCTTGCTGGAACGGGAAAGCGATGTGCTGCCGCCCTGGCGGGAGTTGCTGCGCTGCTATCACCGCCTGGAGGCACGCGGGGAGATTCGCGGTGGGCGCTTCATTGCCGGGCTTGCCGGTGAGCAGTTCGCCCTGCCCGAAGCGGTCGGCCTGCTACGCCAGGTCAGGCGGCGGGCGCCCGAGGGCGCGCTGGTGATGGTCAGCGCCAGCGATCCGCTGAATGTGATCGGTACGTTGTTGCCGGGGGCGAAGGTGCCGGCGGTGAGTGGCAACCGGCTGTTGTATCGCGATGGGGTGCCGGTGGCGACACGGATCGCCGGACGATATGCGTACCTGGTCGAGGCAGCGGCCCAGGAACAGGAAGGTTGGCGGCAGAAGCTGCTGCGCGGTAGTGCGTGACGCACGCCTGTAGGAGCGGGCTTGCCCCGCGAAGCAGGCGACGCGGTGCATGGCACCGGCTTCGCCGGTGTTCGCGGGGCAAGCCCGCTCCTACAGGGGATGGTGACGCGCTTACGGGCAATGTGACTGCGCGACAGCGCAGCCCGAGAGGCCCAAGCGAGAATGATTTTCGCTACCCCGATTTTAATTTGCACTGCCACACAACTTGGCTATGGTCGGGGTTTGCACCAGGCCCTGAGCCTGACCGCGCCATCGCAAGGATCCCGTATGAGCCTGTCACTTCTCAGCCGCTATGCCTTCTTCTCCGCCTGCGTCCTGTTCACCCTGGCCAGCCTGCCGTTCCTGCACCATGAATGGCTGTGGCCGTTTACCCTGGTCACGGGCGTGCTCAGCCTGATAGGCATATTCGACCTGCTGCAGCAACGCCACGCCGTGCGCCGCAACTACCCGATCCTGGGCAACATCCGCTACCTGGTCGAGGGCATTCGCCCGGAAATTCGCCAGTACCTGCTGGAAGCCGACAGCGACGCCCTGCCCTTCTCCCGCGCCCAGCGCTCGCTGGTGTACGCCCGGGCCAAGAACGAGGCCTCGGACAAGCCCTTCGGCACCCTGATCGACGTGTACGAGTCCGGCTTCGAGTTCATCGGCCACTCCATGCGCCCGGCGCCGCTGACCGACCCGGCAAGCTTTCGCATCATCGTCGGCGGCCCGCAATGCACCCAACCCTACTCGGCGTCGATCTTCAACATTTCCGCCATGAGCTTCGGCTCGCTCAGCGCCAACGCCATCCGCGCGCTGAACAAGGGCGCCAAGCTGGGCAACTTCCACCACGACACCGGCGAAGGCAGCATCAGCCCCTACCACCGTGAGCACGGCGGCGACCTGGTGTGGGAACTGGGCAGTGGCTACTTTGGCTGCCGCACCGCCGATGGCCGCTTCGACCCCGAGCGCTTCGCCGCCCAGGCGCGAAGCCCGCAAGTGCGGATGATCGAAATCAAGATGAGCCAGGGCGCCAAGCCCGGCCACGGAGGCATTCTGCCCAAGCACAAGGTGACCCGGGAAATTGCCGAAACCCGTGGTGTGCTGATGGGCGAGGACTGCATCTCGCCATCGCGCCACAGCGCCTTCTCCACCCCGATCGAAATGATGCAGTTCATCGCCCAGCTGCGCGAGCTGTCCGGTGGCAAGCCGGTGGGCTTCAAGTTCTGCCTGGGCCACCCGTGGGAGTTCATGGGCATCGCCAAGGCCATGCTGGAAACCGGCATCCTGCCCGACTTCATCGTCGTCGACGGCAAGGAAGGCGGCACCGGCGCGGCGCCGGTGGAATTCACCGACCATATCGGCGTACCGCTGCGTGAAGGCTTGCTGTTCGTGCACAACACCCTGGTTGGCCTGAACCTGCGCGACAAGATCAAGCTCGGCGCCAGCGGCAAGATCGTCAGTGCCTTCGACATCGCCAGCGTGCTGGCAATCGGCGCCGACTGGGCCAACTCGGCGCGTGGCTTCATGTTCGCCATCGGCTGCATCCAGTCGCAAAGCTGCCACACCAACAAGTGCCCGACCGGCGTCGCCACCCAGGACCCGCTGCGCCAACGCGCCCTGGTGGTGCCAGACAAGGCCCAGCGGGTGCTGAACTTCCACCATAACACCCTGCGCGCCTTGGCCGAGATGCTGGCCGCCGCGGGCCTGACCCACCCTGAGCAACTGGAAGCCAGGCACCTGGTGCGGCGCATATCGGCCACCGAGATCAAGCTGTTCTCGCAGATGCACGTGTTCCTCAAGCCTGGGGAATTGCTCACCGGCGAGGTCAACGGGCAGTTCTATTCACGCATGTGGCAAATGGCGCGGGCCGACAGTTTCGAGCCGCAGGCAGCCTGAATGCCTTGAATCGGCTTTCAGTCTTCCTTGAAGGTAGAGCGCTGCTGCTGGCGGGCCCGGTGCCCGGCGACGGCCCGTATGACATAGCGCGGGCGGTGCTTGGCTTCCATGTAGATGCGCCCGACGTATTCGCCCAGCACGCCGATGCCGATCAGCTGCACGCCGCCCAGGAACAAGATGGCGGCCATCAACGAGGGGTAACCGGGCACCGCGTTGCCGAACAGCCATTTGTCCATGACCTGCCACAGCGCGTAGCCCAGCGCGGCCAGGGCGATGCTGCCGCCGAGGTAGGTCCACAAGCGCAGCGGCACGGTACTGAACGAGGTGATGCCGTCCAGCGCCAGGTTCCACAGGCGCCAGCCATTGAAACGGCTTTTGCCGGCCGTGCGTGCGCAGCGGTCGTACTCGACCAGCGTGGTCCTGAACCCCGCCCAGGACAACATGCCTTTCATGAACAGTTGCTGCTCGGGCATCGACTTGATCACTTCCACCACCTTGCGGTCGAGCAGGCGGAAGTCGCCGACGTTCTCCTCGATGCGGATCTGCGAGATACGGTTGAGCAGAAAGTAGAAACCCGCCGCCGTGCAGCGCTTCAAACGGCTCTCGCAGGACCGGTCACGGCGCTTGGCCAGCACCACGTCAAAGCCTGCCCGCCATTGCTCGATCAGCAGCGGGATCACCTCGACCGGGTCTTGCAGGTCGACGTCGATGGGGATGACCGCATCGCCACTGGCTTGCTCCAGCCCAGCGAACAGCGCAGCCTCCTTGCCGAAATTGCGTGAAAGGTCCACCAGCGCGACGTCGGGGTCGCCGGCAATGAGCTGGCGAATCTGCTTTTCCGTTTCATCCTGGCTGCCATCGTTGACGAACAACAGCTCGACCTGATCGGCCTCGTTGGCCAGTGCCCGGCGAACGGCATCATAAAAAGGCCGGATGGCCTTCTCTTCATTGAACACTGGCACGATCAGGGAAATGTCCATCTGCGCGGCTCCGTTACCAACATCGCGTTAGTATTAATACCAACGTAGGAGAAACCCCAGGGCCCCACCACTGACAGAAATGCCAGTTGACGCCGCCAGGCAGCGCTGCAGGGGCCAAGCGGCGTACCGGTGGTCTACCCGCCGGAGACGGCAAGGAACCCGCCCCGGCCGTGGGCGATCTTCTGTGATACTTCCAGACAGGGGCAATGACCATGAACCCAGGCCGCGACCTTCGCATCGACTTCTTCCGTGGCCTGGCCCTGGTGTTCATCTTCTGGGACCACATTCCCGACAACCCGCTGGGCAACCTCACCGTGCGCAACATCGGCTTCAGCGACGCGGCGGAAATCTTCGTGTTTCTCGCTGGCTACGCCGCCGTGCTGGCCTATGGCAAGGTCGCCCGGCGTGACGGCTGGCTGGTGGCCAGCGTGCGCATTCTGCGCCGGGTGTGGGTGCTGTACGTGGCGCATATCTTCCTGCTGGTGCTGCTGATGGGCATGGTGTTCGTGGCCAACCACCACGCCCAGCGGGACATGATCGAGGGCATGGGGCTGACCTATTTCCTCAACGACCCGCAGCAGGCGCTGGTGGACGAGCTGATGCTGCGCTTCAAGCCCAACCTGATGGACCCGTTGCCGCTGTATATCCTGCTGCTGCTTGGTTTGCCCGTGGCATTGCCGCTGCTGATGCACCGCCTGGCGTTGGCGGTGGGCTTGTCCCTGGGGCTTTATGGGCTGGTGCAGGTGTTCAAGTGGAACCTGCCGGCCCAGGCAGGCGGGGTGTGGTATTTCAACCCGTTCGCCTGGCAGTTGCTGTTCGTGCTGGGGGGCGCGATGGCCCTGCTTGGGCAGCGCACGGCCACTGCCAGGCCCAGCCCGGCCTGGCGCCAGCCGTTGTTCGTGGCCGCCACCGGCGTGGTGCTGGCCAGCGCAGTGGTGGCGCTGGCGTGGCGTTGGCCGGCCGTGCACGATGTGCTGATCCCGCGCTGGCTGGGGGAATGGATCTACCCGATCGACAAGACCAACCTGTCGCCCTTGCGCCTGGTGCAGTTCCTGGCGCTGGCCTACTGCACCGCCAGGCTGGTGGGCAGCGGGCCATGGCTGCACGGCTGGCTGGCCCGGCAGGTTTGCCGGATGGGGCGCTATTCGCTGGAGGTGTTCTGCCTGGGCGTGCTGCTGGCGCCGCTTGCCGATGTACTCAATGCCCAGGGCGGCGACCACTGGCCGGTGCAACTGCTGACCGCGCTGGGCGGGCTGCTGGCGATGCTGATGCTGGCGGGGTGGTTGGACTGGAACAAGCGGCTGGGGCAGGCGGTGCCTGTGGTTGCGGTGTAGGGGGCGCGTTGCAACCCCCTGTAGGAGCGGGCTTGCCCCGCGAACACCGGCGAAGCCGGTGCCATACACCGCGTCGCCTGCTTCGCGGGGCAAGCCCGCTCCTACAAAGGATTGCGGTGCGGGAGGGTTGGGTGATCTCCTGCGCGGCCCGCTTTCTACAAATTTTTCACCCCATCCCGTCAACGTCTAAGCTTCAGGCAAGCAACACGAAAATACCTGGCCGGAAAGAAGACTATGGGCGCACTGTGGCAATCGGAACCAACCAGAACGGAAGCACCCGAGGTACCACCGGCCGAGACGCCACCCGCCAAGTCCCCCCGTCAGCGCAGGCTCTGGTGGCGGCTGATCATCCTGATCCTGCTGGTGGCACTGGTTGCCATCGGCTTCGCCGCCTATGACGAGTTCCGCACTTCCAACCTGCAATCGCGTGAATTCAGCAAGCTGGCCACCACCCTCACCTACTCGCTGAACGCCGGCCCCAGCGACGCCATCGTCTACCCGGGCGACGGCCCGTTCGACAAGCGCCTGGGCTACAGCGCCCTGGGCGAATTCCTGCCGCGCCTGCTCAAGCGCGACTACCTCATCAGCCAGCAAGTGCAGTTTTCCCCGGCACTGATGAGTTACGCCGAACATGGCCTGTTCGTGCCCTATATCGAGAAGATCCAGGCGGGCCTGTCGATCACCGATTGCCGGGGCGATACGCTGTATCAATACAACTACCCGCAACACCTGTACCCCGATTTCGCCTCGATCCCACCGGTGATGGTCAACAGCCTGCTGTTCATCGAGAACCGCGACCTGCTCGACACCCAGGACCCGAAGAACAACCCGGCCGTGGACTGGCCGCGTTTCGCCAAGGCCGCCTACAGCCAGGTGGCCAAGTACCTGGCCCTGCCCGGCCAATCCGCTGGCGGCAGTACCTTGGCCACCCAGCTGGAAAAGTACCGCCACTCGCCCGACGGGCTGACCGTGTCTGGCGCCGAGAAGATCCGCCAGATGATTTCGGCCAGCGTGCGCGCCTACCAGGGCGGCCCGGACACCACCGAGGCGCGTGAGCGGATCGTGCGTGACTACCTCAACAGCGTGCCGCTCTCGGCCGTGCCTGGGCATGGTGAGGTGCATGGCATGGCCGAAGGCCTGCGGGTGTGGTACGGCGCTGATTTCGACCAGGTCAACCAGGCCTTGACGGCCACTACCAGCGACCCCGACAGCATGGCCGCGCGGGGCCTGGCCCTGCGCCAGGTACTGTCGCTGATGATCGCCCAGCGGCGGCCATCGCATTACCTGTCCAAGGGCCGGGTCGAGCTGGCCGAACTCACCGACTCGCACATCCGCGTGCTGGCCGCGAACAAGGTCATCGACCAGCCGCTGGCCGACGCGGCGCTGGCCAGCAAGGCGGTGTACCGCGACTGGGTGGCGCAGCCGACCATCGTGCCGATCATCACCAACAAGGGCATCAGCCTGGCGCGCAACCGCCTGGCGGCGATGCTCAACCGCCCGCTGTACGACCTGGACCGCCTGGACGTTTCGGCCACCAGCACCTTGCAGGCCGACCTGCAGGTGCAGGTGAGCCAGTACCTGAAAAACCTGGCCGACCCGGAATTCGCGGCGAAGATCGGCCTGATCGGCGAGCGCCTGCTCACCGCCAAGACCACCGACCAGGTCAGCTACAGCTTTACCCTGTTCGAACGCACCGCCGATGGCTCGCGGGTGCGGGTGCAGACCGACAGCACCAACCAGCCCTTCGATATCAACGAAGGCAGCAAGCTGGAGTTGGGCTCGACGGCCAAACTGCGGGTGCTGACTACCTACCTGGAAATCATCGCCGAACTGCACGACAAGTATGCCGGCAAGCCTGCTGCCGAACTGAAGAAGGTCGACGTCGCCGAACTCGACCGCATCACCCAGTGGTCGCTGGAATGGCTGGAGCAGAACAGCAAGAACCAGAGCCTCGACGCCATGCTCGACGCCGCCTTGGAGCGCAAGTATTCGGCCAATACCGGCGAGGCCTTCTTCACCGGCGGCGGCATGCACGTGTTCAACAACTTCCGCAAGGAAGACAACAACCGCAATCCAACCCTCAAGGACGCCCTGCGCGAGTCGATCAACCTGCCGTTCATTCGCCTGATGCGTGACCTGGTGCGGTACTTCACCTACCAGCAGCCGTTCAACCGGGTGCCGCTGCTCAAGGACGACAACGACCCGCGCCGCCAGGAGTACCTGGCGCGCTTCGCCGACAAGGAAGGCACCAGCTACCTGATGCGTTTCTGGAAGAAATACCAGCGCAAAACCTCGCAGCAGCGCCTGGATACCTTCCTCGACAGCATGCGCGCCACCCCGCAACGCCTGGCCGCGGTGCACCGCTACCTGTTCCCGGAGGCTGGGCAGGAAACCTTCAACGCCTTCGTGCGCGCCCACAGCAAGGATGACAAGCTGGCCGTGGGCAAACTCACCGATGGCAAGCTGGCGGAAATGTACGAGGCCTACGGCCCCGGTAAATACGACCTGCCCGACCAGGGCTATATCGCCAAGGTTCACCCGCTGGACCTGTGGCTGCTCGGCTACCTGCTGAGGAACCCGTCTTCGACCTTGACCGAAATGGTCAACGCCAGCCGCTTCGAACGCCAGGAGGTGTATGGCTGGCTGTTCAAGAGCCGCTACCAGGGCGCGCGTGACAGCCGCATTCGCACCATGGTCGAGATCGAGGCGTTTCTGGACATTCACCAGCGCTGGAAGCGCGTGGGCTACCCGTTCGACCACCTGGTGCCGTCGCTGGCCACGGCCATCGGCAGTTCCGGCGACCGCCCGGCCGCATTGTCGGAGCTGGTGGGCATCATCCAGAACGATGGCGTGCGCCTGCCTACCCTGCGGATCGACACCCTGCACTTTGCCGCCAACACGCCCTACGAAACCAAGCTGGTCAGCGACCCGGACCGGGGCGTGCGGATCTTGCCGGTGGAAGTGGCGCGGGCGCTCAAGGGGGCCATGTCGCAGGTGGTCGATGCCGGCACCGCGCGGCGCATTTCCGGCAGCTTCAAGCTCAACGACGGCACGCCCCTGGTGATGGGCGGCAAGACCGGGACCGGCGACAACCGCATCGAGAGCTTTGGCGCCGGCGGCCGGTTGATCGGCTCGCGCTCGCTGAACCGCACGGCCACCTTCGTGTTCTTCCTTGGCGAGAACCATTTCGGCACCCTGACCGCGTTCGTGCCCGGGCGCTCGGCCGAGGCCTTCAAGTTCACCTCGGCGCTGCCGGTGCAGGTGCTCAAGGGCATGGCGCCGATCCTGATGCCGTACCTGCAGCCGGGCAACCCGAACGAGTGCAAGCCGCCGGAAGTGGCCATGCCCGCACCTGGGCCCGAGGCCGGAAGCGACTCATCTAAAACGTAGATGATAATCATCGGCATTTAGAGGCTTGTGTTTAGATATATCTTGAGTAATATCTTTCGATATATCTAAACACAGGGAGCCTGCTGATGCGCGACCATTCCCACCATGACCCCTTCGACCGTCGCCCCGCCCGCGGCGAGCGCGGCCCACGGGTTTTCGCCCCGGGCGACCTGAAGCTGCTGATGCTGTCGATGCTGGCCGAGCAACCGGGCCACGGCTACGACCTGATCCGCCAGATCGAAGGCCTGTTCGACGGCAGTTACAGCCCAAGCCCGGGCGTGATCTACCCCACCCTCAACTTCCTTGAGGAAGCCGAGCTGATCGCCGGGCAGGTTCACGGCAGCAAGCGCCTGTACGCCATCACCGCCGCCGGCCGCAAGGCGCTGGACGACCAGGCGGTCGCCCTCGACGGTGTGCGCATGCGCATCGAAGTGAGCAAGCGCGCCCTGCGCGGCCATGACCGGCCACCTGAAATCCACGAAGCCGTCGGCAACCTGCGCCACGCCCTGCACATGCACAGCGGGCGCTGGACACCGGAAGAAATCGAACGGGTACGCAACCTGCTCAACGACACTGCCAAGGCCATCGCCTGCGGGCCGGCCGATCCAGTCAGGGAGAATCCCCATGAGTGACACCATCCACCGCGTCAACCACGAAATCCGCCAACGTCGCCTGCACGTGCTGCGGGTGACCGACCTGACACCACGCATGCGCCGCATCACCCTTGGCGGTGAGGAACTGCAGGGCTTCACCAGCGTGGGCAGCGACGACCACGTCAAGTTGCTGTTCGCCGAAACCGCCGAACAGCAGCAGGCCATCGACGCCCGCAACCTGGGCCGCGATGGCGGCGCCCGGCCAACCATGCGCGAGTACACGCCACGGCGCATCGACCTGGTGAACAACGAACTGGACATCGACTTCGTGCTGCACGGCGACGGCCCTGCCTCCACCTGGGCCGCCCAGGCGGCGCCGGGGCACACCCTGAACATCGCCGGGCCGCGGGCGTCGCTGGTGGTGCCGGATATTTTCGACAGCTACCTGCTGGTGGGTGATGAAACGGCCATTCCGGCCATTGGCCGGCGCCTTGAGGAACTGCCAGCCGGGCGGCGGGTGCTGGCGGTGATCCAGATCGAAGATGAACAGGAGCGCCAGCCACTGCCGAGCAAGGCCGAAGTGGAAGTGCGCTGGGTCAAGCGCGATGAAGACCTGCTGGCGTTGCTGCAAGGGTTGGCATTGCCATCGGGCAAGCTGTACAGCTGGGTAGCGCTGGAGAAGTCGCTGACCCGCCAGGCCAAGGCGCTGTTGCTGGACAAGGGCGTGGCAGAGGATGCGTTGAAAGCGGCGGCCTATTGGCGCGCCGATGGAACTGCCGACGACGAGTGATCGGCGCTTTCCTGGGCCGGCCCTTTCGCGGGGCAAGCCCGCTCCTACAAAGGAATGCGCTTGTAGGAGCGGGCTTGCCCCGCGAAAGGGCCGGCCCAGGTCACCCCAACCTCCAACGCCCCCGCCACCGATCCAACCCCAGCAGCACCAGCCCGATCCCCCAGAACCCCGCCAACACCCCCAAGGCATTGAGCATCACCTGCCCATACCCAAGGCGCGCCACATCGATGAACGGGTAGGCATACAACCCGATCTCATTCCCCCGCCACAGCGCATAGGCGAAATACACCAGCGGGTACAGCGCCCACAACACCAGGTGCCACATGCGCAGGCTGCCCTTGGGCACCTCGAACCACCAGTACAGCACGAACAACGCCGGCATCACGTCGTGCAGTAGCTCATCGGCCAACCACTGCCAGCCCTGCGGCTGCCACAGGTGGCGCAGCAGCACACTGTAGGCCAGCGCCACCAGCACGATGCTGGCAGCCACCGCCGAACTCACCGACGGCGACAGGAAGAAACGCCGGGCGCCGGACTCGCGGCCAAATGCGGCATAGCTGAGCACCGTTGCCACCAGGGTATTGGTCAGCACGGTGAAATAGCCGAACACGTTCACCAGCCCACCGATCAAGCTGGCCTGCTCCTGCCAGCGCGCCAGCAGCACCAGGTAAACCTGCACCGCCAGGGCGAACCAGCCCAGCAGCGCCATTGCGCTCAGCCATGGACGCTGGGCCATCTCAGGCCTGGCGCTGCAGCTTCACGTACAGCTGCTCGACCTTTTCCCGCGCCCAGGGCGTTTTGCGCAGGAAGGTCAGGCTCGACTTGATGCTCGGGTTGCTCTTGAAGCAGCGCACGTCCACGCGCTCGGCCAGGCCCTGCCATTGGTAGTGCGCCACCAGCTCGGTAAGGATCTGTTCGAGGGTTTTGCCGTGCAGCGCGTTGTGTTGGGCCGTGCTCATGCCAGTGCTCCGTAGGAAAGATGCGCACCTTACACGAGTGTAGTGGCAGGTGGGATGGGTGAAGCCTTCGGAAAAAGCACTGGCCAGGCGCAAAACCTCTGTGATGAAATAGTGATGTTATACAGTAACAACACAAAAGCATCTGCCAAGGAACGCCTCATCCCCATGTTGCACATTCCGCTTCGCCTCTCCCCCCTCGCCATCGCCCTGTGGCTGGCCTCCTCGCCCAGCCAGGCAGTGGAACTCGACCCCCAGGTCATTACCGCCAACCCGCTGGGCAATAGCCAGCTGGCCGCGCCCAGCACCGTGCTCGAAGGTGACGACCTGCTGCAACAGCAGCACGGCAGCCTGGGTGAAACCCTGAACAAGCAGCCCGGCATCAGTTCCACCTGGTTCGGCCCAGGCGCCAGCCGCCCGGTGATCCGTGGCCTGGATGGCGACCGTATCCGCATCCTGCGCAACGGCGTCGGCGCCCTGGATGCCTCGTCGCTGTCCTACGACCATGCCGTACCGCTGGACCCGGTCAACGTCGACCGGGTCGAGATCGTGCGTGGCCCGGCCGCGTTGCTGTACGGCGGCAATGCCATCGGCGGCGTCATCAACACCTTCGACAACCGCATCCCCGATTCGCCCATCGACGGCATCCACGGGGCCGGTGAACTGCGCTACGGCGGCGCCGACACCACCCGCAGCAGCGCCGGCAAGCTCGAAGCCGGCGACGGCACCTTCGCCTTGCACCTGGACGCCAACAGCCGCCAGTTCAACGACCTGCGCATCCCTGGCTACGCCCGCAGCAGCAAGGTGCGCGATGCCGACGAGCCGGGCAGCCGCCATCGCCTGGAAAACAGCGACGGCCGCCAGGACGGGGGCGCAATCGGCGGTTCCTACAACTGGGAGCATGGCTATGCCGGCCTGTCGTACAGCCGTTACGACAGCAACTACGGCTCGGTGGCCGAGTCCGGCGTGCGCCTGGACATGAAACAGGACCACTACGCCTTCGCCTCGGAAATCCGTGACCTGGACGGCCCATTCAGCTCGGTGAAACTCGACGCCGGCTACACCGACTACGAGCACCGCGAAATCGAGGACGGCGAAGTCGGCACCACGTTCAAGAACAAAGGCTACGAGGCCCGTATCGAAGCCCGCCACCAGCCGCTGGGCCCGCTGGAAGGGGTGATCGGTGCGCAGGTCAGCCGCAACGAATTCTCGGCCCTGGGCGAAGAAGCCTTCGTGCCGCAAACCGACACCGACAGCCTGGCGCTGTTCATGCTTGAACAGTGGCAAGCCACCGAGCGCCTGAACCTGAGCCTGGGCGCGCGCATCGAACACACCCGTGTCGACCCCGACGCCAAGGGCAACGAGAACTTCGTCGACGCCGACAGCGCCAGCAGCTTCAACGCGTTCAGCCTGTCTTCGGGAGCGGTGTATCAACTTGACCCGATCTGGTCGCTGGCCGCCAACCTGGGCTACACCGAGCGGGCCCCCACCTTCTATGAGCTGTATGCCAACGGTGCCCACGTGGCCACCGGCGCCTTCGAGCTGGGTGATGCCAGCCTGAACAAGGAAAAGGCCATTTCCAGCGACCTGGCCCTGCGTTTCGACAATGGCACCCACAAGGGCAGCGTGGGGGTGTTCTACAGCCACTTCAACAACTACATCGGCCTGATCGGCACGGGCAACCTGCGCGAAGGCGAGGACGGCGACATCCCCGAATACCGCTACGAGGGCGTGCGTGCACGCTTCTACGGCATCGAGGCGCAGGACCGCTGGAAGCTGGTGGAGAACCGCTACGGCAGCTTTGCCCTGGAGCTTTCGGGCGACTACACCCGGGCCAAGAACCTCGACAGCGGCGAGCCGCTGCCTCGTATCGCGCCACTGCGCCTGAACAGCGCCTTGGTCTGGGAACTGGACCGCTGGCAGGCACGGGTCGAGGTGGAACATGCCGCGGCGCAGCACCGCAAGCCTGAAAACGAAACCAGCACCGATGGCTACACCACCCTGGGGGCCAGTGTCGGCTACCGCTTCGACATCGGCCAGAGCCAGTGGCTGGCGTTCGTGCGCGGGGAGAACCTGACCGACCAGACCGTGCGCTATGCCAGCTCGATCCTGCGCGACATCGCCCCGGCGCCAGGGCGTAGCGTTGAAGTAGGGCTGCGTACAACCTTCTGATGGGTTTTTGTCCTTCGCGGGCAAGCCCGCTCCCAGCGCTACTGCACTGCCATTGAAACCTGTGCAGTACCCTGTGGGAGCGGGCTTGCCCGCGAAGGGATAACCACTGTTGCCAAACCTGCAACAATCCCCTGCGACAATTTGTCTTTTTTTATTTCAACGTCCGCTATATCCTCCCCGCCGCAAGCTGAATCGCTTCACCCAGCATTCCCTTTTGCCATTTCCACCGAAGAGCCCGCTCCCCGGTGCGCTAGGCATTTGCTCAATAATCAGAAGATAGCGCTATCTCATGTTCCAACTGCCCAAAACCCGCTACACCGGCCTGGCATTGATCGCCCTCGCCACCAGCCTGCCGAACACTGCCAGTGCAAGCGAACCCTTCGCCAAGGATTCCCCCTGGATGTTCGGCGACTGGGGCGGCAACCGCACCGCCCTGCTGGAAAAAGGCTACGACTTCACCCTCGGCTACACCGGCGAGATGGGCAGCAACCTGCACGGCGGCTACGACCATGACCGCACCGCGCGCTACAGCGACCAGTTCACCTTTGGCAGCCACCTGGACCTGCAGAAAATCCTGGGTTGGGATGCCACCGAGTTCCAGCTGACGGTCACCGAGCGCCATGGCGACAACATCAGCAACGACCGCATCAACGACCCGCGCGTCGGCGGCTTCACCTCTGCCCAGGAAGTCTGGGGCCGTGGCGAAACCTGGCGGCTGACCCAGCTGTGGATCAAGCAGACATACTTCGACGGCGCCCTGGATGTGAAATTCGGCCGCTTCGGCGAAGGCGAGGACTTCAACAGCTTCCCCTGCGACTTCCAGAACCTGGCCTTCTGCGGCTCCCAGGTGGGCAACTGGGTGGGTGGCATCTGGTACAACTGGCCGGTCAGCCAGTGGGCCCTGCGGGCCAAGTACAACCTCAGCCCCGAGCTGTACGCCCAGGTTGGCGTGTACGAGCAGAACCCCTCCAACCTTGAGTCCGGCAACGGCTTCAAGCTCAGCGGCAGTGGCACCCAGGGCGCGGTGATGCCGATCGAACTGGTATGGAGCCCGCGCATCCAAGGTCTGAAAGGGGAATATCGCGCCGGCTACTACTACAGTAATGCCAAGGCACAGGATGTTCTCAAGGACAGCAACGGCCAACCGGCAGCCATCAGCGGCGCCGCCTACCGCAGCAGTTCGAGCAAGCACGGCATGTGGCTCGGCGCGCAGCAGCAGGTGACCTCGCAGGCCTCCGACCAGTCCCGCGGCCTGAGCCTTTTCGCCAACGCCACGGTGCATGACAAGAAGACCAATGTCATCGACAACTACCTACAGGCAGGGCTGGTGTACAAAGGCCCCTTCGATGCCCGCGCCAAGGACGATATCGGCTTTGCCGTCGCCCGCGTGCACGCCAACCCCGCCTACCGCAAGAACGCCCGCCTGGCCAACCAGGCGGCCGGCCTGGACGACTACGACAACCCGGGCTACCTGCCGGTGCAAGACACCGAGTACAGCGCCGAACTTTATTACGGCATTCACCTGGCCGACTGGCTCACGGTGCGCCCGAACCTGCAGTACATCCGCCATCCGGGCGGGGTGTCGCAGGTCGACGACGCCGTGGTCGGCGGCCTGAAGATCCAAAGCACTTTCTAACCCCTTGCACTGAACGGAGAACCT
Organism: Pantoea sp. Tr-811; assembly: GCF_011752535.1. Classification (NCBI taxonomy): domain Bacteria; kingdom Pseudomonadati; phylum Pseudomonadota; class Gammaproteobacteria; order Enterobacterales; family Erwiniaceae; genus Pantoea; species Pantoea sp. Tr-811. The sequence continues at coordinate 109,426 of NZ_VWXJ01000003.1, forward strand.
AAGATGAGCACTGACGGTGCCAACCCTGGAACCCGCTGGCTACCCCGCCTGATGGGCGTGTTGCTGTTGCTGATGGGCCTGGCCCTGCTGGCCGGCGGCATCAAGCTGAGCCAGCTGGGCGGATCGCTGTACTACCTGGTCGCCGGGATCGGCTTTGCCGTGGCGGGCGCCCTGCTGGTGGCCCAGCGTCGCCTCGCCCTGGGCCTGTACGGCCTGGTGCTGCTGGGCAGCACTGCGTGGGCCCTGATGGAGGTGGGCCTGGACTGGTGGCAACTGGTGCCGCGCCTGGCCATCTGGTTCGCCATCGGCGTGGTCTTGCTGCTGCCCTGGGCACGGCGCCCGCTGATCGGCCCGGCAGCCGGGCTCAACACCGCACTGTTGAGCGTTGCCGTGCTGGCCTCTGGCGCCAGCGCCGTGGGCAGCCAGTTCACCCACCCCGGTGAAGTGTTCGGCGAACTGGGCCGCGACAACAGCGAAATGGGCAGCGCCGCGCCGGCCATGCCGGACGGCGACTGGCAGGCCTACGGCCGCACCGAGCACGGCGACCGCTATTCGCCGCTGCGCCAGATCACCCCGCAGAACGCCTACCGCCTTGAAGAGGCCTGGCGCATTCGCACCGGTGACCTGCCCACCGCCAACGACCCGGTGGAGCTCACCAACGAGAACACCCCGCTCAAGGCCAACGGCATGCTCTATGCCTGCACCGCCCACAGCAAGGTGCTGGCCCTGGACCCGGACACCGGCGCCGAAATCTGGCGCTACGACCCGCAGATCAAGACCCCGGTCGGCACCTTCAAGGGCTTCGCCCACATGACCTGCCGCGGCGTCTCGTACTACGACGAGAACAGCTACGTCAGCCGTGACGGCAGCCCGGCGCCGAAGGTAACCGATGCAGGCCAGGCCGTGGCCCAGGCCTGCCCGCGCCGCCTCTACCTGCCCACCGCCGATGCCCGCCTGATCGCCATCAACGCCGACACCGGCAAGGTCTGCGAAGGCTTCGCCAACCAGGGCGCAATCGACCTGACCACCGGCATCGGCCCGTTCACCGCAGGCGGCTACTACTCCACCTCGCCGGTGGCCATCACCCGCAGCCTGGTCATCATCGGTGGCCACGTCACCGACAACGAGTCGACCAACGAGCCGTCCGGCGTGATCCGCGCCTACGACGTGCACGATGGCCGCCTGGTGTGGAACTGGGACAGCAACAACCCAGACGACACCAAGCCACTGGCACCGGGCAAGCAGTACAGCCGCAACTCGGCCAACATGTGGTCGCTGGCCAGCGTCGACGAAGACTTGGGGATGGTCTACCTGCCGCTGGGCAACCAGACCCCCGACCAATGGGGCGCCGACCGCACCCCAGGCGCCGAAAAATACAGCGCAGGCGTGGTCGCCCTGGACCTGGCCACCGGCAAGGCCCGCTGGAACTACCAGTTCACCCACCACGACCTGTGGGACATGGACGTTGGCAGCCAACCGACCCTGGTACACCTGAAAACCAAGGACGGCGTGAAGCCTGCGATCATCGTGCCGACCAAGCAGGGCAGCCTGTACGTGCTCGACCGCCGCGACGGCACGCCGATCGTGCCGATTCGTGAAATCCCCACCCCGCAAGGCGCGGTCAAGGGTGACCACACCGCACCGACCCAGGCCCGTTCCGACCTCAACCTGCTGGGCCCGGACCTGACCGAACAGGCCATGTGGGGCGCCACGCCGTTCGACCAGATGCTGTGCCGCATCCAGTTCCGCGAACTGCGTTACGAAGGCCAGTACACCCCGCCGTCCGAGCAGGGCTCATTGGTCTACCCAGGCAACGTCGGCGTGTTCAACTGGGGCAGCGTGTCGGTCGACCCGGTGCGCCAACTGCTGTTCACCTCGCCCAACTACATGGCCTTCGTGTCGAAGATGGTGCCACGCGAACAGGTTGCCGCCGGCAGCAAGCGCGAAAGCGAAACCAGCGGCGTGCAGCCGAACACTGGCGCACCCTACGCGGTCATCATGCACCCGTTCATGTCGCCCATCGGCATTCCGTGCCAGGCGCCGGCCTGGGGCTACGTGGCCGCCATCGACCTGTTCACCAACAAGGTGGTGTGGAAGCGCAAGAACGGCACCACCCGTGACAGCACCCCGGTGCCGATCGGCATGCCAGTGGGCGTACCGAGCATGGGCGGCTCGATCGTCACCGCAGGCGGCGTCGGCTTCCTCAGCGGCACCCTCGACCAGTACCTGCGTGCCTATGACGTGAACAACGGCAAGGAATTGTGGAAGGCCCGCCTGCCAGCGGGTGGCCAGGCCACGCCGATGACCTACACCGGCAAGGACGGCAAGCAGTACGTGCTGATCGTCGCCGGCGGCCACGGCTCGCTGGGCACCAAGATGGGCGATTACATCATCGCTTACAAATTGGCCGAGTAACATCCACCGGCAAGCCCGCGCCGACAGAGGATCGCGTACCTCTGTAGGAGCGGGCTTGCCCCGCGAAGGGCCGGCACTGGCCAGCAAAGATGAAACCCTCCCCGCGCCCTTCATCTACCATTGAAACCCATCCCCCCCCGCCCCATCTAAGCACCATAGTCATTCACGCAGGTGCCCCATGAGCGACCAGCAGGATTTCCCGGAACAACCCGACGAACACAGCGAAGTCGAACACCTCGATGCCAAGGCCGATACCGGCCACGCCCTCGCCCTGCCCGGCCAACAGCTGCCGGACAAGGTCTATGTGATCCCGATTCACAACCGCCCGTTCTTCCCCGCGCAAGTGCTGCCGGTGATCGTCAATGAAGAGCCCTGGGCCGAAACCCTCGACCTGGTGGCCAAGACCGAGCACCACTCGCTGGCGCTGTTCTTCATGGACACGCCGCCAGAAGACCACCGCCACTTCGACACCAAGGCGCTGCCGGAATACGGCACCCTGGTCAAGGTGCACCACGCCAGCCGCGAGAACGGCAAGCTGCAGTTCGTCGCCCAGGGCCTGACCCGCGTGCGCATCCGCACCTGGCTCAAGCACCACCGCCCACCGTACCTGGTCGAAGTCGAGTACCCGCGCCAGCCTGCCGAGCCCACCGACGAAGTGAAGGCCTACGGCATGGCCCTGATCAACGCGATCAAGGAGCTGCTACCGCTCAACCCGCTGTACAGCGAAGAGCTGAAGAACTACCTCAACCGCTTCAGCCCCAACGACCCATCGCCGCTCACCGACTTCGCCGCCGCGCTTACCTCCGCCACCGGCAACCAGCTGCAGGAAGTGCTCGACTGCGTGCCCATGCTCAAGCGCATGGAAAAAGTGCTGCCGATGCTGCGCAAGGAAGTCGAAGTGGCGCGCCTGCAGAACGAGATTTCCGCCGAGGTGAACCGGCAGATCGGCGAGCACCAGCGCGAATTCTTCCTCAAGGAACAACTCAAGGTCATCCAGCAGGAGCTGGGCCTGACCAAGGACGACCGCAGCGCCGACCTGGAACAATTCCAGCAGCGCCTGCAAGGCAAGACCCTGCCCGACCAGGCGAAAAAGCGCATCGACGAGGAAATGGGCAAGCTGGCCATCCTCGAAACCGGCTCGCCTGAGTACGCCGTTACCCGCAACTACCTGGAATGGGCCACCGCCCTGCCCTGGGGCGTGTACGGCAAGGACAAGCTCGACCTCAAGCATGCGCGCAAAGTGCTGGACCAACACCATGCAGGCCTGGACGACATCAAGGAACGCATCCTCGAATTCCTCGCCGTGGGCGCCTGGAAGGGTGAAATCAGCGGCTCCATCGTGCTGCTGGTCGGCCCGCCCGGGGTGGGCAAGACCAGCATCGGCAAGTCCATCGCCGAGTCGCTTGGCCGGCCGTTCTACCGTTTCAGCGTCGGCGGCATGCGCGATGAGGCCGAGATCAAGGGCCACCGCCGCACCTACATCGGCGCCCAGCCGGGCAAGCTGGTGCAGGCGCTGAAGGAGGTCGAGGTGATGAACCCGGTGATCATGCTCGACGAGATCGACAAGATGGGCCAGAGCTACCAGGGCGACCCGGCCTCGGCGCTGCTGGAAACCCTCGACCCGGAACAGAACGTCGACTTCCTCGACCATTACCTGGACCTGCGCCTGGACCTGTCCAAGGTCCTGTTCGTGTGCACCGCCAATACCCTGGACTCGATTCCCGGCCCGCTGCTCGACCGCATGGAAGTGATTCGCCTCTCTGGCTACATCACCGAAGAGAAACTGGCCATCGCCAAGCGCCACCTGTGGCCCAAGCAGCTGGACAAGGCCGGTGTGGCCAAGACCAGCCTGAGCATCAGCGACAGCGCCCTGCGCACGGTGATTGACGGCTACGCCCGCGAAGCCGGTGTGCGCCAGTTGGAAAAACAGCTGGGCAAGCTGGTGCGCAAGGCCGTGGTCAAGCTGCTGGACGACCCACAGGCGAAGCTTAAAATCGGCAACAAGGACCTTGAAGCCGCCCTGGGCATGCCGGTGTTTCGCAGTGAACAGGTGCTGGCCGGCAAGGGCGTGATCACTGGCCTTGCCTGGACCAGCATGGGCGGCGCCACCCTGCCGATCGAGGCCACCCGCATCCACACCCTGAACCGCGGCTTCAAGCTCACCGGCAAGTTGGGCGACGTGATGAAGGAGTCTGCCGAAATCGCCTACAGCTATGTCAGCTCCAACCTCAAGCAGTACGGCGGCGACCCAGGCTTCTTCAACGAAGCTTTCATTCACCTGCACGTTCCCGAAGGCGCCACGCCCAAGGATGGCCCGAGTGCCGGCATCACCATGGCCAGTGCCTTGCTGTCGCTGGCCCGCGACCAAGCGCCGAAGAAAGGCGTGGCCATGACCGGCGAGCTGACCCTGACCGGCCAGGTGCTGCCCATTGGTGGGGTGCGCGAGAAGGTGATTGCGGCGCGGCGGCAGAAGATTTTCGAACTGATCCTGCCCGAACCTAACCGCGGGGACTTCGAGGAGCTGCCGGACTACCTGCGTGAAGGCCTGACCGTGCATTTCGCCAAGCGCTTCGCCGACGTGGCCAAGGTTCTGTTCTAGCCAGTGCCGGCCTCTTCGCGGGGCAAGCCCGCTCTTGTAGGAGCGGGCTTGCCCCGCGAATAAGCCAGCAGCCACAACACAAAACCCCTCGATCATCGGTTATCCTCAGGCCATCGCCAGCCTTCGGAGCCACCATGACCGCCCCCCGTCTGCTCGTTCCCCTGAGCCTCGCCCTGCTCGCCGCCTGCGCCCAGCAGCCGCAACCGAATGTCGAACTGGACGCCGAAAGCGAATGCCCCAAGCGCCTGCAGGTCGGCCAGACCCTCACCCTGACCCTGCCCAGCAACCCGTCCACCGGTTACCGCTGGCGGGTTCAGAACCCAGCGTCCAATGTCCTCAAGGGCCTTGGCCCCGAGGTGTACAGCGCCCCCGAGGACGCTGACATCGTGGGCGAGGCCGGGCTTTCGACCTGGCGCTTCCAAGCTCATGGCGCCGGCGAAGGCCACTTGATACTGGTGTATCAGCAGCCTTGGGCATCGCAGGTGCAACCGGTGCAGACGTTCGATTGCAAAGTCAGGGTTGATTGAGCGATTTCACACGGCCTCGATGGCGCGGCGCACCGATACCAGGTAGTCGCGGACCTCTTCAAGTGCAGATTTAAGCGCAGAGGGCTGTGTGGCTGCAGCGACGGTTTGCGACAGTGCCTTCCAACTGTCACAGAACCGGCTCACCTGCTGCAACCAGGTCTGTCGCTCGGCCAGCAGTTGCTCAATGCTTTCATATTGCCGTTGTCCAGCCTGTTCCTTCGACAACTGCAGTCGGATCTGCTCCAAAGTAATGCGTTGCTCATTCAACGCCTCACCGAGACGACGGCGGCTCATGAACACGTCGGACAGTTTGCGCCCCTGTTCAAGAAGATCCAGGTGCTTATTGAGATTTTCGAGGGCAGCCTTCAGCAACTCCGGACTTACCGTTGGATCCTTGAGGGTGCCGATAACCACTTCGATATCCTTCGGTTCAGGCAGCAAGCCGCGCAGTGCTTGGGTTACAGATGGCTTCTCCAGGGTCTGGAGTAAAGCGTCTATCTCCTTCAGGCGAGCCTCTTGGGCGGCGACAAGCGCTTTCTGGGCGTCAATGGAAGTTTGAACCTGCAACACAACCTTCCCCTGTTCCGCCTTCAAAGCGGCGATATTCGGGTCGCGGTAGCCCTGCACACGCTCGGCCGCCAGGACCACTTGCGCCATGTCGGCCGCCACGCTCTGCCGCAGGCGCAGAAGATCGTCCTCTTCCGACGCCGGATATTGGTCAAACTCCAGGTTCAGCGAAACCAGACTGGAAAGCACACTTTCTCGCAGCGTGTCGTTTCCGGCTTTTACCAAGGAGGCGAGGTCGAGCAGGCGTTCCCGTACCGCCGGTAGAACAGTTGCTGTATGACCGTGATAAAGCGTGCGGATTTTATCCTCGGCCTGGGTCATCACGTTTACATCTGGCAGGCTACGCGTTTCATTTACCATTTTGGAACTTCCTTTCAAAATCTATCAACGTCTCATTGAACAATTTTGAGATATCTTTTGAGATACCTTGAATGTTTTTCCATGGATTGATCACTCGCTCGAATTGCTCGACGAAGCGCTTGACATCATGATTGGTTGAAACGGCCTCTGCGCGCCTCTGCGAATTCTTCGCATAGGCATCCAGCAGTACCCAGACGTCCTCCAAGTTGGCAGTAGCCGTGCGCACGTCGACCAAGCGAAATGCCATGTCAGCGATGTCCGTAGTGACTTTCTCAATGATCGGGAAGTAGTCCTGCAACTTGGACTTTTGTTCGACCAACTCGCTGCGCTCGCGGATTTTTTTGTTTTTTTCAGCCCGCACTGCCTCCGCTTGCTTGCCATAAATACCACCGGTGATCGCCAATCCGAGGGGGCCAAACACCAGGCCGGTAAAAGACAGGCCGACCAAACTTTTGTATTCATCGAGTTTTTTTTGTATCTCGCTGTCCAACACCGTGAGTTTGGCATCTAACTGTGTCAGCGCCTCGGTGAACTGGCTGTGCAGCATTTTGTCTCTTAAACCGCGCGCCATCGGTAGCAAGTTTTCGCTGATGGCGTCGCCGAAGTGATCGACCAGTTGTTTTACATGCTGAATACTCTTGCGCTTGTAGGCAATTTCTTCGCGAATGACGCCCATGTGCCGTGCAACGGCCTGCTTGAAGGTCTCGCCGTCCCTCACTGGCAGCTCAATAGCGTGCTGGCCGGCAGTGGCATCCCAGGTGTCCATCGTCTTGATCAGAGCAATCAACTTAGTCGCCTCAGCGACCAAGGTCTCTGCAAAAATTTGAAGATCCGCCCCCAAACTCTTGCAAGCATCTTCCACACCGTCCCAAGAATCGGCATGCTTGCGCAGGTTGTCAAAGAGAACGTCAATATCCTGCTTGCTGGCACTCACCAGGCTCATCACGGATTCGGGGATGGCTGCATCAGCAGTAGGAAGTTTGCGAATCGCTTTTTCGTAGCGCTTGATCGCGATCAGATTATCCCGATTGAAGATAAAGGCCGGCTCGTTCTTTCGCAGATCAAAAACTTGCTCCGGCACATACTGGGCGCGCTGCTCTTCGCTCAATTGCTGAAAGGACAGCCTTTGTTCAGGATGGGTTATTTCAGTCATCTAATGCCTCCGTTAATTACCTACATCACGCTGCAGAAGACGACGATAGGCTTTTCCGGTCGGGGCTATAATCAGCAGGCACAGCAGCGTAGTCACGAATTCATCAGCAACGGTCGTCAGACCTTTTAAACGGGGAAATCTCCCTCCCGTCGCCCCTGGCAGGACGGCAGTCCGATAAATAGGCATTACGCCCTTGATTTGGCTAGAATATCGCCCCCGTTTCCGCACCGAGCCCGCCGTGAGCAAACAACCCGACCGCCTTTTCGCCCAGCCCCTGGAGCAAGTGCCCGACTTCGTGTTCAACGAAGACGTGGTGCGCGTGTTCCCGGACATGATCAAGCGCTCGGTGCCCGGTTACCCGACCATCGTCGAGAACCTCGGCGTGCTGGCCGCGCGCTTCGCCCAGCCCAACACCGCACTGTACGACCTGGGGGCTTCCCTGGGGGCGGTGACCCAGGCGCTGCGCCGCCATGTGCGCAGCGACGGCTGCCAGGTCATCGCCGTGGACAACTCCGCGGCCATGGTCGAGCGCTGCCGCCAATACCTCACCGCCCAGGACTCGATGTTCCAGGAACTGCTGCCGGTACAAGTGCTGGAGGCCGACATCCTCAGCCTGCCGCTCGCGCCGGCCTCGGTAGTGGCAATGAACTTCACCCTGCAATTCATTGCCCCCGAGCAGCGCTTGGAGCTGCTCACGCGCATCCACCAGGCGCTGCTGCCCGGCGGCGCGCTGATCCTCTCGGAGAAACTGCGTTTCGCCGATGACGAAGAGCAAACCCTGCTCAACGAGCTGCACCTGGACTTCAAGCGGGCCAATGGCTACAGCGAACTGGAAATCGCCCAGAAACGCAGTGCCATCGAGAACGTGATGAAGCCCGACACCCTGCAGGCGCACAAGGAGCGCCTGCACGCGGCCGGTTTCACCAAGGTCGTGCCCTGGTTCCAATGCCTCAACTTCGCCTCGCTGATAGCCCTGCCATGATCGATCTTTCCCCCCTCGTCCGCCGCCTGGCGGGTACGCCCCTGGCTTCCTGGTCCCAGGGCCTGCAAGCGCAACTGGATGCCAAGCTGGAAAAAGGCCATGGCGACCTCGACCGCTGGCGCGGCGCCCTCGACGCCCTGCCGGCGCTCACGCCCAGTGACGTCGACCTGGCCACCGGCCTGCGCCTGGATTGCGCCTGCGACGATGCCACCCGCGCCCAGCTGCGCCAGGCGCTGATGGGGCTGTCGCCCTGGCGCAAGGGGCCGTTCGACCTGTTCGGCGTGCACGTGGACACCGAATGGCGCTCGGACTGGAAGTGGTCGCGGGTTGGCCCGCACCTGAACCTCAAGGGCAAGCGCGTGCTCGACGTGGGCTGCGGCAATGGCTACTACCAGTGGCGCATGCTCGGCGCCGGCGCCGACATGGTCATCGGCGTCGACCCCAACTGGCTGTTCTTCTGCCAGTTCCAGGCCGTGCAGCAGTACCTGCCCGAGCTGCCAGCCTGGCACCTGCCGTTTGCCCTTGAAGACCTGCCAGCCAACCTGGAAGGTTTCGACACGGTGTTTTCCATGGGCGTGTTCTACCACCGCCGCTCGCCCATCGAGCACCTGCTGGCGCTCAAGGATTGCCTGGTCAAGGGCGGTGAGCTGGTGCTGGAAACCTTGGTGATCGAAGGTGACGAGAACCAGGTGCTGGTGCCTGAGGACCGCTATGCGCAGATGCGCAATGTCTGGTTCCTGCCGTCTGTTCCGGCCCTGGAGCGCTGGCTGCGCCGCGCCGGTTTCAGCGACGTGCGCTGCGTCGACGTGAGCACCACCAGCGTCGAGGAACAGCGCAGCACCGACTGGATGCGCTACCAGTCGCTGGGCGACTTCCTCGACCCCAACGACCATGGCAAAACCATCGAAGGCTTGCCAGCGCCACGCCGGGCCACGTTACTGGCGCGTAAATAGCGTTTGGGGTCGCGCCAGCGGCGTCCGGCGTCAATCCTTGGCCACCTCGCGGGCTTTCGCCTGGGCCTTGCGCTCGCGCTCGGCGATGGCCTGCTGCTGGTCGCCATACAGGCGTGCCTGGTCCTGGCGGAAGGCCTCCCAGAACTGCTTCGAACGTTCCGCGCCGCCTTCGGCGTAGACGCTGGCGCTGCCCAGGGCCATGGCCGCCAGCAGCAGGTATTTGCTCAGGTTCATCGTGCTTGCCTCGTGTTAGTCGATCTGACAAGGCAAGCCTGCCCTAGGGCAGCTAACACCAAGGTGAGGCGGGCATTACAGTCTTGCAATGTGATCGGGTGTTGCCGGGCCATTCTCATTCCGTAACATCCCGCCCCTTGACCCTCAACCCCCTTCAGGCTTGAGAATCCCGCCCTTTCCAACACACCGAGCCCGCCCCATGCGCCTGCTGATCATCGAGGACGAACTGCGAACCGCCGACTACCTGCACCAAGGCCTGCGCGAAAACGGCTACGTGGTCGACTGTGCCCACACCGGCACCGACGGCCTGCACCTGGCGCGCCAGCAGCCCTACGACCTGGTCATCCTCGACGTCAACCTGCCAGAGCTCGACGGCTGGACGGTCCTGCAGCGGCTGCGCGCCGAATCCGCCACCCGCATCATGATGCTGACCGCCCACGGCCGCCTGGCCGACCGGGTCAAGGGCCTGGACCTAGGCGCCGACGACTACCTGCTCAAGCCGTTCGAGTTTCCCGAGCTGCTGGCCCGTATCCGCACCCTGTTGCGGCGCAACGACCAGCAACTGCAACCGACTACCCTGCGGGTCGCCGACCTGGAGCTGGACCCCGGCCGCCACCGCGCCTATCGCGCCGGGCAACGTATCGACCTGACCGCCAAGGAGTTCGCCCTGCTGCACCTGCTGATGCGCCAAAGCGGCGAGGTGCTGTCACGCACGCAGATCATCTCGCTGGTGTGGGACATGAACTTCGATTGCGACACCAATGTGGTCGAGGTATCGATCCGCCGCCTGCGGGCAAAAATCGACGACCCGTTCGACGACAAGCTGATCCACACCCTGCGCGGCGTCGGCTACGTGCTTGAGGCCCGCGTGTGAAAAACGCCAGCCTGTCGCTGCGCCTGGGCCTGGGCGTCACCCTGATGGGCGCCGCGCTGGTGTTGTTGCTGGCCTGCCTGGCCGTGTTCGCCCTCGACCATGAGCTGGACAGCCGCGCGCGCAAGGACCTGGCGCGCAAGATGATGCAGGTAGCGCACAACCTGCGGGTCGACCTGCGCAACGAAGACCTGGGCAACCGCGCCCACCCGCTGCTCGACCTGGTGATGGGCCACGACAACCTGAGCCTCAGCGTGCTGGCCCTCGATGGCCGCCACCCGCACCTGCTCAGCCTGGGGCCGGCCCTTGAATCACGGGTCAGCGAGCTGCCCACCGACGCCCGCCTGGGCTTTCATCAGTGGCGCGACGGCAGCGGCCGGCAGATCCTCACCGCCACCCAGCTGATGCGCCTGCGCGACGACACCCCGGTGCGGGTGATGATGTCGCTCGACCGTGCAGACGACAACGCCCTGCTCCAGGCCTACCTCAACTCCACCCTGCTGGCGCTGCCGCTGCTGCTGGCACTGATCGGCGCCGGTGCCTGGTGGCTGATGCAGCGCGGCCTCAAGCCGCTGCGCAGGTTCCGCCGCATTGCCGGGCAGGTTTCGGCCCAGGACCTGCAGCACCGCCTGCCCGTGGCCGGCCTGCCCCAGGAACTGGCGGACCTGGCGCGCAGCATCAACGTCATGCTCGAACGCCTCGACCAGGGCGTTCGCCAGCTGTCACAGTTCTCCGACGACCTGGCCCACGAACTGCGCACGCCGTTGAGCAACCTGATGGGCAAGGCCCAGGTCACCCTGGCCCGCGAACGGCAGAGCGAGAACTACCGCGAAGTGCTGGAAGACAGCATCGAGGAACTGACCCGCCTCAACCGCATCATCAACGACATGCTGTTCCTCGCCCAGGTCAGCCAACCCCAGGCCCAGGTGCTGCTCAAACCGCTGGCGCTGGCCGATGAAGCGGCGCAGGTCAGCGAGTTGTTCGCCTACACGGCCGAACCCAAGGGCATCGAGCTGCGATTGCAGGGGTGGGCAACGGCGTTGGTCGACCGGTTGATGTTCCAGCGGGCACTGTCCAACCTGCTGAGCAATGCCATCCGCCATGGCGCCGAGGGGCAGGCCGTGCAACTGGGCATCGAACGCCAGGGCGCCGAAGTGCGAGTGTGGGTGGAGAATCAGGGGCCGGGGATTGCCGAGGAACACTGGCCGCAGCTGTTCGAACGCTTCTACCGGGTGGGTGCCGGGCGTTCGCGGCTCGAAGGCGGGACGGGGTTGGGCCTGGCGATCGTCAAGTCGATCATGCAGTTGCATGGGGGGCGGGTCGAGGTCTGCAGCAGCCCTGCTGGGCCAACGCGGTTTACCCTGGTGTTTCGATCAGAATGAATGGCTTGCCAGTGCCGGCCTCTTCCCTGTAAGAGCGGGCTTGCCCCGCGAAGAGGCCGACACTGGCAACCAACGGATCAGCGCGAAGCCGCGACGATCAACGCCTTCATCTCAGCCACCGCCGCCTTGAAGCCAACGAACAGGGCATGGGCCACCAGCGCATGGCCGATGTTCAGTTCGTTGATCCCCTTGATCGCCGCCACCGCCTCGACATTGTGGTAATGCAGGCCATGCCCGGCATTGACGATCAGCCCCTGCCCCACGCCAAAGGCCACGCCATCGACGATACGCTGCAGCTCGTCGGCCACTTCGCTCGGGGTTTGTGCATCGGCGTAGCGCCCGGTGTGCAGCTCCACGGCTGGCGCACCTACCCGCCGCGAGGCCTCGATCTGCCGCTCGTCGGCATCGATGAACAGCGAAACCTCCGCGCCGGTGCGCGCCAGGCGCTCAACGGCGGCCTTGATGCGTGCTTCCTGCCCCGCCACGTCCAGGCCACCTTCGGTGGTCAACTCCTGACGGGTTTCGGGCACCAGGCAGATGTGCGCCGGGCGGATCTTCTCGGCAAAGGCCATCATCTCTTCGGTAACGCCCATTTCGAAGTTCATGCGCGTCTGCAGCACGTCCTTGAGCAGCACCACGTCGCGCTCCTGGATGTGCCGGCGGTCTTCGCGCAGGTGCACGGTAATGCCGTCGGCACCCGCTTCCTCGGCGTCCAGTGCGGCCTTGACCGGGTCCGGATAGCGGGTGCCCCGGGCCTGGCGCAGGGTCGCCACGTGGTCGATGTTGACGCCAAGAAGCATGCGGTTGCTGTGAGTCACGAAAGGCTCTCCTGTGATTGAGCCCCACAGCATACGTCGTGCTCAGCGCTTGCGAAACAGTTCCCGGCTGACCAGCGGTTTTGCCCCCAGGTGCACCGCCAGTGCCTGGCGCATCAGGCGCTTGGCCGCCAGCAGCGCGCCGGGCGCCTCCCAGTCGGCCTGGGCCAGGGCCAGTAGCTGGGCGCCGTTGAACAGCCCAGGCTGCACCAGGTAGACCCGTTCCAGGCCAGCATCGACCCGCAGGCGGTAGAGGCCATCGGCTTCGACCGGTTCATCGTTGACGTCGTGGCTGAGCGAAAAGGTGTAGCCCAGGTCTTCCAGCAGCCGCCACTCGAACGAGCGCAGCAAAGGCTCCAGCGGCCTGCCGGCGGCCAGTGCCTGCAAGGTCAGGGCATAGTGCTCGAACAGTTCAGGTTGCGGCGCTTCGGCAGGCAGCAGGCGCATCAGCAGTTCATTGAGGTACAAGCCGCTGAACAGCGCATCGCCATGCAACCAGGCGGCGATGCCCACGGTGTCCAGGCGCCGGACATTCTTCAGCTCGCCCTTGCCGAACAATTCCACTTCCAATGGCACGAACGGCCGCACCAGGCTGCCGCCCTTGCCCCGCGCACGGCGCAGTACTGCACGCAGGCGGCCTTGCGGCGTGAAGAAGTCCACCAGGGCGCTGGTTTCCTTGTAGGCGCGGCTGTGCAGGACGTAGGCGGGTTGGCCAACGGGTTGATCCATGAGCAGTCACTCGGTCGCAGGCGGGGCGTGCACCTTGTAGGAGCGGGCTTGCCCCGCGAAGGGGCCAGCCCAGGCGCCATGAGTGCATGGCACGGGCTTCGCCCGTGTTCGCGGGGCAAGCCCGCTCCTACAGGCCATGCGGAGAGGCTTACAGGTCGCCGTAGCCCAGCGAACGCAGGGCGCGTTCGTCGTCGGACCAGCCGCCCTTGACCTTGACCCACAGGTTGAGCATGACCTTGGAGTCGAACAGCACTTCCATGTCCTTGCGCGCCTCGGAGCCAATGCGCTTGATACGCTCACCCTTGTCGCCAATGATGATTTTTTTCTGGCCGTCACGCTCCACCAGAATCAGCGCGTGGATGTGCAGCACATGGCCCTGCTGCTTGAACTCTTCGATCTCCACGGTGATCTGGTACGGCAGCTCCGCGCCCAGCTGGCGCATGATCTTCTCGCGCACCAGTTCAGCGGCGAGGAAGCGGCTGCTGCGGTCGGTGATCTGGTCTTCCGGGAAGAAGTGGTCGTTTTCCGGCAGGTGCTTGGCAATCTGCGCTTCCAGCGCTTCGAGGTTGTGCCCCTGCTGCGCGGAAATCGGCATCACCTCGGCGTTCGGCAGTTGCTCCTGCAGCCACTGCAGGTGCGGGATCAACTCGGCCTTCTCTTCCATGCGGTCGGTCTTGTTGACCGCGATGATCAGCGGGCCGGTCACGTACTGCACGCGCTCAAGCACCAACTGGTCTTCGTCGGTCCACTTGGTACGGTCGACCACGAAGATCACCACATCGACGTCCTTCAGGGCCGCCGAGGCGTTACGGTTCATGTAACGGTTCAGGGCCTTGTCGTTGGCCTTGTGCATGCCCGGGGTATCGACGTAGATCGCCTGCACGTCACCCTCGGTCTTGATGCCGAGCATGTTGTGGCGGGTGGTTTGCGGCTTGCGCGAGGTAATCGCCAGCTTCTGCCCGAGGATGTGGTTGAGCAAGGTCGACTTGCCCACGTTCGGGCGGCCGACGATAGCCACATAGCCACAGCGGGTTGGGGTGTTCTCAGTCATTGCCATTCTCCACGCCCAGGGCGATCAATGCGGCGGCGGCGGCGACCTGTTCGGCGATACGCCGGCTCACGCCCTGGCCACGGCTCTTGTTGTTCAGCAGCACCACTTCGCATTCGACGAAGAAGGTACGGCAATGCGGTTCGCCCTGGATGTCGACCACCTCGTAACGCGGCAGCTCGCAGCTGCGCGATTGCAGGAACTCCTGCAGGCGGGTTTTCGGGTCCTTGTTGGTGTCGACCAGGGTCAGCCCTTCGAATTCGTCGGTCAGCCAGGCGAGGATGCGCTCGCGCGCGGTCTGCATGTCCGCGTCCAGGTAGATCGCACCGATCAGCGCTTCGAGGGCGTCGGCGAGGATCGACTCACGGCGGAAACCGCCGCTTTTGAGCTCGCCCGAGCCCAGGCGCAGGTAGTCGCCCAGGTCGAAGCCACGGGCCAGGCGGGCCAGGGTTTCACCCTTGACCAGGCGGGCACGCAGGCGCGACAGCTGGCCTTCGCGGGCCTGCGGGAAGCGCTCGAACAGCGCTTCGCCGGCGACGAAGTTGAGGATGGCGTCACCCAGGAACTCCAGGCGCTCGTTGTTGCGCCCGGCGTAGCTGCGGTGGGTCAGGGCCAGCAGCATCTGCTCCTGGTTCTTGAAGGTGTAGCCGAGCTTGCGCTCGAGACGGGCAAGGGAAGCACTCATGCAGCCACCCGCTGGTTGTTCAACGCGTTGTTCAAATCAACATCCTGAAAGACTGTTTGCCTGTGGTCCGACGCAGCGAGCGGCGAATCTCTCGTTCCCTGAGAACACAAGCCTATGTCAGAAAAGCATTCGGCGCTGTCTGCAGGACAGCGCCGAAGGGTATCAATGGATCAGGCCGACCCGCGACAGGTTGGGCAAGTGGCTGAGCTTGGGCTCTGGCCAGCTCATCCATACCGCGAAAGCCTTGCCGACGATGTTGCGGTCCGGAACCATGCCGTGCAGTTCCTTCGGAATCTTCGGGTCGTCCCAGTAGCGGCTGTCGTTGGAGTTGTCGCGGTTGTCGCCCATCATGAAGTAATGGCCGGCCGGCACGGTCCATTGCTGGTCCGGCGGCATGCGATAACGGGTCATTTCCTTGCGGATCAGGTGCTCGGCTTCGCCGAGTTTTTCCTTGTACAGCTCGGCGCTGCCCAGGGTCCCCGGCTCGGCACCGACCAATTGCTCGGCAATCGGCTGGCCGTTGACGAACAACCGCTTGTCGCTGGTGTAGCTGATGGTGTCGCCCGGCAGGCCAACCACGCGCTTGATGTAGTTGACGTTCGGGTCGCTTGGGTAGCGGAACACCATCACATCGCCGCGTTGCGGGTCACCGACCTCGATGACCTTCTTGTCGATCACCGGCAGGCGGATGCCATAGGAGAACTTGTTCACCAGAATGAAATCGCCCACTTCCAGGGTCGGTTTCATCGACCCGGAAGGAATCTGGAACGGCTCCACCAGGAACGAGCGCAGCACCAGCACGATGAACAGCACCGGGAAGAACGACTTGCCGTACTCCACCAGCAGCGGTTCCTTGCTCAGGCGCTCGACCACTGCCATTTCTGGCTGGGTGACGCTGTCCTGGTAGGTGGCGACCGCTGCCCGCCGGCGCGGGGCCAGGAACAGCAGGTCGATCAAGCCCAGCAGACCGCAGACGAAGACGGCGATGACTAGCAACAGCGGGAAATTTAGCGACATAGGACCTAGCTATCCAACCTGAGCACGGCGAGGAAGGCTTCCTGTGGAATTTCCACGTTGCCCACCTGTTTCATGCGTTTCTTACCGGCCTTCTGCTTCTCCAGCAGTTTCTTCTTACGGCTGACGTCACCACCGTAGCACTTGGCCAGTACGTTCTTTCTGAGTGCCTTGACGGTTGTCCGGGCAATGATCTGGCCGCCGATGGCTGCCTGGATCGCTACGTCGAACATCTGCCGAGGGATCAGCTCCTTCATCTTCTCGGTCAATGCACGGCCTTTGTAGGCCGCGTTGTCACGGTGCACGATCAATGCCAGGGCATCGACCTTGTCGCCGTTGATCAGCACGTCCAGCTTGACCAAGTTGGCCGACTGGTAGCGATCGAAATGATAGTCCAGCGAAGCGTAGCCGCGGCTGGTGGACTTCAGGCGGTCGAAGAAGTCCAGCACCACTTCGTTCATTGGCATGTCATAGCGCACCTGCACCTGGCTGCCAAGGAACTGCATGTCGCGCTGCACGCCACGTTTTTCGATGCACAGGGTAATGACGTTGCCCAGGTGCTCCTGCGGCACCAGGATGGTGGCGGTCACGATCGGCTCGCGGAAATCGGCCACGGCCGAGACATCCGGGAGCTTGGACGGGTTGTCGACGACAATGGTTTCGCCGGTTTTCAGTTCCAGCTCGTAGATCACGCTTGGCGCGGTGGTGATCAGGTCCAGGTCGTATTCGCGCTCCAGGCGCTCCTGGATGATTTCCATGTGCAGCATGCCGAGGAAGCCGCAACGGAAGCCGAAGCCCAGGGCGTCGGAGCTTTCCGGCATGTATTGCAGCGACGAGTCGTTCAGGGTCAGCTTCTGCAGGGCATCGCGGAAGTCTTCGAAGTCGTCGGAGCTGACCGGGAACAGGCCGGCGTAAACCTGCGGCTGGATTTTCTTGAAGCCAGGCAGCACCGCCACCTCGGGGGTGGTGGACAGGGTCAGGGTGTCACCCACCGGGGCACCGTGAATGTCCTTGATGCTGGCGATGATGAAGCCCACTTCGCCGGCCTTGAGGTCAGCGGTTTGGGTGTGCTTGGGCGTGAACACGCCGACGCTGTCGACCAGGTGCACCTTGCCGGTGGACTTGACCAGGATCTTGTCGCCTTTCTTGACGCGGCCATGGCGCACGCGCACCAACGAGACGACGCCCAGGTAGTTGTCGAACCAGGAGTCGATGATCAGCGCCTGCAACGGCGCGTCGATATCGCCTTCCGGGGCCGGAATGCTCTGCACCAGGCGTTCGAGCACCTCGTCGACGCCCATGCCGCTCTTGGCACTGCAGGCCACGGCGTCGGTGGCGTCGATGCCGATGATCTTCTCGATCTCGTCCTTGACGCGGTCCGGGTCGGCCTGGGGCAGGTCCATCTTGTTCAGCACGGGCATGACTTCCAGGCCCTGCTCGATGGCGGTGTAGCAGTTGGCAACCGACTGGGCTTCGACGCCTTGGCCTGCGTCCACCACCAGCAGCGCGCCTTCGCAGGCCGCCAGCGAACGCGAAACTTCATAGGTGAAGTCGACGTGGCCGGGGGTGTCGATGAAGTTCAGCTGGTAGACCTTGCCGTCCTGCGCCTTGTAGTTGAGCGTGACGCTGTGGGCCTTGATGGTGATACCGCGCTCGCGCTCCAGGTCCATGGAGTCCAGTACCTGGGCCTCCATTTCGCGAGCCGACAGGCCACCGCACATCTGGATGAAACGGTCGGCCAGGGTCGACTTGCCATGGTCGATGTGGGCGATGATGGAGAAATTGCGGATATGACTCAAATCACTCACGGGTCAACACTCGAAAAGGCTGCGAGCCGGACGCCCGCCGAAAAATAGCCGGGAATTGTACCTTAAGCAGTTGGGTTATGGGAGATTCCTCTGCCGAACTGTACACATCAATGGCGCGCGCAATTGTGAACTTTCATGAAAAAGGGCAGCCGAAGCTGCCCTTTTCACCTGGCAAACCGCTTATTCGGCGAGCTTGAAGGTGATGAAGCTGGCGCGCCCCTGGCGCAGCACGCGCATCGACACCGAACGGTTCTTCGGCAAGTCCTTGGCGATTTCAGTGAACTGCTTGGCCGAGGCGATGGCTTGGTTGTTCAGGTGGCTGATGACATCGCCCGGGCGCAGGCCGATCACCGCTGCCGGGCCATCCTGCACTTCCTTGATGACCACGCCGCCCTTGAGCTCCAGGGATTTCTTCTGCTCATCGGTCAGGTCCGAGACGGACACGCCCAAGCGGTTGCTGCTGCGTTCGGCCTTGCCGTCGGCGCCGGTGCCGGTGCCGATGTCGGCATCGTCGTCAGGCATCGCGCCCACGGCGACGTCGAGGTTCTGGCGCTTGCCGTTGCGGATGATTTCCAGCTTGGCCTTCTCGCCATCTTTCAGGCTGCCCACCAGGTGCGGCAGGTCGGCGGACATGACGATCGGCTGGCCGTTCATGCTCAGGATCACGTCACCCACCTGCAAGCCACCCTTGGCTGCCGGGCCGTTTTCCAGCACCTGGGCTACCAGGGCACCGGCCGGCTTGTCCAGGCCGAACGACTCGGCCAGGTCCTTGTTGACCTCTTGAATCACCACGCCCAGCCAGCCGCGGCTGACCTTGCCGTCTTTCTTAAGCTGGTTGGAGACGTCGATGGCCACGTCGATCGGGATGGCGAAGGACAGGCCCATGAAGCCGCCGGAACGGGTGAAGATCTGCGAGTTGATGCCCACCACCTCGCCTTTCATGTTGAACAGCGGGCCGCCGGAGTTACCCGGGTTGATGGCCACGTCGGTCTGGATGAACGGCACATAGGTGTCGTTGGGCAAGGTACGGCCCTTGGCGCTGACGATACCCTTGGTCACCGAGTGGTCGAAGCCGAACGGCGAACCGATGGCCAGCACCCACTCGCCCACCTTGAGTTTTTCCGAGTCACCCAGCTTGACCGTCGGCAGGTTCTTGCCATCGACCTTGAGCAGGGCCACGTCGGTGCGCGGGTCGGTGCCGATCAGCTTGGCTTGCAGCTCGCTGCGGTCCGACAGGCGAACGATGATCTCGTCGGCGTCCTGCACCACGTGGTTGTTGGTCAGCACGTAGCCATCGCTGGAGATGATGAAGCCCGAACCCAGCGACATGGCTTCGCGCTGGCGGTCACCGCGTGGCGAACGGGGCTGCTGCGGCATGTTGCGCTCGAAGAACTCGCGGAACATCGGCGGCAGGCCTTCCAGGTCCGGCATCTGCCCGGCCGCCACGCGGCGGTCTGGCAGTTTCTGCTTGGTACTGATGTTGACCACCGCCGGCGAGGCCTGCTCGACCAGGGTGGTGAAGTCCGGCAGGGCTTCATCGGCCTGGGCAGTCAGCACCTGGCCGAGCATCAGCACGGCGGCGAACAGCGTTAGGTAGGATTTCAAGCGTGGTATTGACATACGGCTCCCGTCACAACGAGCGGTAGTTGGAAATAGCCCCTGCACAACGCAGGAAAGGCCAGGCTCCTGAAAGCCTGACCTATAGAAAATTTGCCAAAGGATTGCAAATGACAATGCTTTAATTTCATTTCAGCAGCGTGTCCGTCCGCCTTGGCATCGCCCTTGTACAGGGCCGTGAGGGCACGCCACTACTGGCTTGCCTGGGCATCCTGTGGGCGCATCGACAGTGCGACACGTTCTGCCGTACCCAGCGGAATCTCGCCAACCACGGTGACCTGAACCTTGCCCTTGGGCGTGTTGAGGCGCCGCGATACCGCCGAGGTCGGGCCCAGCTGGGTGCGCACGTCGGTGCCAGCATCTTCCTTCACCGGCTCAAGGAACACCGAGAACCGCGCCAAGCCATCGTCGTACATGAGGCTGCTGATGGTGCTGTCACGGGCAGGGTCACGGCGCACCGAGCTGTTGATAAGCTCGAAGCCTGGCGGCAGCCAGTCCGAACGCCACCCGGCCACCACCTCGCTGGCACTGCTGGCCACCCGCTCCACCGGCTTGCAGGTGGCGCTGGCATGCAGGTCCTGGTCGCTGGGCGGGGTGTCGGTGTCCAGGCGGGTCATCTGGAAGCGCTCCAGTAGTTGCCCTTTGTCGTTGAGCATCAACGAACGCAGCGGCAGGCCGGTACGGCGGTCCAGGTTCAGTTCGAAAGCGTAGCGATGCTGGTCGCGCGGGGTCAGGGTAATGACCACCGCGTCACGGTCGGCGACACGGGCCTTGCCCGCGACGCTGAGGTCGTACCAGCTCATCAGCTTAAGGGGATCGAGCGAGCGCTGCGCAGCGTCTGGCGGGTTGTTCACGCCACTGGCGCCATTGGCGAGGCCGCCACTGACGCACTGTACCTTGCCATCCACGCGCACGATTTCCTGGGCGGCGCCGTCGAGCTGCAACAAGCGCTCGCTAACCTTGCCGTCCTGCACACGGTGCCAAATATCGTGGGAAGAGAAGCTGCCGTTACGTTCGTAAACGAAGGAGCCCTGGTAACTCTGCTTTTGCTCGGCCTGTGCCAGCTTGTTCAACCATTGCGTCGCCTCGGGCGACGAGTTGGCTGCCAACGCTGGCACCGTCATGCAGCTGCCAATCAGCAGCGACAGGAGAGGTAGCGCGCGCATGATCCTCCTTACTTAGCGGTTTTCCAGGCTGGCGGCGCGGGCATACGGCAAGGCGGTTTCAGTGCCCTTGAGCGCGGATTCCTGGGCATGCTGGCGCAGGTAGCCTGGCAGACGCTGATCCCAGCCGGCCTGGTTCTGCAGCACGCCGTTGGCCATTGGCCCGGTCGGTTGCTCACTGCTCTCACTATAGCCTGCCAGAACGGCCGGGCCCTGACTTAGTGGCATGCTCAGGCCCTGCTGGGCAGGTTGCTGGGCAGCCAGCTCGGCACCGGTGATTTCATCCTGGTTGTACAGGCGCACACCGGCCAGCACCGCAACGGTCACCGAAGCGGCCACGGCCAGGCGGCCAACGGTACGCCATGGGCCCTGCTTGGCCTTCACCGGCACGGCCTCATCGGCCAGCGCCGCAGACACCGCCGAGGCGATATCCAGCTTGGGCAGCAGCAGTTCCTTGTGCATCGCTGCACGGGCAACCTGGTAACGCGACCAGGTGGCACGGGTTTCGGCATCGTCGACGGCGTTCAACACCCGACGCAATTCCAGTTCGTCCGCTTCGTTGTCCATCACCGCGGACAGCGATTCCTGCAAAGCTTCACGACTCATGGCGGTTCCTCTCTTGGCTGTCGCCGCTGTCTCAGGTTTCCTGCAACAACGGCTGCAGGGCTTTGTCTATGGCCTCCCGAGCGCGGAAGATTCGAGAGCGCACGGTACCCACCGGACATTGCATGACACTGGCAATGTCTTCGTAACTCAACCCATCGAACTCACGCAGGGTCAGGGCCGTGCGCAAATCTTCAGGCAGTTGCTGGATGGTGCGATGGACAGTGCCTTCGATTTCATCCCGCAACAACGAGCGCTCTGGGGACTCGAGATCCTTGAGACCATGATCGCCGTCGTAAAACTCCGCATCCTCGGAGCTCACATCGCTGTCTGGTGGCCGTCTTCCACGGGACACCAGGTAGTTCTTCGCCGTGTTGATGGCGATGCGGTACAGCCAGGTATAAAACGCACTGTCACCGCGGAAATTGCCAAGCGCACGGTAGGCCTTGATAAAGGCTTCCTGTGCTACATCCTGGGCCTCGTGGGTGTCGTGAACGAACCGCACGATCAACCCGAGAATCTTGTGCTGATACTTCAGCACCAACAGATCGAACGCTCGCCTGTCACCGCGCTGTACGCGCTCTACAAGCTGCTGATCCTCTTCCTGGGTTAGCATGAACACTCCTCAGTGAACTCGAAGGAGCGTTGCAACAGCCATCGTTCAGGCTTGCAACCATAGACTCGGGCTTTGCGCAAAAGTTCTCCCCTCCAAGCAAGTTTCCTGCGGCCCTTGGTCGGCTCGCACGGAAGACGCGGCGCGGTCACGGCCCGCTGCGTCGATAAACAGGTTTCGAATTACGCAGGTGTCAGCCCGGAAAGAGCTGCCGCCCTGCGTCGCCGCGGCAATGTGTGGCGTGCGGGCAGCCTTCATAGGATTTCCGGCCGTGTCGGAAAGTTCCCACGAAGATGCCGTAACGTCCCCAGTGGCATGGAAATTGGCCACCGCAGGCTGCTATAAAGGCAGCCCGGCCTGCGTTCACGATAGTTTCACAATGCCATCTGCGCGTGACTATTGTGCCGCGCCCCTTCCAAAGATTACTAGTGTCCCGACATGAGCCAACAATTCCAACATGATGTCCTGGTGATCGGCAGCGGCGCCGCCGGTCTCAGCCTGGCACTGAACCTTCCCGCCCACCTGCGCATTGCCGTGCTGAGCAAGGGTGACCTGGCCAACGGCTCGACCTTCTGGGCCCAGGGCGGCGTCGCCGCCGTGCTGGACGACACCGACACCGTGCAGTCGCACGTCGAGGACACCCTCAATGCCGGCGGTGGCCTGTGCGACGAAGCGGCGGTGCGCTTCACCGTGGAACATAGCCGCGAAGCCATCCAGTGGCTGATCGAGCAAGGCGTGCCGTTCACCCGTGACGAGCACCACAGCGTCGACGATGGCGGTTTCGAGTTTCACCTGACCCGCGAGGGTGGCCATAGCCACCGGCGTATCATCCATGCCGCCGACGCCACCGGCGCTGCGATTTTCACCACCTTGCTGGAGCGTGCCCGGCAGCGCCCGAACATCGAGCTACTGGAGCAACGGGTGGCGGTGGACCTGATCACCGAGCGGCGCCTGGGCCTGCCTGGCGAACGCTGCCTGGGCGCCTACGTGCTGAACCGCAACAGCGGCGAGGTCGACACCTTCGGCGCCCGCTTCACCGTGCTGGCCACCGGCGGCGCGGCCAAGGTCTACCTCTACACCAGCAACCCCGACGGCGCCTGCGGTGACGGCATCGCCATGGCCTGGCGCGCCGGCTGCCGGGTGGCCAACCTGGAATTCAACCAGTTCCACCCCACCTGCCTGTACCACCCCCAGGCCAAGAGCTTCCTGATTACCGAGGCCCTGCGCGGCGAAGGCGCCCTGCTGCGCCTACCCAACGGCGAGCGCTTCATGCCGCGCTTCGACCCACGCGAAGAACTGGCCCCGCGTGACATCGTCGCCCGCGCCATCGACCATGAAATGAAACGCCTGGGCGTGGACTGCGTGTACCTGGACATCACCCACAAGCCAGCCGAGTTCATCAAGAGCCATTTCCCCACGGTCTACGAGCGTTGCCTGGCCTTTGGCATCGACATCACCCGCCAGCCGATCCCGGTGGTGCCGGCAGCCCACTACACCTGTGGTGGCGTGATGGTGGACGATCGCGGCCACACCGATGTGCCGGGCCTGTACGCCATCGGCGAAACCAGCTTCACCGGCCTGCACGGGGCCAACCGCATGGCCAGCAACTCGTTGCTCGAATGCTTCGTCTACGGCCGCGCCGCGGCAGCGGACATCCAGGCTCACCTGGAGCAAATCGGCATGCCCAAGGCCCTGCCCTGCTGGGATGCCAGCCAGGTGACCGACTCCGATGAAGACGTGATCATTGCGCACAACTGGGACGAATTGCGGCGTTTCATGTGGGACTACGTGGGCATCGTGCGCACCAGCAAGCGCCTGCAGCGGGCCGAGCACCGGGTACGCCTGCTGCTTGATGAGATCGACGAGTTCTACAGCAACTACAAGGTCAGCCGCGACCTGATCGAGTTGCGCAACCTGGCCCAGGTGGCCGAGCTGATGATTCGCTCGGCGATGCAGCGCAAGGAGAGCCGCGGGCTGCATTACACCCTGGATTACCCAGGGATGCTGCCAGAGGCCAGGGATACCATCCTCAGCCCCCTCTGAGCACTGCGCCGCCCTCTTCACAGAGGGCTTGCCCAAACCTGGTAGGCGCGAGCAAAACTCGCGATGGGGCCTCACAGGCGGGCTGATACCCTAAGGTATGCTACGCCAGTTAGATCGCATCGCGAGCTTTGCTCGCGCCTACCGGGAGGCCAAACCTTCTTCGGCTGAACTTCAGCCTCACCCGCAACCGCCGATGCGCGTCTGCCCCCAGGGCATCACGCGGTACGCACTGGCTCTGGCCGAACCATGCCCCTGCCCTGACGAACCGCACCACCACCAACGCTGGCAGCGCCACGCTGTCGCGGCACAGGCGCACCGGCTGCCAACCTTGCGCGCGGCTGAACACCCGCCAGCCCTGGGCATCGCGGCGCAAGCCGGTCACGGCGTGGGGATCGGTCAACAGAATACGTCGGGGAATGGCCCAGCCAGCGTGGGCGAGGCAAGCGGCGGCGGCAGCACAGGCCAGCCACCAGGGGCAGGCGCTCAAGCACAAGGCCAGCAGGGCCAGGGCCTGGCAACCGAGGTAGGCCACCAGCAACAGGCGCGAGCCCTGCCAGCGGCACTCGAAGCATTCACTTGGGCTGGACACGGTCCAGAATGATGCGGACCATGCGCTGCAGCTCCGGGTCTTCGGACTCGGTGCGCTCCATGAACCAGCCGAACATGTCCTGATCCTCGCAGCTGAGCAGGCGCACGTAGAGCTCGCGGTCGGCTTCGTTGAGGGTCGGGTAGACCTCCTGGGTGAATGGCACCAGCAGTACGTCCAGTTCCAGCATGCCGCGGCGGCTGTGCCAGAAAAGCCGGTTGAGTTCTGTTTGTTCGACCATGGGGCCCTCCTCGAATGGTCGCGCAGTATACCGCGCAGCGCGCGATGCGACACCGGGCGTTGGTCTAGTCACCTACCTATTTTGTTACCGGCGTTCTATGATGGCCGCCAGTCTTTAGCCACCGCGATGACCCATGGCCGATTCCGCTTTCTTCAGCCCCCTGTCCCACGAGGGCATTCTCGCCGTCCGCGGCTCCGACGCCGGCAAGTTCCTGCAGGGCCAGCTGACCTGCAACATCAACTACCTGAGCCTTGAGCATGCCAGCCTCGGTGCCCGCTGCATGGTCAAGGGGCGCATGCAGTCGAGCTTCCGCATCCTGCCCGAAGGCAATGGCTTCCTGCTGGCCATGGCCAGCGAGCTGCTGGAGCCGCAACTGGCCGACCTGAAGAAGTACGCCGTGTTCTCCAAGGCCACGCTGACCGATGAAAGCGCGGCCTGGGCCCGCTTCGGCCTGCAGGGTGGCGAGGCCGCGTTGCAAGCACTGGGCCTGGTCGTGCCGGACGAGCCTGGCAGCACCGTGCGCCATGATGGCCTGATCGCCATTGCCGTCTCTCCTGGCCGCGTCGAGCTCTGGGTGCCGGCGGACAACGCCGCCAGCGTGCGCGAGCAACTGGCCGCCGCCTTGCCCGAAGGCAGCCTCAACGACTGGCTGCTGGGGCAGATCCGTGCCGGCATCGGCCAGGTCATGGGCCCGACCCGGGAATTGTTCATCCCGCAGATGATCAACCTGCAAGCTGTCGATGGCGTGAGCTTCAAGAAAGGCTGCTACACCGGCCAGGAAATCGTCGCGCGCATGCAGTACCTGGGCAAACTCAAGCGCCGCCAGTACCGCCTGGCACTCGACCAGCAAGCCGTGCCGGCGCCGGGCGAGGAGATTTTCTCGCCCACCCACGGCTCGTCGGTCGGCGAGGTGGTATTGGCTGCCAGCACCGGCCAGGGCTGCGAGCTGCTGGCGGTGCTCAGCGCCGATTCGGTGGAGGACGACAACCTGCACCTGGGCAGCCTGGAAGGCCCACGCCTGCAGCTGTTGAGCCTGCCCTACGCGCTGGACCGCGACCGCGAAATCCAGCGCTGAAGAGTGCACCACCCTTGCCGTAGAGACGTTCATGAACAAGCTGGCCGAGATGGTTCAAGCGCAGTTGCTCGCTGCCATCGACAACGATGACCTGGTCCTGCCGACCCTGCCCGAGGTTGCCTTGAGCATTCGCGAGGCAGCCGAAGACAGCGAAATCAGCGTTGCCGCCCTGAGCAAGGTGATCGGCCGCGATGCCGCCCTTTCGGCACGCCTGATCAAGGTGGTCAACAGCCCGCTGCTGCGTGCGGCCGTGGAGGTCACCGACCTGCACACTGCCATTACCCGCCTGGGCATCAACTACAGCTGCAACCTGGCCATTGGCCTGGTGATCGAGCAGATCTTCCATGCCCGTTCTTCGGCAGTGGAGCAAAAGCTGCGCGATATCTGGTCGAACAGCCTGGAAGTGGCTGGCATCAGCTATGAATTGTGCCGCCGCTACACGCCCCAGTTGAAGCCCGACCAGGCGACCCTGGGCGGGCTGGTGAACCAGATCGGCGCGCTGCCGGTGCTGATCTATGCCGAGGAACACAACGAGCTGTTGTCGGACCCTGTGTGCCTGCACTACGTGATCGAACAGATCCAGCCGGTGCTGGGCGACAAGATTCTCTCTTCGTGGGAATTCCCCGAGCAACTGGTCAACCTGCCAAGCCAGGTACAGGACCTTGACCGCAGCACCGACAAGGTCGACTACATCGACGTGGTGCAGATCGCCAAGTGCCTGAGCCTGCGCGGGCGCAGCCGGCCACTGGCGGCACTGCCGGCGTATCGGCACCTGGGCTTGCCGTTTGGCACGGAGCTTGAGATGGGCGAGTTGCTGGAGGCGCGGAGCATGTTGCGCTAGGCATTTTCCTGGGGGGGCCCTTTCGCGAGCTACGCTCGCTCCTACCCGGTTGGCGTAACCCTGTAGGAGCGAGCGCAGCTCGCGAAAGGGCCCGCCCAGGCAGCCCATCAATCGGCAATAAAACTCACCCGCACCTTCAACCCACCTTTCTCGCCATCATGCAGGCTGATCTGTGCCAGATGCGCCCGGCAAATCTCGCCAACGATGGCCAGCCCCAGCCCACTGCCCTGCACTCCGCGCCGGTAAAACCGCTCGAACACGCGCTCGCGCTCATCTTCGGGAATTCCGGGCCCATCGTCCTCGACCTCCAGCACGGCAGGGGCCAATACCCGCAAAATCACATTACCGCCCGCCGGCGTATGCGCCAGCGCGTTGTCCATCAGGTTGCTCAGCAGCTCGTTGAGCAGGGTCGGCTCGCCCTTCAACCACACCGGCGCCTCGGCCTCAAGCGCCAGCGCCACACCGCGCTTGTGCGCCAGCGGCGCCATGGCCATGCCCAGCTCACGGGCCAGCTGGCTCAAGTCCAGCCGTTGCGCCCCGCCTTCGGCAATCGCCCGGGCACCGTTCTCCACTCGGGCCAGCGACAGCAACTGGTTGGCCAGGTGGGTCAGGCGGTCGGTTCCCTGAGCCGCTGTTTCAAGGGTTTGCCGCCACTCCTGCGGCTGCTGCGAACGCAAGCCCAGCTCGACCCGCGCCTTCAGCGCGGCCAGTGGCGTGCGCAGTTCGTGGGCGGCCTCGGCGATGAACTGTGCCTGGCGCTCGAACTGCCCACGCAAGCGCTCGGTGAAGTGGTTCAAGGCCCGCACCAAAGGCCCCAGCTCGCGCTGCACCTGCACCACCGGCAGCGCCCGCAGGTCGTCTGGCTGGCGCTCCTCCACCGCCGTGCGCAGGCGCTCCAGCGGGCGCAGCGCGGCACTGACGGCAAACCAGACCATCACCAGCGCCCCCAGCGCCAGCATGCCCAGGCGCAGCAGCGTATCGGCCATCAGCCCCCTGGCCATGCGCACCCGCGCCTCCTCGGTTTCGGCCACGCGAATTTCCGCCATGCCGTTCATGTTCGGCTCGCTCACCGCCTTGAGCAGGCTGACCACGCGCACGTCCTGGCCCAGGTAGGTGGCGTTGTAGAAGCGCGCCAGGGCTGGGTAGTCGTCGGTACGCGGGGTGCCGGGCGGCGGTGGCGGCAGGTGCTCGTAACCGGAAATCAGCTTCTGCTCGATGTCCAGCACCTGGTAGTAGATTCGCCCGGCACTGTCGTAGGCAAAGGTGTCCAGCGCCACATAGGGCACATCGGCGCTCAGGGTGCCGTCACGCTGGGACAGCCCGGCGGCAATGGTCCGCGCCGAGGCCAGCAGGGTGCGGTCGTAGGCGGTATCGGCCGCTTCACGGCCATTCCAGTAGGCGCTCAGGCCGCTGGCCAGCATTAGCACCACCAGCAGCAGCGCCAGGTTGCCCACCAGCCGCCCGCGCAGGCTGCCATTGTCACGCATCGCGGTGCTCAAGCAGGTAGCCCAGGCCGCGGAAGGTGACGATGGCCACCGGGTGACCATCGAGTTTCTTGCGCAGGCGGTGGATGTAGATTTCGATGGCATCGGGGCTGGCTTCTTCGTCCAGGCCAAACACCTGGGCCGCCAGTTGCTCTTTGCTCATCACCCGGCCCGGGCGGGCAATCAGGGCTTCGAGCACGCTCTGCTCGCGGGAAGTCAGGGTGAGGTTGTCGTCCCCCAGGCTGAAGCGCCGGGTGTCCAGGTCGTACACCAGCGGCCCACAGCGTTGCTGGCGTTCGCCACCGAGCACGCTGCGCCGCAACAGGGCCTTGACCCGCGCCTCCAGCTCGGTGAGCTCGAACGGCTTGGCCAGGTAGTCATCGGCGCCCAGGTTCAGCCCGTGGACCCGGTCCTTGACGTCGCTGCGCGCGGTCAGCATCAGCACCGGCAGGGTTTTGCCACGGCTGCGCAGGCGCGCCAGCACCTCGAAACCGTCCATGCGCGGCAGGCCCACGTCGAGCACGGCAACGGCGTATTCCTCGCTGGCCAGGGCCAGGTCGGCGGCCACGCCATCGTGGAGCACGTCCACGGTCAGGCCATGGCTTTTCAAGGCCTGGGCCACGCTGTCAGCCAGTTGCAGATGGTCTTCGACCAGCAGCACACGCATCGGATTCTCCCTGCTCGGGTGGGGCGGTGGCGCGGAGTGTACCGCTGAAGTCAAGGCTGTGAAGCCCCTTGTAACAAACCTTTCGCGCTGAAAGGTTCACGAAAGGTTCGTTACCTAGCATCGCACCACGGTTGCCCCACGCGCCGAAAAAAGCACCAGCAAGGTGCAACGAACAAGAATAAAAAACGGAGTCATCCCGATGCTGTCATTGCAGCCTCAGGCGTTCGCGCCTAGCCGTTCCCTGTCCGCACGCCCCTCTGCCATCGCCAGCGCCCTGGCGCTCGCCGGCGTCGCCCCGCTGAGCCAGGCCGCCTTCCTCGAAGACAGCACGGCCACCTTCGAAACCCGCAACATGTACTTCAACCGCGATTTTCGCGACGGCACCAGCGCGCAGCAGTCCAAGCGCGACGAGTGGGCCCAGGGCTTCATGCTCAACTTCGAGTCCGGCTACACCGACGGCACCGTGGGCTTCGGCCTGGACGCCCTGGGAATGATGGGCATCAAGCTCGACTCCAGCCCCGACCGTACCGGCACCGGCCTGCTGCCCACCCATGACGACGGCAAGGCGGCCAACGAGTATTCCAAGCTCGGCCTGACCGGCAAGGTGAAGATCTCCAAGACCGAACTGAAAGTCGGCACGCTGATTCCCGAACTGCCGACCCTGCAGCCCAACGACGGGCGCATCCTGCCGCAGACCTTCCAAGGCGGCCTGCTCACCTCCCAGGAAATCAAGGGCCTGACCTTCACCGGCGGGCGCCTGGACAAGGCCAAGGACCGCAACGACACCAACTGGGAAGACCTGGCCCTGAACAACAAGAACGGCCGCTTCGGTGGCAGTTTCAGCGCCGACAACCTCGACCTGGCGGGCCTGGACTACAAGTTCACCGACCGTATCACCGGCAGCTACCACTTCGCCCAGCTCGACGACATCTACCGCCAGCACTTCATCGGCATGGTCGCCAGCCAGCCCTGGGGCCCTGGCACCTTCGGCGCCGATGTGCGCCTGGCGATCAGCGACGATGCCGGCGCGGCCAAGGCCGGGCGCATCGACAACACCACCTTCAACACCCTGCTCAGCTACAGCCTGGGCGGGCACAAGGTCAGCGCCGCCTGGCAGCAACTGTCGGGCGACAGCGCCTTCCCGTACATCGATGGCGCCGACCCGTACCTGGTCAACTTCGTCCAGATCAACGACTTCGCCGGGGCCGACGAACGCTCCTGGCAGGCGCGCTACGACTACAACTTCGCCGCACTCGGCATCCCCGGCCTGACCTTCATGACCCGCTACATCAACGGCGACAACGTCAGCCGCGCCGCCGGTGGCGAGGGCAAGGAGTGGGAACGCAACACCGAACTCAAGTACGTGGTACAAAGCGGCGCGCTGAAAAACGTCGCCGTGCGCCTGCGCAACGCCACCTTCCGCTCGAACTTCGCCCGCGACGCCGACGAAGTGCGGCTGCTGGTGAGCTACAGCGTCGCGCTGTGGTAACCCATAACAACAACGCTCACGGAGACATTCGATGACCTTTTCACTGCGCCGCCTCGTCCTCGCCACCGGCTGCCTGCTGCTGGCCGGCAATGCCCTCGCCGCCGAACCGAAACGCCCTGAATGCATCGCCCCGGCCTCGCCCGGTGGCGGCTTCGACCTGACCTGCAAGCTGGTGCAAAGCGCCCTGGTGCAGGAAAAGATCCTCAGCAAGCCGATGCGCGTCACCTACATGCCCGGTGGCGTTGGCGCCGTGGCCTACAACGCCGTGGTCGCCCAGCGCCCGGCCGACGCCGGCACCCTGGTGGCCTGGTCCAGCGGTTCGCTGCTGAACCTGGCCCAGGGCAAGTTCGGCCGCTTCGACGAGAACGCGGTGAAATGGCTGGCGGCGGTCGGCACCAGCTACGGTGCCATCGCGGTGAAGAATGACTCGCCCTACAAAACCCTCGACGACCTGGTCGCCGCCCTGAAGAAGGACCCGAGCAAGGTCGTGATCGGCTCCGGCGGCACCGTCGGCAGCCAGGACTGGATGCAAACCGCACTGATCGCCAAGGCCGCTGGCATCAACCCGCGCGACCTGCGCTACGTGGCCCTGGAAGGCGGCGGCGAGATCGCCACCGCGCTGCTGGGCGGGCATATCCAGGTGGGCTCCACCGACATTTCCGACTCCATGCCGCACATCCAGAGCGGCAACATGCGCATCCTCGCGGTGTTCTCGGAAAACCGCCTGGACGAGCCGGAGATGAAGAACATCCCCACCGCCAAGGAACAAGGCTACGACATCGTCTGGCCAGTGGTGCGTGGCTTCTACCTGGGGCCAAAGGTAAGCGACGAGGAATACGCCTGGTGGAAGGACTCCTTCGACAAGATGCTGGCTTCGCAAGACTTCGCCAAGCTGCGTGACCAGCGCGAGCTGTTCCCGTTCGCCATGACCGGTGAAGAACTGGACGGCTACGTGAAGAAGCAGGTGGCGGACTACAAATCGCTGGCCAAGGAATTCGGGCTGATTCAGTAAGCCACTCAGGACTTTTCCCCGATCCCTGTAGGAGCGGGCTTGCCCCGCGAAGAAACCACCGCAGTCACTGCCACCGGCTGCGCCGGTGTTCGCGGGGCAAGCCCGCGCCTACAAGGCCTGCGATTCAATGAGGATTTTTGCATGATCCTGCAACGCATTTTCGCCCTGGCCCTGCTGGCGGTGTGCGCCGCCCTGGCCGTAATGGCCTGGCCCTACCAGGCCGCGTTTTCCTATGAGCCGGTGGGCCCGCGCGCCTACCCGCTGCTGATGCTCGGCCTGATGAGCCTGGGCCTTTTGTACCTGGCCGTTCGCCCAACGCCCATCGTGCGCAAGGACGACGAACCCGAACTGGACCGGGAAACCCTGATCAAGATCGGCGTGTGCGTCGGCCTGCTGATCGTGTTCGCCGGCACCTTCGAACCCCTGGGCTTCATCCTCAGCGCCATTCTGGTCGGTATCCCCATGGCCCGCCTGTACGGCGGCCGCTGGCTGCACAGCAGCCTGGTGGTGGTGGGCATGAGCCTGCTGCTGTACTGGCTGTTCGACCGCGTCATGGACGTCCCCCTGCCCCTGGGCCTGCTGAGCGTACTGGAGAACTGACACATGGATACCTTGAGCTACCTGGGCCAGGGCTTCGGCGTCGCCCTGAGCCCCTACAACCTGGTCACCGCCTTGTCTGGCACCTTGATCGGCACCGTGGTCGGCCTGCTGCCGGGCCTGGGCCCGATCAACGGCGTGGCCTTGCTGATTCCGATCGCCTTCGCCCTCGGCCTGCCGCCTGAGTCGGCGCTGATCCTGCTGGCTGCGGTGTACCTGGGCTGCGAGTACGGCGGGCGGATCAGCTCGATCCTGCTGAACATCCC
Source organism: Pantoea sp. Tr-811 (assembly GCF_011752535.1). Taxonomy (NCBI): domain Bacteria; kingdom Pseudomonadati; phylum Pseudomonadota; class Gammaproteobacteria; order Enterobacterales; family Erwiniaceae; genus Pantoea; species Pantoea sp. Tr-811. Next base: position 141,865 of record NZ_VWXJ01000003.1, read on the forward strand.
GGGCGAAGCCTCGACCGTGATGACCACCCTGGACGGCTACCCCATGGCGCGCCAGGGCCTGGCTGGCGTGGCTTTGTCGCTGTCGGCCTGGAGTTCGTTCATCGGCGCCCTGATCGCCACCTGCGGCATGGTGCTGTTCGCCCCGCTGCTGGCCAAATGGGCGATCGCCTTTGGCCCGGCGGAATATTTCGTGCTGATGGTGTTCGCCATCGTCTGCCTGGGCGGCATGGCCGGCGACAAACCCCTGAAGACCTTCATCGCCGCGCTGATCGGCCTGTTCCTGTCGGCGGTCGGCATCGACGCCAACAGCGGCGTGTACCGCTTCACCGGTGACAGCGTGCACCTGGCCGACGGCATTCAGTTCGTGGTGCTGGTGCTGGGCCTGTTTTCCATCAGCGAGATCCTGCTGTTGCTGGAAAAAACCCACCATGGCCACCAGGCGGTCAAGGCTACGGGGCGCATGCTGTTCAACTTCAAGGAAGCGGCCTCGGTGTTCGTGGTGAATATCCGCTGCGGCCTGCTCGGCTTCATCATGGGCGTGCTGCCCGGTGCCGGTGCCACCCTGGCCAGCGCCGTGGCCTACATGACCGAGAAGCGCATCGCCGGCACCACGGGCAAATTCGGCAAGGGTGACGCCCGTGGCCTGGCGGCCCCGGAAACCGCCATCGGTGCCTCCTGCTGCGGCGCCCTGGTGCCGATGCTGACCCTGGGCGTACCAGGTTCGGGCACCACGGCGGTGATGATCGGTGCACTGACCCTGTACAACATCACCCCAGGCCCGCTGCTGTTCGAACAGCAACCGGACATCGTCTGGGGCCTGATCGCCTCGCTGTTCATCGCCAACATCATGCTGGTGATCCTGAACATTCCGATGATCCGCATCTTCACCCGCATCCTCGCCGTGCCGAACTGGGCGCTGGTGCCGGTGATAGCCATCATCACCGCCATCGGCGTCTACGCCGTGCACGCCACCACCTTCGACCTGTTCCTGATGGTGGGCATCGGCATCATGGGCTACATCCTGCGCAAGCTGGACTTCCCGCTGTCGCCGATCCTGCTTGGGTTCATCCTCGGTGGGCTGATGGAGCAGAACCTGCGCCGCGCGCTGTCGATTTCCAACGGCGAACTGGGCATCCTCTGGTCCAGCCCGATCAGCCTGTCGGTGTGGGTGCTGACGACCTGCATGCTGACCCTGCCGCTGCTGCGCATCTGGCGCAAGCGCAGCCAGCAGCGCCGGGCCCTGGCCGATGCCTGACCGGCGGCCAATGCCACTGTTCGTTGCCACCGGGCTGGTCGGCCTTGCCGGCGGTTATGCCGCCAGCAAGGTCGGCTGGCCCTTGCCGTGGATGGTCGGCTCGCTGCTGGCGATCATCCTGGTGCGCTGCCTGACGCCCTGGCAGCTTTCGGAAATCCCCAACGGGCGCAAGTGCGGCCAATGCATCATCGGCATCGGCATTGGCCTGCACTTCACCCCGGCGGTGATCGAACAGGTCGCCAGCCATTTCCTGCTGATTTTCTTCGGTGCGCTGTTCACCACCCTGTCCAGCGGGATCAGCGTGTGGCTGCTGCGGCGCACCGGCGAGGACCGCGCCACGGCGTTTTTCGCCAGCATGCCCGGCGGCTCGGGGGAAATGGTCAACCTCGGCGCACGCAATGGCGCCGTGCTCAGCCAGGTAGCAGCGGCCCAGAGCCTGCGCGTGCTGGCAGTGGTGCTGTGCGTACCGGCATTGTTCAAGTTCCTGCTCGGTGATGGCGTGCCGCTGAACCATGCCGGCAGCGTGAGCTGGGGCTGGCTGGCGGTGATCGTGCCGCTGGGCGTGGCCATGGGGTTTGCCTGGCAACGCTTGCGCCAACCCAACCCATGGCTGTTCGGGCCTTTGCTGGTGGCGGCTTCGCTGAGCCTGGCGGGCAACCTGCAGATCGCCTTGCCCAATGGCGCCAGCCAGATCGGCCAATGGCTGATCGGCAGCGGCCTGGCCTGCCACTTCAACCGGGCGTTCTTTCGCCGTGCGCCGTCGTTTCTTGGGCGCACGCTGGTGGCCACGGGGTTGTGCATGGCGATTGCCGGCAGCGCGGCCTGGGGCTTGAGCGTGATGACTGAACTGGACCTGCGCTCGCTGACCCTGGGCATGATGCCTGGCGGCATCGCGGAGATGAGCCTGACGGCGGAAACCTTGCAGCTGTCGGTGCCACTGGTTACAGCGCTGCAGGTGATGCGCTTGCTGTTCGTGCTGTTTCTGGCCGAGCCGTTGTTCCGCTGCTGGAAAAGAACTACCGCTGAATCCGCACGGTAGACGCACACAACACGCCTTTTCCGATGTTCTGAGCCTTGCACCGCCATTAAGTTTTGCTTGCCTGCCCACAGCCGGGGCAGGCAAACAAAGCCAAGTTCAGAGCGGAGAAATGAATGAGTCCAAGACGTACTGGATGCATGGCCATCACGTGGGCATGCCTGGCAATGGGCGCAAACTACTCGATTGCCGCATCGCTTCCCACTACCCGTATCAATGTGGTTGCCATCAACGACCTGCATGGCTATCTGGAGGCCAGCCCGCAACGCTATCGCAACACTGGCGATGCACTGGACGACCGCCCCTACGGCGGAGTCGCCGCCCTGGGTGCACTGCTCGACGAACTGCGGGCAGAAGACCCTGACCTGCTGTTCATCGGCGCGGGTGACCTGATAGGCGCCAGCCCTGCCATTTCCTCGCTATGGGCCGATGAACCGGTGCTCGAGGCGTTGAACAAGATGGGCATGATCACCAGCGCGGCGGGCAACCATGAATTCGACGCTGGCAAAGTCGAGCTCCTGAGGCAGGTAAACGGCGGCTGCGAATCACCACGCCCGGACAAAGCCTGCAAACTGCGCGGGGATTACACGGGCAGTGGCTTTCCGTACATCGCCGCCAACCTGATCGACACGGATACCGGCAAGCGCCTGCTGCCGGCTTACCACATAGCGCACGCCAAAGGCGTGAAAATCGCCTTCGTCGGCGCGGTGCTCAAGGAAATGTCGACCGTGGTGACGAAGAGCGGGTTCGCGGGCCTTAAGGTCATCGACGAGGCCGATGCAATCAACAGCCTGCTCCCCGAACTCCAAGCCCAGGGGGTCAATGCCATCGTGGCAGTCATTCACCAGGGCGGGCACACGCAAGAGCCCTTCGATCAGCGTAACTGCAAGCAACTCGAGGGCCGCATCGTGGACGTGGCGAAACGCCTGGAAGGTGCCGTGGACGCCCTGGTCAGCGGGCATACCCACCAGGGCTACCAGTGCAGCGTCGGCGAGCTGACCGTGACCCAGGCAGGTGAGTACGGGCAGTTTCTTACACAGTTGACGCTGGACGTCACCCCTGGAACGCACGAGGTCACAAGGATTTCCACCAGGAACCTGATCGTGGACCCGGAGCGCTTGAAGCCCAACGATGGGTTGGTCGCGCTGGTGAGTGAGCTTCGCGAACGGACACAGTCCAGGCTGAGCGAACGGGTCGGGCAGCTCGCAGTACCGGCACTGACTCGCGTACACAATGCTGCGGGGGAAAGCACCTTGGGTAACCTGATCACCGACGCCCAACTGGCAAGGACTGCCGAACAGGGCGCACAGATTGCGTTCGCCAACCCGGGTGGCTTGCGTGCCGACCTGCACCAGCCCAAGGGTGGCTTCCTGACCTTTGAGCAACTGTATGCCGTGCAACCCTTTTCCAACACCCTGGTGCTTCAGGACCTGACGGGGGCGCAGCTCGTAGCGTTACTCAACCAGCAATGGTCCCTGGGCACCTTCCTGCCTCTACAGGTGTCCACCGGTTTCTATTATGAGTGGGACCCTGGCGCACCGGAGCAAAACCGCGTGGTGCCAGGCAGCCTGCGGCTCAATGGCCAACCAGTGGTCCCCGAGAACCACTACCGCGTGGTGGCCAACAGTTTCCTTGCCTATGGTGGTAACGGTTTCAAGGTATTCGAAGCCGCGGCACGGCAGGAAGACACCGGCATACTGGACCTGGATGCCTTGACCCAGTACACCCGGTTGCAGGATGAGCGCGGTATCGCCGTGGGAGGCCAGCAGGCGCCGCGCATCGGCTTGGTGAACTAGAGGCCCGGCCTGGCCTCAGGCCACGGGTGGCAATGCCCAGTTGATCGGCGCCAGGCCGCGTTGCTCCAGAAAACCGTTAGCCCGGCTGAAATGCCCGCACCCCAGGAACCCGCGATAAGCCGACAGCGGCGAGGGGTGTACCGACTTGAGCACCAGGTGCTTGGTGCCATCGATCAGCTTCTGCTTGCTCTGGGCATGGGCGCCCCACAGCAGGAACACCACGTTCGGGCACTGCTCGCTGACCACCTGGATGATCCGGTCGGTGAAGAACTCCCAGCCCTTCTTGGCGTGGGACGCAGCGTTGGCGCGTTCCACGGTCATGGTCGTGTTCAGCAGCAACACACCCTGCTCGGCCCAGCTCTGCAAGTAGCCGTGGCTGGCGATCGGGATGTTCAGGTCGCGCTGCAGCTCCTTGTAGATGTTCACCAGCGAAGGCGGCGCAGGCACCCCCGGCTGCACCGAGAAGCACAGGCCATGGGCCTGGCCTGGGCCATGGTAAGGGTCCTGGCCGAGGATCACCACTTTCACCTGGCCCAGCGGTGTGGAATTGAGCGCGTTGAAGATCATCGGCCCTGGCGGGTAGATTTCCTTACCGGCCGCGTGCTCCTGGCGCAGGAATTCACGCAGCTGGTGCATGTAGGGCTGGTCGAACTCGGCGCGCAGGGCAGCCTTCCAGCTGGGTTCGAGTTTGATGCGATCGTCGTCAGTCATGGGGCCATCCGTAATCAATGGCGCGACACTAGGTAAGCCCTCGGCCCTTGTCAATCGATCCGACCGACGACCGCCATGTTCGCCGAGGCGGGCCATACTTGGGGGATGACTTGCGCGAGGTTACCCATGGCCATTCACTGCGAGGTACTCACCGGCGCCGATGGCGCCCGCATCGGCATTGCCACCCTGGACGCACCCAAGGCGCTCAATGCCCTCAACCTGCCCATGATCGAGGTGCTCGGCGAGCAGCTGCTTGCCTGGGCCCACGACCCTGGCATCGTCTGCGTGCTGCTGCGCGGCAACGGCGCCAAGGCCTTTTGTGCCGGCGGCGATGTGCGCGCGCTGGCCCAGGCCTGCCGCGATCACCCCGCCAGCGTGCCGCCCCTGGCTGCCACCTTTTTCGCCGCCGAGTACCGCCTCGATTACCTGCTGCACACCTACCCCAAGCCGCTGCTGTGCTGGGGCCATGGCCATGTGCTGGGTGGCGGCATGGGTTTGCTGCAAGGTGCCGGGGTGCGCATCGTCACCCCCAGCAGCCGGCTGGCCATGCCGGAAATCAGCATTGGCCTGTACCCGGATGTCGGCGCCAGCTGGTTCCTCGCTCGCCTGCCGGGCAAGCTCGGCCTGTTCCTGGGGCTGACCGGGTCACCGATCAATGCCCGCGATGCCCTCGACCTGGGCCTGGCCGACCGCTTTTTCGGCGAGCAACAGCAAGAGGCGTTGATCGAGGAGTTGCTGCAACTGAACTGGCAGGAACAAACCGCGTTGCAGTTGAACAGCCTGCTCAAGGCTGAACAACACCGCGCCTGGGCCGAATTGCCCGAGGCGCAATGGCTGCCGCGCCGCCAGGCGATAGACGCGTTGCTGGATGTGGCCGATGCGTCAGCCGCGTGGCGTGCCCTGGAGGGCTTGAAACACCACGCCGACCCCGTGCTGGCCGAGGCCGGCCAACGCCTGCATGAAGGCTGCCCGCTGACGGCGCACCTGGTGTGGGAGCAGATTCGCCGTGCCCGGCACCTGTCCCTGGCGCAGGTATTCCAGATGGAATACAGCATGAGCCTGAACTGCTGCCGGCATCCGGAATTCAGCGAAGGCGTGCGGGCGCGCCTGCTGGACAAGGACAACCAGCCGCGCTGGCACTGGCCGGACGTGGCGCAGGTGCCAGCGGCGGTTGTCGAGGCGCACTTCAGCAAAGCCTGGGAAGGCCGTCACCCACTGGCAGACATGGGCCAGGGCTGACGGTCAGCGCTGCCAGTTACGGTCACCGCCACGGCCTGGGCCCTGCTGGCGGTCGTTGTCGCCGCCGCCATTGGAATGCCAGCGATCATGCTGGTAGCGCTGGCTGCCATTGGTGTAGTCCTGCCGTTCGCGGTCACGCCCGTAGTCATTGCGCTGGCGGTTGCCGTAGTCGTAACGCGGGTTGCCATGCCACTGGTTCATTCCCGGCTGCGGATAAGGGCGGTAGACCGGGGGAGGCGCCGGCCGGTAGTAGCGGGGTGCCGGCTGGTAGTAATAGTGGGTACGGGGGGCGACATAATAGCGGTCATAGCCGTAATAGCCTGGGTAGGCATAGGGGCCAGTTGAATAGTAATCGGAACGGTAATAACCCGAGCTCTCGTAGTAAGGAGCGCAGGCGGACATCATCAGGCCCAGCAGGGCGATCAACAGAATACGATAGGACATGGCGGCCTCCTGGACCGCTGGGGGTGCTCGAACAGCGGCGCTGGCGAGCGTCGACACGAAAGCGTTCGTCGACATTGAATCAGACAACGTTCCCAGGGTGCAGTGCCCTTGGTGAAACAAATTGATACAGGTGGAAATACCCCTTAAATACATGCAGTCATTTTGCCGCCATATCACTAGAATGTGCGCCTCGGCACACATCATGGGAAGATCATGCCTTCACGCTCCGCCCTGTTTTCGCAGCGCTCGCTGATCCTTGCCCTGCTGCTGCTGTTGGCCTGCGGCTTTCTCGCCACCTCGTTGATCAGCTATTACGCCTCGCGCAGCGCGATCCGCGACGGCATCATCAACACCGAGCTGCCATTGACCTCCGACACGGTCTATTCGGAAATCCAGAAAGACCTGATCCGCCCGGTGCTGATCGCCTCGATGATGGCCCAGGACACCTTCCTGCGCGACTGGGTGCTGGCCGGTGAACAGGACACCGGGCGCATTACCCGCTACCTGCGCGAGGTGATGGGCAAGCAGGCAACCTTCACCTCGTTCTTCGTGTCCGACCGCAGCCTCACCTATTACCAGGCCAGGGGCGTGCTCAAGCACGTGGTACCCGGCACCTGGCGCGACGCCTGGTATTTCCGCCTGCGTGACGCGAAGGAGCCGTATGAAATCAACGTCGACCTGGACATGGCCAACCATGACAGCCTGACCGTGTTCATCAACTACCAGGTGCTCGATTACCAGCAGCGCTTCATCGGCGCTGCCGGGGTGGGCCTGAGCGTGGATGCGGTGGTCAAGCTGATCGACACCTACCAGCGGCGTTACCAGCGCTCGGTGTTCTTCACCGACGCCCATGGCAAGGTGCTGCTTACAGGCTCCGACGGTGGTCCCCATGGCTTGCGGGTGGGCCAGGCATTGCACGACAACACCGAGCTGGGCGGCCTGCTCGGGCAAAGCCCGGTGCCGGGCGAAGGCAGCCACGAGTACACCGACAGCCAGGGCCACAGCCACTTTCTCAATGTTCGGCAGTTGCCCGAGCTGGACTGGTACCTGCTGGTGGACAAGCGCGAAACCGGCGCCCTCGACCGCATTCGCCACTCGCTGTACCTGAACCTGGCCATTTGCGCCGCCATCAGCCTGGTGGTGCTGTCGCTGCTGCACGGCATGCTCAAGCGCCACCAGGCCAGCACCGAGGCCCTGGCCACCCTCGACAGCCTCACCGGCCTGCCCAACCGGCGCAGCTTCGACCTGCTCGCCGCCCAGGCACTGCAGGCGGCGCAGCGCGACCGCACGGCGCTGGTGGCGCTGCTGATCGACCTCGACCACTTCAAGACCCTCAACGACACCCACGGCCACCTGGCAGGCGACGAAGTGCTGCGCCAGTTCGCCCAGGTGCTGCAAGGCAGCCTGCGCCAGTCGGATATACTGTGCCGCTGGGGTGGCGAGGAATTCATCGTGCTGTTGCGCGCAACCGAGGGCCGGCAGGCCATCGAGGTGGCCGAGAAAATCCGCCGCCGCACCGAGCAGCAGGCCTTCAGCTTCGAAGCGCAAGCGCTGCACCTGACCACCAGCATCGGCCTCAGTGCCCTGCAGCAAGGCGACACCCTGCACACCTTGCTCAGCCGCGCCGACCGCGCGTTGTATTGTGCCAAGCAGGCCGGGCGCAACCGTGTCTGCACTGAATCTGCCGGAACCGACGATGAATGACAGCCTGCACTGCCCCGCCTGTGGCGCCCTCAACCAGTGCGCCCTGGCTGACCCGCGCAGCGCCACCCAGGCGTGCTGGTGCTTCAGCGTCAGCATCGACCCCGCGGTGCTCCAGGCCCTGCCGGCCGAACTGCGCGACAAGGCTTGCCTTTGCCCGCGCTGCGCGGCGGTAGTCGACGACCTGGAGCGAGGCGCCGCCCACAATCCCCTGTAGGAGCAGGCTTGCCTCGCGAACACCGGCGCAGCCGGTGCCACCCACCGCGTCGCCTGCTTCGCGGGTCAAGCCCGCTCCTACAGGCTTCCCCGTTAAATCAGATCAAGAAGCCAGCACCGCCCCCCAAGGAAAACCGCTAAACTGCGCCCCCGCACTTCTGCCCCCTTTTCGCCATGCGTCTCGACCGTTTCCTCGCCAACCTGCCCTGCTACAACCGCCAGCAAGTGCGCCTCATGCTGGTGCAACGGCGGGTGCGCGTGGACGGTGAGGTGGCATACGAGCCAACCACCGAGGTGCGTGAGTTCAGCCGGGTAGAAGTCGACGACCAGCTGCTGCAAGCCGGCCGCCCTGCCCGCTACCTGATGCTGCACAAGCCCGTCGGCTGCGTCAGCGCCACCCACGACCCGCAACACCGCACAGTGCTCGACCTGTTGCCCGCCGCGCTGCGCGATGGCCTGCACATCGCCGGGCGCCTGGACTTCAACACCACCGGGCTGATGGTCCTGACCAACGACGGCCATTGGTCGCGGCGCCTGACCCAGCCGGCCACCAAGCTGCCCAAGCATTACCTGGTGCACACCGAAGACGACATCGCCGACCACTACGTGGCCAAGTTCCGCGAAGGCTTCTATTTCGCCTTCGAAGGCCTCACCACCCAGCCCGCCCAGCTCGACATCCTCGGCCCCCGCCAGGCACGGCTGGCGATCGTCGAAGGCCGCTACCACCAGGTCAAGCGCATGTTCGGCCACTTCGACAACAAGGTGATCGGCCTGCACCGCGAAAGCATGGGTGCGATCCGGCTCGATCCTTGCCTGTTACCTGGGGAGTTCCGGGCCCTGACGGCGGAAGAAATCGCCTCGGTCTGAATGCCGTAATACAGGCATACGACCGCTGAGCGCTCCGAGTCACAAATTTGCGCAAACGGCACTTGCGCGATTCCCGACCCGCTGCTTGACTCCATCTTCGTCAGTCCATGAGTGACCAACCAGTCACAGTCAGTGGACCCTGACACTTTTTGCCGGCCACCCAATGCCTTGATGCGTTGGGGCACGGTGAATTGCCCGCCAAAAACAATCGTCGACATGCGTGCCAAGGATCGACACAGGGCCCCCCGGTTTAATTCAGGCGAATGCCTACCTGTCATAAAGAACGTGCACCCTAGGTGACGCGAATACCCTTTTTGCGCCAGGAGTCGATGACATGAGGCCAGAAATCGCTGTACTTGATGTCCAAGGTCAGTATCGGGTTTACACGGAGTTCTATCGCGCGGATGCGGCCGAAAAAACGATCATTCTGATCAATGGGTCGCTGGCCACCACGGCATCGTTCGCCCAGACGGTGCGCAACCTGCACCCGCAATTCAACGTCGTGTTGTACGACCAGCCCTATGCCGGCAAGTCCAAGCCACACAACCGCCAGGAACGGCTGATCAGCAAGGAGGATGAGGCGCATATCCTGCTGGAGTTGATCGAGCACTTCCGCTGCGACCACGTCATGTCCTTCTCCTGGGGCGGTGCCTGCACCCTCCTGGCACTGGCGCACCAGCCACGGCTGGTGAAAAAGGCGGTGGTCAGTTCATTCTCACCGATCATCAACGAACCGATGCGCGACTACCTGGAGCGTGGCTGCAAGTACCTGGCCGCCTGCGATCGCTACCAGGTCGGCAACCTGGTCAACGACACCATCGGCAAGCACTTGCCGTCGTTGTTCAAGCGCTTCAACTACCGCCACGTGAGCAGCCTGGACAGCCACGAGTACGCGCAGATGCACTTCCACATCAACCAGGTGCTGCAGCATGACCTGGAACGTGCCCTGAAAGGTGCGCGCAACATCGACATTCCGGTGCTGTTCATCAACGGTGACCGGGACGAGTACACCACGGTCGAGGATGCCCGCCATTTTGGCCAGCACGTTGGCAAGAGCCACTTCAGTGTGATTCGCGATGCCGGGCACTTCCTTGACATGGAAAGCAAGAACGCCTGCGAAGACACCCGCAACGTGATGCTCGATTTCCTCAAGCCCACCGTGCGCGAGTCCCGCCAACCGTCTTATTCATTCATGCAGCAGGGCCAGCATGCAGTTGCCATCTGAGCGCATCGGCGTTCTGTAGCCCTCACCCGCAGGCTATGGGCGCCGACAGCTTTTTGCGGCTCTTTTTATAACCGGGGCTTCTAATTCGAGGAGGGTTCTGGTAAAAAGCCTCTGGTAAAAGTTGTACACCAGATGCGGGTATAGTTTAGTGGCAAAACGAAAGCTTCCCAAGCTTTAGTTGAGGGTTCGATTCCCTCTACCCGCTCCAGATTCGCAGTCCCCGCATGGCGTTCCAGCAACGTCATCGCTGTCAAAAGGAGCCAAGGCTCCTTTTTTCGTTTCTGTCCTTTCATTGATGTGGCCGGTGGCCATTTCCTCTTCGATCCGCTTGAATCCGCTTGCATGCGCAACGACGAGTGGCGCATATGCTCAATGGACTCGTGAAGCATTTCGAAAGGACGACGCATGTTTCTCTCCCGCTGGCTCCCGGGCCTGGCCAACCTGTTGCAGTACCGCCGCGAATGGTTCCACGCCGACCTGCAGGCTGGGCTTTCGGTGGCCGCCATCCAGATTCCCATCGCCATTGCCTATGCCCAGATCGTCGGCCTGCCGCCGCAATATGGGCTGTATGCCTGTGTGCTGCCGATGATGGTGTACGCCCTGATCGGCAGCTCGCGCCAATTGATGGTCGGCCCCGATGCGGCCACCTGCGCGATGATCGCCGGCGCCGTGGCGCCGCTGGCCATGGGCGACCCGCAGCGCATCGCCGAGCTGTCGGTGATCGTCACCGTGCTGGTCGGGGTGATGCTGATTGGCGCAGGGCTGGCACGGGCCGGGTTCATTGCCAGCTTCTTTTCGCGGCCGATCCTGATCGGTTACCTCAACGGCATCGGCCTGAGCCTGATTGCCGGGCAGTTGTCCAAGGTGGTGGGGTTCAGGATCGAGGGCGATGGTTTCGTCCTCAGCGTGGTCAACTTCTTCCAGCGCCTGAATGAAATCCACTGGCTGACCCTGGCCATTGGCCTGGCCGGGCTGGCGCTGCTGATCTGGCTGCCGCACCGCTACCCGCGCCTGCCAGCGGCGTTGGTGACAGTAGCGCTGTTCACCCTGGTGGCGGGCCTGTTCGGCCTGGACCGCTTCGGCGTCGCCATCCTCGGCCCGGTGCCCTCGGGCATGCCGAGCCTGGCCTGGCCGCAGAGCAACCTTGCGGAAACCAAAAGCCTGTTGCGCGACGCCCTGGGCATCGCCACCGTTAGCTTCTGCAGCGCCATGCTCACCGCCCGCAGCTTCGCCGCTCGGCACGGCTACGCGATCAACGCCAACCACGAGTTCGTCGCCTTGGGCGTCAGCAACCTGGCCGCCGGTATTTCCCAGGGCTTTGCCATCAGCGGGGCCGACTCGCGCACCGCGGTCAATGACATGGTCGGCGGCAAGAGCCAACTGGTGGGCATCATCGCCGCGCTGGTGATCGCCCTGATCCTGATGTTCTTCACCGCGCCCATGGCATGGATTCCGCAGGCAGCACTGGGCGCGGTGCTGCTGATGGCCGGCTGGGGGCTGATCGATGTGCGCTCGCTGGGCCGTATCCGGCGCCTGAGCCGCTTCGAGTTCTGGTTGTGCCTGCTGACCACCGCGGGCGTACTGGGCCTGGGCGTGTTGCCGGGCATCGTGTTCGCCGTGACCCTGGCGATCCTGCGCCTGCTCTACAGCATTTACCAACCGACCGACGCGGTACTGGGCTGGCTGCCAGGCACCGAAGGCCAGGTCGACATTCGCAAGCACCCGCAGGCGCGCACGGTGCCGGGCCTGGTGGTGTACCGGTTCGACGATGCGATCCTGTTCTTCAACGCCGACTACTTCAAGCAGCGCCTGCTCGAAGCCGTGCAGCGCGAGGGCCAGCCCCAGGCTGTGCTGTTCGATGCCGAGGCGGTGAGCAGCATCGACGTCAGCGGTATCTCGGCCCTGCGCGAAGTCCGCGACACCCTGGCCGCCCAGGGCGTGCACTTCGCCATCGCCCGCGCCCGCGGCACCTTCCTGCGCATGCTGGTGCGCTCCGGCATGGCCCGGGAGATGGAAGACAAATTGCTGTTCGGCTCGGTGCGGGCCGGGATTCGAGCGTATCGGGTGTGGCGGAACAGGCAGCGCGGAGCGACGGGGGCGCAATAGCGAAACGGACTACATCTGAACCGGAAGTGGGCTAGCTCCCAACCATTGCGCGATCCACTAGCCTAACGTTCCGGCGTAGGTTCATGCGCCAGGATATCTTCCTTCCCGTAGCGCTGTGCGACCAGCGACTACGCCAATGGCGCACATCCTGCTATGCTTTTCATTGAAACACCTATTTTTTCGAGAAGGGTGAAGGAACTCCTTGAGGACGATGCCTATCGGCTTCTACAGATCAAGCTGATGGCCGCACCGGAGTCCGGTGACTTGATCGAGGGAACCGGAGGCCTACGCAAGCTTCGCGTTGCTGCCTGCGGCCGTGGAAAACGTGGCGGAGCCCGGGTGATTTACTACTACTTCACCTCACACTCACAACTCGCCATGTTGTACATCTACCCGAAAAACGAGCAGTCCGAGTTGTCTTCCGAGCAACGCAAGGCACTGAAGCACATCATTGAAAACTGGAGGCGCACATGAACACGTTCTTTGAAGAGCTAATGGAAAGCGTCCAGCAAATGGACGAGATCGTTCAGGGCAAGCGCGCGCCCTCGCAGCTGTTTGAAATCGACGCCCTCCAAGTCAGACGCATTCGCCAAGCAACAGGTTTGTCGCAGGTACGCTTTGCCGAAATGATCGATGTCCAGGTGGCTACGTTAAGAAACTGGGAACAGGGGCGCAGAGAACCCACCGGGCCAGCCAAAGCGCTGCTCCGAGCAATCCGCAACGATCCCGACCATGTTCTGAAGGCACTTTCCCACTAAGGCACCGCGGTGCGTGGCACCGGCTTCGCCGGTGTTCGCGGGGCGGGTAGGCTTCTATGGAACAAATCGTAACTATCTGATTTAACGGCAAATTCTGTGGGAGCGGGCTTGCCCGCGAACACCGGCGAAGCCGGTGCCATGCGTCGTGTCGCCTGCTTCGCGGGCAAGCCCGCTCCCACAGGGAACTGCAGCGCGACTGCTGGCACGGTTCCCTGCGCGACAGCGCAGCCCGTAGGGCTGGGTTATCTGCTACAAAGGATGGCGGCGCGACTGCAGGCACAGGCCAGTACAGGCGACACAAGGCGCAGCTGGAAACAGCAACCCTCGCACTCCTTGCATGACATGCTAAAGTCCCCGCCGCTCCCTGCATCATCGAACGGACCCCGCATGCCAGCTCTCGACGCCCTCCTCGCCACTTGGTCAGACCTCAACCAGCGCCACCCCTGCACAGCCCTGCTGCTGGGCAACGGCGCCAGTCGCGCGCTGTGGAAACCGTTCGGTTACTTCTCGCTGTACGAGGAAGCCCAGCGTGCCGGGCGCAAGAAAGGCCTGGCGATCAGCGACCAGGCCCTGTTCAAGTCCCTGGGCACCGAGTTGTTCGAACCGGTACTGAGCACGCTCAACCACACCGTGCGCGCCAACGCCGCCCTGGCGATCAATTCCACGGCGCCACTGAACCGCTACTACTCGATCAAGGAAGGCCTGATCCACGCCGTGCGCACCCTGCACCTACCGTGGGCGCGGGTGCCCAAGGCCACCCTGGCCTCGATCAACCAGGCCTTGCGCGCCTACCGCAGTGTCTATACCAGCAATTACGACCTGATCCTGCCCTGGGCCGTGCAACAGGCCCCACAAGGCTTTGCCGAGCTGTTCGACGAACAGGGCTTTTTCGACGTTCGCCGCACCCGCAGCGAGGGCACCCGCGTGCTGCACCTGCACGGCGGCCTGCACCTGCTGAAACTGCCCGACGGCACCACGCGCCAGCGCAGCGCCGACAGCGCCGAACTGCTCCACGGCTTTGCCGTGAACATCCCCGGCGAGGTGCCGCTGTTCGTCAATGAGGACCGCAGCGAGGAGAAGCTGCGCGCCATCCGCCACTCGGACTACCTGGCCTGGTGCCTGGGCCAACTGGCACTGGAAAACCAGGGCGTATGCCTATTCGGCCAGCACCTGGACAGCAGCGACCAGCACCTGCTGGAAGCTATCCGCCAGGCCCGCCCGGCGCACCTGTCGATTGCGATTCGGCCACTGGGCGAAGCGTCGGTGCTCAACCAGAAACGGCATTACCAGGAGCGGTTCGGGAACTTGACGGGCACGGCGTTGCACTTCTTCGACGCCAGCACGCACCCGTTGGGGGCGGCGGAACTGGCAATCGGCTAGCGCCGCCCAGCGGGCGCATCGCGAGCGCCTACAACCAAGGCATGCCAAATCCCGTAGGGCGATGCAACTCCCTGTAGGAGCGGGCTTGCCCCGCGAACACCGGCGCAGCCGGTGCCATGCACCGCGGCGCCTGCTTCGCGGGGCAAGCCCGCTCCTACAGGATTATCTGTTAAATCAGATAGTTTCGATTTGTTCCATAGGAGACGCGGTAGGGCCAGCAACCCTACTGCGGTATCAGATGATCCGCCTGCAACAACGTCTCCAGGCAGTGCTCCTGCACCCCGTAAAACGCCTTGAGCTGGGCGATCTTCTCCAGCAGGGCGGCGTTGTCGCCCGCCTGGCGGCGCTTCACCGCAAGAATCATCTTGTTCTTGTTGGTGTGCTCCAGGGAGATGAACTCGAACACCTTGGTTTCGTAACCACAGGCTTCCAGGTACAGCGCGCGCAGGCTGTCGGTGAGCATTTCCGCCTGTTGCCCCAGGTGCAGGCCATATTGCAGCATCGGCTGCAGCAACCCCGGGCTGTGCAGCTGCGGGCGAATCTGTTTGTGGCAGCACGGCGAGCACATGATGATCGCGGCGTTGCAGCGGATGCCGGTGTGAATGGCGTAGTCGGTGGCGATGTCGCAGGCATGCAGGGCAATCATCACCTCGATGGCCTCGGGCACCACGCTGCGCACGTCCCCGCACTGGAACTCAAGGCCAGCATGCTCAAGGCGCGCGGCCGCGGCATTGCACAGGTCAACCATGTCCTGGCGCAGTTCCACACCCGTCACCTGCGCCTCGCGGCCCAGGGTATTGCGCAGGTAGTCATGCATGGCGAAGGTCAGGTAGCCCTTGCCCGAGCCGAAGTCGGCCACCCGCAGCGCCTGGCCGGCAGGCACCTGCGCAGTGGCCAGGGCGTGGTCGAACACTTCGATGAACTTGTTGATCTGCTTCCACTTGCGCGACATCGACGGAATCAGCGCCGCCTGGGCATCGGTCACGCCCAGGTCGCGCAGGAACGGGCGCGACAGCTCCAGGTAGCGCTTCTTCTCACGGTCATGGCCAACGCTTACGGCGGCTTCACGCGGCGCCTGCGCGCCATGGCGCTGAAGCATCGGCTTGCCCTTCTTGCTGAACGTCAGCTGCACCTCGCCATCGGCGTCGAACAGATGGGCATTGCGAAAGCTGTCCGGCAGCAGTTCGGCCACCAGCGCCTGGGCCTGGTCCAGCGGCAGGTTGCGGGTGATGTCGCGGGTCTGGTGGCGGTACACCAGCGACAGGCTGGCCTGCCCCTTCACCAACAGCGGCTTGGCGATGATGCGCTGCAAGGTAGCGTCGGCGCCGACATGGCGCGCCAGTACCAGCTTGACCAGGGTATTGCCCTGCAAGGCAGCGCTGAGCAGGTCTAGGAACCGGGTGCGGGCATCCGGTGCGGAGGAAGCGGAAGAACTGGCGGACATGGCGAAACGGTGCCTCGAATAGCGGATCGCACATTCTACCGTGCGCCAGATGCCCTGTGGGAGCGGCCTGCAATCTGCTTCAGTCGAGTATCACCAGGCGGTTGGGCAGCTCATTGCGTGCATGGGTGCGTGGCAACTGCCGGGACAGCCGTTCGCCGCAGGCCTCGATGCAGTCGACGAAACCCTGCAAGGTATGCCCCTGGCGCACCTGCTCGGCAAATCGGCCAACCAGTGCGGCCCGGGTAGCGGCATCCAAATGACGGGCGATGCCCTGGTCAACCAGGATCTCCACATGCCGCTCCGCCTCGGCCACGAAAATCAGTACGCCGGTGGAGCCCACCGTGCCCTGCAGGTTCTGCTCGCGAAACTGCTCGCGGGCCAGGCGCGAGGCCCGCCACCGGCGCAGGGCGCGGGGGATCAGCCAGTCAGCCAGGCGCGGCTGGCGCAGCAACAGGCACAGGCCGATGAACAGCAGCACATTGGCCACCAGCAGGCCACGCACCCCAGGCCAGCCGACCAGCCCGTGCAACAGGCCCGGCACAACCAGTGCCAGTACGGCGGCCCAGAACAGCGGCAGGTAGGCGTAGTCATCGGCGCGCCGCGCCAGCACGGTCACCAGTTGCGCGTCGGTGCGCTGTTCTACCCGGGCGATGGCCTCGGCGATGCGGCGCTGCTCGTATTCATTGAGGGGCGTCATGCCTTGGATCTCTTGGCTGTTTTTATAGTTGTGGTCCCGGCATACGGGTCTTCCTCCCCTGGCGATATATTCAGGCATAATCGGCCGCTGGAAGAAAAGCATGCGAATCGTACAACAATAGCCGCCTGAAAACTTCGGCCGCGCGCGTATCACCGTGGATACGGCACCGGCCTCGACAACGGAATTCATGATGAAACTGTCTTTGCTGGGCCTGGCCATGGGCCTTGCCAGCCAGGCGGCCCTTGCCGCCC
Organism: Pantoea sp. Tr-811; assembly: GCF_011752535.1. Taxonomy (NCBI): domain Bacteria; kingdom Pseudomonadati; phylum Pseudomonadota; class Gammaproteobacteria; order Enterobacterales; family Erwiniaceae; genus Pantoea; species Pantoea sp. Tr-811. Next base: position 158,991 of record NZ_VWXJ01000003.1, read on the forward strand.
CACTCGCACCGCCCCTGCAGGACAAGCAGGCGTTCATCGACAACCTGATCAGCCAGATGACTGAAGCCGAAAAAATCGGCCAGCTGCGCCTGATCAGCATCGGCCCGGAAATGACCCACGAGAAGATCCGCGAAGAAATCGCCGCCGGGCGCATCGGCGGCACCTTCAACTCGCGGACCGCCCCCGAAAACCGGCCGATGCAGGACGCCGCCATGCGCAGCCGCCTGAAGATTCCGATGTTCTTCGCCTACGACACCATCCACGGCGAACGCACCATCTTCCCGATCGGCCTGGGCCTGGCCGCCACCTGGGACATGGACGCCATCGCCAAGGTCGGCCGTACCTCGGCCATCGAAGCCTCCGCCGATGCCCTGGACATGACCTTCGCGCCCATGGTCGACATCGCCCGCGACCCGCGCTGGGGCCGCACCAGTGAAGGCTTCGGCGAAGACACCTACCTGACCTCGAAGATCGGCCAGGTGATGGTCCGCTCGTTCCAGGGCAGCAGCCCGGCCAACCCCGACAGCATCATGGCCATCGTCAAGCACTTCGCCCTTTACGGCGCGGTGGAAGGCGGGCGCGACTACAACACGGTCGATATGAGCCTGCCGAAGATGTACAACGACTACCTGCCCCCCTACCGCGCCGCGCTCGACGCCGGTGCCGGCGGCGTGATGGTGGCGTTGAACTCGATCAACGGCGTGCCGGCCACCTCCAATACCTGGCTGATGAACGACCTGCTGCGCAAGCAGTGGGGCTTCAAGGGCGTGACCATCAGCGACCACGGCGCCATCCAGGAGCTAATCCGCCACGGCGTGGCCCGCGATGGCCGCGAGGCGGCCAAGCTGGCGATCAAGGCCGGCATCGACATGAGCATGAACGACACCCTGTACGGCCAGGAGCTGCCAGGGCTGCTGAAATCCGGCGAAGTGAGCCAGCACGAGCTGAACCAGGCCGTGCGCGAAGTGCTTGGCGCCAAGTACGACATGGGCCTGTTCAAAGACCCCTACGTGCGCATCGGCAAGGCCGACACCGACCTCAAGGACTACTACAGCGACGACCGCCTGCACCGTGAAGCTGCCCGCGACGTCGCCCGGCGCAGCCTGGTGCTGCTGGAAAACCGCAACCAGGCCCTGCCGCTGAAGAAGGCCGGCACCATCGCCCTGGTCGGCCCGCTGGCCGATGCGCCAATCGACATGATGGGCAGCTGGGCCGCCGACGGTAAGCCGATGCATTCGGTTACCGTGCGTGAAGGCCTGCGCCGCGCCGTCGAAGGCAAGGCCAAGCTTGTGTATGCCAAGGGCTCGAATGTCACCGGTGACAAGGCGATCGTCGACTACCTGAACTTCCTCAACTTCGATGCCCCGGAAATCGTCGACGACCCGCGCCCACCGGCGGTGCTGATCGACGAAGCGGTAAAGGCGGCGCAGCAGTCGGATGTGGTGGTCGCCGTGGTCGGCGAGTCCCGGGGCATGTCCCATGAGTCGTCGAGCCGCACCACCCTGGAAATCCCCGCCAGCCAGCGCGAGCTGATCAAGGCCCTGAAGGCCACCGGCAAGCCACTGGTGCTGGTGCTGATGAACGGCCGCCCGCTGTCGATCGGTTGGGAGCGCGAACAGGCCGATGCCATCCTGGAAACCTGGTTCTCCGGTACCGAAGGCGGCAACGCCATCGCCGACGTGCTGTTCGGCGACTACAACCCGTCGGGCAAGCTGGCCATCACCTTCCCGCGTTCGGTCGGGCAGATTCCGATGTACTACAACCACACGCGCATTGGCAGGCCGTTCACCCCGGGCAAGCCTGGCAACTACACCTCGCAGTACTTCGAAGAGCCCAACGGCCCGCTGTACCCGTTCGGCTACGGCCTGAGCTACAGCAGCTTTGAGTTGTCCGGGCTGAAGCTGTCGACCAAGAACCTCAAGCGTGGCGATACCCTGGAAGCCAAGGTCACGGTGAAGAACACCGGCAAGCGCGACGGCGAAACCGTGGTGCAGCTGTACCTGCAGGATGTGTCGGCGTCCATGAGCCGCCCGGTGAAGGAGCTCAAGCACTTCGAGAAACTGATGCTCAAGGCTGGCGAGTCGCGCACCCTGACCATGCGCATCAGCGAGGATGACCTGAAGTTCTACAATGGCCAGCTGCAGCGGGTGGCCGAGCCTGGCGAGTTCAATGTGCAGGTCGGGCTCGACTCCGAGGCGGTGCAGCAGCAGAGCTTCGAACTGTTGTAAGCAGTCGGTCGCCTAACCCGGCCTCTTCGCGGGGCAAGCCCGCTCCTACCGTCACAGCGCCCCCTCCGGCCATGTGATATTCCTGTAGGAACGGGCTTGCCCCGCGAAGAGGCCGCGCCTGATATCCCCTCACCCGGATCCGCCCCATGCCCTTTTCCTTTCGCGCCCTGCGTCTGGGGCTGATTACCCTGCTGATCGTGCTCGGCACCCTGCTCAGCGCCGGCTGGGCCATGCACCAGGCCAAGCGCCAGGCCATGGAAGACGACGCCCGCCGCGCCAGCCAGCAATTGGTGCTGTACGCCAACGCCCTGCACACCCTGATCGACCGCTACCGCGCCCTGCCTGCCGTACTGGCGCTGGACCCGGAACTGCTCCAGGCCCTGCGCGGCCCTATCGACGAGGCCACCCAGCACGCGCTGAACCTCAAGCTTGAACGTATCAATGGCGCCGCCAACTCCTCCACCCTGGAGCTGCTCGACCGCACCGGGCTGGCCGTGGCCGCCAGCAACTGGCGGCTGCCGACCACCTACGTGGGCTCGAACTACGGCTTTCGCCCCTATTTCAAACAAACCCGCAGCCAAGGCAGCGGCCGCTTCTACGCCGTAGGCGTGACCAGCGGCGTGCCGGGCTACTTCCTGTCCAGTGCGGTGAATGACGAGCACGGGCGTTTTCTCGGCGCCATGGTGGTGAAGCTCGAATTCCCCGAACTGGAGCGCGAGTGGAGCCAGGGCAGCGACATCCTGCTGGTCAGCGACGCCCGCGGCATAACCTTCATCGCCAACCAGGACGGCTGGCGCTACCGCGAGCTGCATCCACTCGGCAGCGCCGACCGCGCCGAACTGGCCGAAACCCGTCAGTACGACAAGCAGCCGCTGGTGCCACTGCCCCACCAGGTGCTCACCCGCTTTGCCGACAACAGCCACCTGACCCGTGTGCAAGGCCCCGACGGCAGCGCCGAATACCTGTGGGAAAGCCTGCCGCTGGAAGGCGAGAACTGGACCCTGCACCTGTTGCGCAAACCCCAGGTCAGCGCCGCCGGGCGCAATGCCGCGCTAGGCGCTGCCGCCGTGTGGCTGAGCCTGGTGTTCGCCGCGCTGTTCGTCAGCCAGCGCCTGCGCCTGGCTCGCCTGCGCCAGCGCAGCCGCGAAGCGCTCAAGCGCCAGGTCGAGGAGCGTACCCGCGAGCTGCGCACCGCCCAGGAAGGCCTGGTGCAGTCGGCCAAGCTCGCGGCCCTGGGGCAGATGTCGGCGGCCATGGCCCACGAGATCAACCAGCCACTGACCACCCAGCGCATGCAGCTGGAAACCCTGCGCCTGCTGCTGGACCACGGCCGCCACGACGACGCGCGCAAGGCCCTGGAGCCACTGGAGCAGATGCTCACGCGCATGGCCGCCTTGACCAGCCACCTGAAAACCTTCGCCCGCAACAGCCCGGTGGGCCTGCGCGAACGCCTCGACCTGGCCACCGTGGTCGACCAGGCCCTGCACCTGCTCGACACGCGCATTCGCGCCGAACAGGTCGAGGTGGCCCTGTACCTGGCCCGCCCGGCCTGGGTGCGTGGCGATGCCATCCGCCTTGAGCAGGTATTGATCAACCTGTTGCGCAACGCCCTCGACGCCATGGCCGACAAACGCTACAAGCGCCTGGAAATCCGTATCGAGCCCGACCATGCCCAGTGGCGCCTGAGCGTGCTCGACTCCGGCGGTGGGATAGCCGAAGCCGACCTTGCCAAGGTGTTCGACCCGTTCTTCACCACCAAGCCGGTGGGCGAAGGCCTAGGCCTGGGCCTGGCGATTTCCTATGGCATCATCCACGAAGCCGGCGGCCAGCTGCACGCCGAGAACGTCCCCGGCGGCGCCCGCCTGAGCCTGACCCTGCCCCGCGACCTGGAGCCTGTATGTTGAATTCAGTGATCGTCGTCGATGATGAAGCCAGTATCCGCACGGCGGTGGAGCAATGGCTGAGCCTTTCCGGCTTCAACGTGCAGTTGTTCGCCCGCGCCGAGGAATGCCTGGCACACCTGCCCCGGCACTTTCCTGGGGTAATCATCAGCGATGTGCGCATGCCGGGCATGGGTGGCCTGCAACTGCTCGAACGCCTGCAGGCCGATGACCCCGACCTGCCGGTGATCCTGCTGACCGGCCATGGCGATGTGCCCATGGCGGTGGAGGCGATGCGCAGTGGCGCCTACGACTTTCTGGAAAAGCCCTTCACCCCGCAACACCTGCTGGGCAGCCTGCGGCGCGCCCTGGAAAAGCGCCAGCTGGTGCTGGAAAACCGCCGCCTGCATCAGCAGGCCGACCTCAAGTCGCGCCTGGAAGCCACCCTGCTGGGCATGTCCCAGGGCCTGCAACAGTTGCGCCGGCAGGTGCTGGAGCTTGCCGGCCTGCCGGTCAACGTGCTGATCCGCGGCGAAACCGGCAGTGGCAAGGAGCGCGTGGCGCGCTGCCTGCACGACTTCGGCCTGCGCGCCGACAAACCATTCGTCGCCCTCAACTGCGCGGCAATTCCCGAGGCGCTGTTCGAGGCCGAGCTGTTTGGCCATGAAAGCGGCGCCTTTACCGGCGCCCAGGGCAAGCGCATCGGCAAGCTGGAGTTCGCCAACGGCGGCACGGTGTTTCTCGACGAGATCGAAAGCATGCCACTGGCCCAACAGGCCAAGCTGCTGCGGGTTATCCAGGAACAGAAGCTGGAGCGTCTTGGGGCCAACCAGAGCATCAGCGTGGATTTGCGCATCATCGCGGCAACCAAGCCCGACCTGCTCGAAGAAGCCCGCGCCGGGCGTTTTCGCGAGGACCTGGCGTACCGCCTGAATGTGGCCGAATTGCGCCTGGCACCGCTGCGCGAACGGCGCGAGGACATCCCCCTGCTGTTCGAGCACTTTAGCCGGGCCGCGGGCGAGAAGCTCGGGCGCCAGGTCCCGGCGCTGCCAGGTGCGCAACTGGCGCAACTGCTGGCCCATGACTGGCCGGGCAACGTGCGTGAGCTGGCCAATGCGGCGGAACGCCATGCCCTGGGGCTGGGCGCGCCCAATAGCGAAGTGGCGCCTGCGGGGCAGTCGCTGGTCGCGCAGATGGAAGCCTTCGAGGCCCAGTGCCTGCGGGCCGCGCTGCGCCAGCATGGGGGGGAGATCAAGGCGGTGATGGAGGCATTGCAGGTGCCTCGGCGGACGTTGAACGAGAAGATGCAGCGGCATGGGCTGCTGCGTGAAGACTTCGTGGCGCGTGGGTAGGCGGAAATCCGCTTATTGATGTGGGTTGATAGGCGGTAGTTCGCTTATTGAGCGGGCGTAGGGGGCTGCTTTGCAGCCCATCGCGACCTTTGGTCGCTCCTACCGGGAGGGCGCGCGGGGCTAGGCGCTGTGGGGGCGGGCTTGCCCGCCAGGGGCGCGGGGCGCCCTCATTTGGATCGCTGCGCACTCATTTGGCACACCTTCTGCAATTGCCTTGGCAAGCTGCGCTTCGGCGCGCTCCACAAAAACAACGAGAAGGTATCCCTGATGGATAACGCCACCTCCCTGCCAGCCGGGGCGGCCATCGCGCCCGCCGCTGAAAAAACCACCGCCAGCCGCCTCAAGTCGATCTTCAGCGGTTCCATCGGCAACATGGTCGAATGGTACGACTGGTACGTCTACGCCGCATTCTCGCTGTACTTCGCCAAGGCGTTCTTCCCCGCCGGCGACTCCACCGCCCAACTGCTCAATACCGCCGCGATTTTCGCCGTGGGCTTCTTGATGCGCCCGATCGGTGGCTGGCTGATGGGCCTGTACGCCGACCGCAAGGGCCGCAAGGCCGCGCTGATGGCGTCGGTGCTGCTGATGTGCGCCGGCTCCCTGGTGATCGCCCTGACCCCAGGCTATGAAACCATCGGCGTCGCCGCACCGATCCTGCTGGTCATCGCCCGCCTGTTGCAGGGCCTGTCGGTGGGTGGCGAGTACGGCACCTCGGCCACCTACCTCAGCGAGATGGCCAGCAAGGAACGCCGCGGCTTCTTCTCCAGCTTCCAGTACGTGACCCTGATCTCCGGCCAGCTCATTGCCCTGGCCGTGCTAATCATCCTGCAGCAAACCCTGACCACCGAGCAGCTGTATGCCTGGGGCTGGCGCGTTCCCTTCGTGATCGGTGCGCTGTGCGCGGTGGTTGCCCTCTACCTGCGCCGCGGCATGGAAGAAACCGCCTCGTTCACCAAGAAGGAAAAGGCCAAGGAAAGCCTGATGCGCACCCTGCTGCGCCACCCCAAGGAACTGATGACCGTGGTCGGCCTGACCATGGGCGGCACCTTGGCCTTCTACACCTACACCACCTACATGCAGAAGTACCTGGTGAACACGGTGGGCATGAGCATCAGTGACTCGACCACCATCTCGGCTGCCACCTTATTCCTGTTCATGTGCCTGCAACCGGTGATTGGCGGCCTGTCGGACAAGATCGGCCGGCGCCCGATCCTGATCGCCTTCGGCGTGCTCGGCACCCTGTTCACCGTGCCGATCCTCAGCACCCTGCACACCATCCAGACCTGGTGGGGCGCGTTCTTCCTGATCATGGCGGCGCTGATCATCGTCAGCGGCTACACCTCGATCAACGCCGTGGTCAAGGCTGAGCTGTTCCCCACTGAAATTCGCGCCCTGGGCGTGGGCCTGCCGTACGCGCTGACCGTGTCGATCTTCGGCGGCACTGCCGAGTACGTGGCGCTGTGGTTCAAGAGCGTGGGCATGGAAAGCGGCTTCTACTGGTACGTCACGGCGTGCATCGCCTGCTCGTTGCTGGTGTACGCCACCATGAAGGACACCAAGCAGCATTCGCGGATCACCACTGACTGAGTGTGAGCCGCAGACGAAAAAAGGGCGCCCCGACCAACGGGGCGCCCTTTTCATTTGCCGCAACATTTCGCCGGTTCAGGACATCTCCAGCGCCCCGCGCGGTTCTCGTTCCTGGTACCAGGTGGCCATCAGCACCAGCACCAGCAACACCCCTCCCAGTACCGCCGACGAGCCCACCGTGCCGAAGTCCAGGCCACCCTTTTCATGGGGTTGGGTCAGGAAGTCTCCCAGGGTGGCGCCGAATGGGCGGGTGAGCACGAAGGCCACCCAGAACAGCACCACGCCGGGGATGCGTGTCCAGTAACGGGCCAGCACCACCAGGGCGATGGTGCTGCCGATCAGCAGCGCGCCACCGGCAAAACCGAGGCCAGAGTCATCGGCCAGGTAGTCGCCCAGCGCCGTACCCAGGGTGTTGGAGAACAGGATCGCCACCCAGTAGAAGATCTCGCCGCTGCGGGTCTTGATACGGGTGACGTCCAGTGGGTTGCCACTCAGGCGCCAGACCAGGAAGGTCAGCAACAGGATACCGATCAGGATGGCCGAACCCGAGGCGTAGCCCAGGCCCAGGGTGCGGTCCATGAAGTCGGACATGGTGGTGCCCGCCGTGCTGGTGGAAAGAATCACCAACCAGTACAGCATCGGGTGGTAGCGGCGGGAAAACAGTTGGCCGAGCAAGGTCAGCAGGAACACGCTGATCAGCACCATCGAGCTGACCGCGTATCCCACGTTCAAGGTCATCGACAGCAGATCACCGGCCGTTTCGCCAAGGGTGGTGGCGCAGATCTTCATGACCCAGAAGGCCAGGGTGATTTGCGGAAGTTTATTCATTGTTTGCCGCTCCGGAATGGGGTGCGGCGATGGTGATGAGCGGCGCCTGAAAAATCGGTTGGTGAGAGATGAAAAAAGCGTTCACAACTTGTTACAAACTGAAGTTTTCCGCTCTTAACGCCCGATTAATGCCCCACCGTCATGCTGCGATGGCTGGCGAAGCATTGTGCTCGCACGGGGTTCACTGCCTGTGATGCATCGGTAACGGCAACGGCCGGGACCGCGGGTAGCGCGCACCTACATATCTATTAATTCGATTTTTAAGCGTTGTTTTTTGCGCTTTTTTATCAAATTGATAGGAGTAGGATGAAACCCATAGCAACGAACAACCTCTCGCACCCACCGGAGCAACGACCATGAAAAGCAAACTGATCCTGACCTTGGCCCTCTCGATGTTCGCCGCTGGCGCATTCGCCGAAGATGGCTTCGACCGCACCCACGCCCATTGCTTCACCACTACCCAGAACCAAGCGGCCGGCTATGCCGAAGACGGTTTCGACCATACCGGCGCCCGACGCTTCGCTGAAGACGGCTACGACCGCACCGGCGCGCAACGCTTCGCTGAAGACGGCTACGACCGCACCGGCGCGCAACGCTTCGCTGAAGACGGCTTCGACCGCACCGGCGCGCAACGCTTCGCTGAAGATGGCTTCGACCGTACCAACGCCCACCGCATCAGCTAAGCGCTGATGCGTGCACCCAGCCCGGCCTAGGCCGGGCTTGATCATTTCCACGCGGGCAAAGGCTTGGCACACTAGGCACTTCGTTTCCAAGAGCCAGGCAGATGTACTACTACGAACCCGCCAAAGGCCACGGCCTGCCCCACGACCCCTTCAATGCCATCGTCGGCCCGCGCCCCATCGGCTGGATTTCCTCCCAGAGCGCAGACGGCCAGTTGAACCTGGCGCCCTACAGCTTCTTCAACGCCTTCAACTACATTCCGCCGATCATCGGTTTCTGCAGCGTCGGGCGTAAAGACAGCCTGAACAACATCGAGCAGACCGGCGAGTTCGTCTGGAACCTGGCCACCCGCCCGCTGGCCGAGCAAATGAACCAAAGCTGCGCCGCCGTTGCCGCGGACGTGAACGAGTTCGAACTGAGCGGGCTCAGTGCGGTGCCGTCGAGCATCGTCAAGGTGCCAAGGGTGGGCGAAACGCCGGTGGCCTTCGAGTGCAAGGTGAGCCAGATCGTCCAGCTCAAGCGCGCAGACCAGGCGCTGGTGCCCAGCTGGCTGATTCTCGGGGAAGTGGTAGCGGTGCACATTGCCGAGCACCTGCTCAAGGACGGTATCTACGACACCGCCGCCGCCCAACCGATCCTGCGCGGCGGCGGCCCGGCCGATTACTTCGAGCTGGGCAACCTGTTCAAGATGCTGCGCCCGCAGGCCTGATCACCACAGCAGTTCGCCTTCCTCGCCTACGCCTTGCAGGCGCGAAAGCTCAGCGCAGGCGGCCTCGTCGGCCGCCATGGCGCTCTTGAACACCTGGCCGTCGAGCACCTTGTGAAAACGCGGGGCGCCGCCGCTGCCCAAGCCCTTGACCGCGATGGCGGCGTTGTAGCCACCGCCTTCTACCGGGACCATCGCCGAAACGGCTTCGTACTGCGGGAATTCTCTGCGTGCCATGTTGCCATCCGCCAGGTTGATCGAGGGGCGGCATTCTAACCGTGTTTCAGTCGAAGGTATGCAGGTCGAGGCTGCTGACAACCTGCGCCTGCACCAGCTCACCGAACACCTCAAGGGTGGGTGAGGCAAAGTAGCCACGCATCGCCTGTTGGTCTTGCCAGCTGCCGCTGAGCAGCCACAGGTCGGCGTCGGCCTGGGAACGCTGCACCGTGAAACTCAGGCAGCCGGGAGTGCTCAGGGAAGGCTCCAGCAAATCGCGCAGGCGTGCGCCAAGCTCTGCCGAACGGCCGCTGCTGGCACGGATGAAAGCCAAGTGGGTGACCGGTTGTTTCAGGGTCATTGCACAATCTCCTTGAAGCAGGCAAGCGGATAGACCAGGCTGCCAAGGTTAGGGCCAGGCGCGCGCGGCGCGTTAGGCCAATACTGCTTGCCGATTGCCTGATCCTGCCGCGCGGCAGGATCAGGCAATCGGCGTGCAGCTTTCGACTAGCGCCCGTCATTGCCCAAACCTATGCTGGGCAGGCCTGGAGGAAAGCCATCATGACCATCGCCCCGCCCATCGACCCGACCCTGGAACTGCAGCGCCAAGAGCTGGCCGAACTGATCCGCCGGCATGCCGGCGACCCCCACGGCCCGTGTTCGGCCGTCGACGGCCTGTTTCTGGTGCGCTATACCGCGAACGTGCGCTCAGTGCCGACGTTCGCGCAACCGGCCCTGTGCATCCTGGCCCAGGGCAGCAAGAGCCTGTTCCTGGGCGACGAGCAATACGCCTACGACCCGCTGCATTACATGGTGGTGTCGGTGACCTTGCCCCTGAGCAAGGTCAAGCTCGATGCCAGCCCCGAAAACCCGAGCCTGGGTATCCGCATGGACCTGGACCCGGCCGAGGTCAGCCAGCTGATTGCCGAGAGCGGGCCGATGCTGGTGCCCAACCTGCCTTCCGGGCGTGGCCTGTATGTGGAGCGCAGCGACCCGCAGTTGCTCGATGCCCTGCTGCGCCTGGTGCGCCTGCTGGACACCCCGCGCGACATCGCCATGCTTGCGCCGTTGATTCGCCGGGAAATCCTCTACCGCCTATTGCGTGGGCCGCAGGGTTACCGCCTGTATGAAATAGCCCTGGCCAACAGCCAGACCCACCGGGTGTGCCAGGCCATCACCTGGCTCAACCAGAACTTCCAGCAACCGCTGCGCATCGAGGACCTGGCCCGGGAGGTTAACCTCAGCACCTCGACCCTGCACCACCGGTTCAAGGCCGTGACATCGATGAGCCCGTTGCAGTACCAGAAGCAGCTGCGCCTGCAGGAAGCGCGGCGGCTGATGCTCAACGACGGGCTGGAGGCGGCGGTGGCAGGGTATCGGGTGGGGTATGAAAGCCCGTCGCAGTTCAGCCGCGAATACAGCCGGCTGTACGGCGCGCCACCGCTGCGCGACGTGGCGCGGTTACGGGCCAGTGCCAGCTGATTTCTTTGCGCCCCCATCGCGAGCTACGCTCGCTCCTACAGGCCCTGCGCCTGCCTGGTAGGAGCGAGCAAAGCTCGCGATGCGCCGCGCGCGGCGCTCGATTTCAACCCGGCACCGAAGCCTGCCACTGATTCTGGTTCACCTGAATCAAGGTCGGCCCCGTGCGCTCCACCGCCCGGCCCAGCGCCGCCTGCAACTGCGCCACATCGCCAACCTGCTCGGCCTCAGCCCCCAATGCCCGCGCCACCCCGATGAAATCCGGGGTGTGGATATCCACCCCCACCGGTTCGATGGCCCGGTTGACCATGTATTTCTTGATCTCCTCATACCCCTGGTTATTCCACAGCAGCACGATCAGCGGCACCTGTGCCTCCACCGCACTGGCCAGCTCAGGCAGGGTGAACTGCAGCCCGCCATCACCGATCAGGCACACCGCCGGCAGGCGCTCGTCCGCCCGCTCGGCACTGCCAAGCCAGGCGCCCATCGCTGCCGGCAGCGCGTAGCCCAGGGTGCCGTAACCGGTCGAGGCGTTGAACCAGCGGCGTGGCTGCTGCATGTCCAGGGTCAGGTTGCCGGTGTACACCGGTTGGGTCGAATCGCCCACCAGCACGGCATTGGGCAAGCGCTGCAAAATGCCGGTGAGCAGCCGGGTCTGGCTCAGGGTCGGCTGGTCCCAGTCAGCGGCCAGCGACGCACGCAGGCGCTGGGCGCGCACCACGCCCCAGCTGGCATCGCGGGTGGGCGGCGCCAGCGCGCCCAGGGCCTCGACCAGGGCCTGTGCGGCAAGCTGCGCATCCGCCACCAGGGCCAGTTCCGGCAGGTAGTTGCGCACGGTCTGGTCCGGGTCGATATCAATGCGCAGCAGGCAGCCGGGAATCTCGAAACCACCCTTGAAGGTGACGTCGTAATCGGTTTCGGCCAACTCGGTGCCAATCGCCAGCACCACATCCGCCTCGGCCACCAGGGCGCGGGTGGCGACCAGCGACTGGGTGGAGCCGATCTGCAGCGGGTGGCTGGCCGGTAACAGGCCCTTGGCATTGATGGTCAGCGCCACCGGCGCCTGCAGGTGCTCGGCCAGGCGGGCCAAGGCCGCACCAGCTTCCAGCGCCCCGCCCCCGGCCAGAATCAGCGGCCGACGGGCCTTGGCCAGGCGCTCGGCCATCGCCGCCACCGCCTGCGGCGCAGCCCCTGCGCGGCAGCTGCGTACCGGGCGGCCCGGCAGCAGGTGGTCGGCCGGTTCCACCAGCACATCCAGCGGAATTTCGATATGCACCGGGCGTGGCCGGGCACCGTCGAACACGGCAAAGGCCCGGGCCAGCACCTGTGGCAGGTCGTCGGCGCTCATCAGCGTGTGCGAGAACGCCGCAACGCCGGCCACCAGTGCGGCCTGGTTGGGCAGTTCATGCAACTTGCCACGGCCACCGCCCAACTGGCTGCGCGATTGCACGCTGGAAATCACCAGCATCGGAATCGAATCGGCGTAGGCCTGGCCCATGGCAGTAGTGATGTTGGTCATGCCGGGGCCAGTGATGATGAAGCACACACCTGGCTTGCCGCGGGTGCGTGCATAGCCATCGGCCATGAACCCGGCGCCCTGCTCGTGGCGTGGCGTGACATGGCGAATCGACGAGCCCGCCAGGCCTCGGTAGAGCTCCACGGTATGTACACCGGGAATGCCAAAGACATGGTCCACGCCATAGCCTTCAAGGAGTTTGACCAGCACTTCGCCGCAGGTTGCCATCGGGTTTCACCTTGGATCTTGTTGGAATCTGCAGCCATTGGACCCAACGCAGCGCTACCGCCACAAGGCAAAAAAACACATACTAGCCATGTCCCAGGATCATGGCTGATTTGCAATGAAACGCCTCCCGCCCCTGCCCGCCCTGCACACCTTTCTGGTCACCGCCCAACACTGCAACTTCACCCGCGCCGCACAGCAGCTGCATATCACCCAAGGCGCCGTGAGCCGGCAGATTGCCGGGCTCGAAGCGCATCTGGGCTATGCCTTGTTCGTGCGCCAGGCCCGTGGCCTGAGCCTGACCCGCGAAGGCCAGGACTGGCTGCCACGGGTGCAGCAGGTGTTCGGCCTGATCGAGCAAGGGGTTCGGGAAGTGGGCGGGCACAGCGCCACCTTGCAGCTCAAGGCGCCGACGTGCGTGATGCGCTGGTTGTTACCACGGCTGATGGAGTGGCAGGCGCTGCGCCCGGACGTGCCGGTGGAACTGACCACCACGGTGCAGCATGGGGTGGATTTGCGCCGGGAAGGCTTCGATGCCGCCGTGGTCTACGGCGAAGCGCCAGCCCCTGGGTTGCAGGTGCGCAAGCTGTTCGACGAGCAACTGACGCCAGTGTGTGCCCCTTCGTTGCTCGATGGGCCAGTGCCCCTGCGCGAGGTTCAGGACCTGGCCCGGCACATGGTGTTGCACCCATCACGGGACGAGCAGGACTGGCGGCTGTGGTTGCAGGCGTGTGGCGTGTCGTTGCCACTGCAGGGGCCAAGGCAGCATTTCGAGACATTGGACATGGCGATGGCCATGGCTTCCCAGGGCACGGGGGTGGCGATCGGCGACTGGGCGCTGATCGGCGATGACCTGCGCGGGGGGCGGTTGTGCATGCCGTTTGCGCTGAAGGTGCGCACGGGCAAGGGGTATTACCTGGTGAGCCAGGGCCGTGCTCAGCCGCCGGGGCTGGTGGAGTTGCTGGATTGGTTGGCGGGGCGTGCCAGCCTTTGAGGGCCCTTTCGCGGGGCAAGCCCGCTCCTACAAGAAACACGTCCCCCCTGTAGGAGCGGGCTTGCCCCGCGAACCAGGCGACTCAATACCCGACAGTAAAACGCTGCCGCGAATGCCCCGGCTTTTCCAGCTCATCAAGCAAGGCAATGGCAAAGTCGGCAAAGGTGATCCAGCTTTTGCCATCGGCGCCAATCAGCAGGTGATCCTTGCCCAACCGGTAATGCCCGGTGCGCTCACCTTCCACGAATTCCGCCGACGGCGAGAGGAACGTCCAATCCAGCCCCTGCTCCTGGCGCAGCGCGTCAAGAAAGCGCACCCCGCCATTGGCTTCGGCCTTGTACGCCTCGGGGAAGTCCGGGCTGTCGATCACCCGCTGCCCGGAAGGCAGCAGCAGGCTGCCAGCCCCGCCCACCACCAGCAGGCGCTTGGCCCCGGCGCGCTTGACCGGCGCGATGACCGCCTGCGGCTCAAGGGTGGAAAAGTGCGCGGCACTGAACACCGCATCGACGCCGCCCAGGGCCTTTTCCAGCGCCGCACTGTCCTTGGCATCCAGCGCCTGCACGGTTACGCCTTGGCGCCCCTGCAGTTTCGACGGGTCGCGGGCAATGGCCACGACGCTGTGGCCACGGCGCAGGGCCTCTTCCAGCAATTGGCTGCCGGCACGGCCGGTGGCACCGATGATTGCGATCTTGCTCATGGGAAACACTCCAGTCAGTTGAACGGAATTACCATTTCATTTCGCCCTTGGCGACCTTGGCACCGAGCTCCAGCGAGCTTTCATCGGCAAGGCCCGGGTAGCGTTTTTTCATCGCCTGGATCAATGCGCCGGCATCCTTGGCCTTGGCGGTTTCGGCATCGAAGTCGCGAATGTAGCGGGCGGTGAATTGCACGGCCGCCAGCGAACCGCTGCCCTGGCCCAGGTAGTGGCCAGGCACCACCGTGCGCGGTGCCAGCGCCTCGATTTTCGCCAGGGTGCCGAGCCAGTCGGCATGGGACTTGGCCGTCTGCGTATCGGCCATCCACACGTGGATGTTCTCGCTGACCACCACGCCGCCAACCACCGCCTTGATCGAAGGAATCCAGACAAAACTGCGGTCCGGTTGCGGGCCATCCAGGCCGACCACCTCCAGGGCCTTGCCTTCCAGGGTCAGGCTGTGGCCCGGCAACACCTGCGGCAGCACCAGCCGCGCCGGCTTGTCGGCGCCCATCTGCGGCCCCCAGTAGGCAAGCTTGGCGTCCATGGTGCGGCGGATATGCGCAACCGTGGCTGCCGAGGCGTACACCTTGGCATCCGGGAAGGCCTGGGTCAGGGTGTCGAGGCCAAAGTAATAGTCCGGGTCGCCATGGCTGATATAGATGGCATTGAGGTGCTTACCGCCGGCACGCAGCCGCTGTACCAGTTGCTCGGCCTGGGCCTTGCCGAATTGGGCGTCGACCAGGATGGCGTCATGCTCGCCACTGACGATCACCGAACTGACCGGGAAGATCGCCGCCTCCCCGGGGTTGTAGACCTCCAACTGCAGCGGCGCGGCCGCCAATGCCGGGCCAGCCAGGGTGACGCAGGCCAGCAGCAGGCCGCGCAAGGGTGTGAGAAGGGACATCGGCAGTACCTGTCGGATGAACGATGCCCAACAGCTTAGTTGCCCGATTCATCACAAAAAATGCGATGCTCCAACATAGTTTGTTTCTAAAACCGGGCAAATCATGGACCGTCTCAACGCCATGCGCGTTTTCGTCACCGTCGTCGACCTGGGCAGCCAGTCCGCTGCGGCAGACCACCTGCAACTGTCACGGCCCGTGGTGTCGCGCTACCTGGCCGAGCTGGAAGACTGGGTAGGCGCCCGCCTGATGCAGCGCACCACGCGCAAGCTCAGCCTTACCGCCGCCGGCCAGGAAACCCTGCCCCGTTGCCGGCAGCTGCTGGAGCTGGCCGGCGACCTGCAAGCCGCGGTGCAACAACCCCACGATGCCCCCCGTGGCGCGCTGCGCATCAGCGTCAGCACCTCGTTCGGCCAGGCCCAGCTGGTGCACGCAGTGGCCGACTACGTGCGCCGCTACCCGGCGGTGAAGGTTGAACTGCAGATGCTCGACCGCACGGTGAACCTGGTGGACGAGCGTATCGACCTGGCCATCCGCACCAGCAATGACCTGGACCCGAACCTGATCGCCCGGCGCCTGAGCGTATGCCGCTCGGTGGTGTGCGCAGCACCCGGCTACCTGCGCGAGCACGGCACGCCGCAGCGGGTGGAGCAATTGAGCCAGCACAACTGCCTGACCCACGCCTACTTCGGCCACAGCCTGTGGCACTTCGAGGTCGAGGGCCAGCCGCTGGCCGTGCCGGTGGCAGGAAATATCAGCGCCAACGAGGCGATGACCCTGCAAAAGGCCGCCATTGCCGGGGCCGGCATCGCCATGCTGCCCACCTACCAGGCCGCCGAAGCCCTGCGCAGCGGCGAGCTGGTGCGCCTGCTGCCCGATGCCAGGCCACGGGAGCTGAACCTGAACGCGGTGTATACCTCGCGCAAGCACATGCCGGCGACCTTGCGCAGCATGCTGGACTTCCTGGTGCAGCGGTTCAAGCACGAGCCTGAGTGGGACAAGGATCTATAATGCAGGTGTACACCCCTTCTGGAGGTGAGCACCATGGGCATCAAATCAAGAAGAGTCGCCCTTGTCATGGCCTTGACGGCGGTTGCAGCCCTTTACGGTTCGGCCTGCTGGCGCGCCGAGCTGCTGCGCAGCCAGCCCAGCGCGGCCAATGTGTGCGAGCACGAACACTGCGTGCCCCACACCGCTACCTTGAGCGCCGTGCGTTGAGCGAACGGCGCCAAGGCGCTTACTCTTCGACGCTCATGTATTCCTTGGCCCAGCGGATGTAGTCCTCCGGCTGGGTGTAGGTGTGCGAAAGCTCGGTGGCGCTCAGGTTTTCCGACTTGTTCTGCTGGCCCCGTTGCAGGCGCAGGCAATCGTAGGTGGCCTTGATGGCGGCGAAGTAAGCGGCATGGCCGTCGACCACGATGCGCACGCCCAGGCGCGCCAGGCGCTCGTCGTCGCGCAGGTTGGGGTTGGCGTAGGTCACCAGCATCAGCGGCACGGTCAGGTGCTCGGCAATCTTCTCCAACTGCTCGAAATCCTTCACCCCGACCATGCAAATGCCATCGGCACCGGCCTTCTGGTAGCTCTGGGTGCGGACGATGATTTCTTCGGTGCTGAGCACGCCTGCGTTGGTGCGGGCGATGATCGACAGCGAGGAGTCGACACGCGCCTCAAGGGCCGCGCGGATCTTGCCCACGCCCTCCTCGACGGAAATCAAGTCGGTGGACTTGCGCCCGAACTGGGCCGGCAGCAGGGTGTCCTCGATGGTCAGCGCCGCGACACCGGCGCGCTCCAGTTCGATGACCGTGCGCATCACGTTGAGCGCGTTGCCATAGCCGTGGTCGGCGTCGGCCAACACCGGCAGTTGCGCCACGCGGCCAATGCGGGTGGCCTGCTCGACGAATTCGCTGAGGGTGATCAGGGCGAAATCCGGTGCTGCCAGCACCTGCAACGAGGCGACCGAACCGCCGAGGATGCCGACTTCAAAACCCAGGTCAGCGGCGATACGCGCCGACATCGGGTCGAACACGGAAGCGGTGTGGTAGCAGGAACCTGAAGCGAGCAGCTCGCGGAAGGCAAAACGCAGATCTTGATGGGAAGCCTTGGGCATGATCACTCCGCTTATAAATGTAGAAATTGAACGTTTGCTACCGACCCCTGAATCGGGTCTACCTGCCGTGTTCGAAGCTCGGCCTTCTGGGCGCTCATGCTCGACATGCAGGTAGAGGAATAAAAGGTGTGGGAGACAGTGGCCGCGAAACCCTGCGGCATAATGCTGCACCAAGCTGGTGCAGACCGCGGAATTCAGCCTCTGTGGCATACCAACGATATCACGCGGCCATGCAGCACTGGATGAATGCGCCAATGCCGATCTTGCATAGGCGATGCAGATAGTACATAGGAAGCTACCTAACTCGGGTTACAATCTCGGGAAATCGCGTCGACCCCTTCGCGGGGCAAGCCCGCTCTTGTAGGAGCGGGCTTGCCCCGCGAAGCAGGCGACACTGTCTTTCAAAGGTACCACCCCCGTGACAGCCGCCCTCCCCCCCACCGCCCTGCGCAGCGTGCTCACCGCCCTGATGCTGGCGATTTTCCTCGGCGCCCTGGACCAGACCATCGTCGCCGTGTCCATGCCGGCCATCTCGGCCCAGTTCAACGACGTCGGCCTGCTGGCCTGGGTGATTTCCGGCTACATGGTGGCCATGACCGTGGCCGTGCCGATCTACGGCAAGCTGGGCGACCTGTATGGCCGCCGGCGCATGATCCTCACCGGCATCAGCCTGTTCACCCTTGCCTCGATCGCCTGCGCCCTGGCCCAGGACATGCAGCAGCTGGTGCTGGCGCGGGTGCTTCAGGGCATTGGCGCGGGGGGCATGGTGTCGGTGAGCCAGGCGATCATCGGCGACTTCGTGCCGCCGCGCGAGCGCGGCCGCTACCAGGGTTATTTCAGCAGCATGTACGCCGTGGCCAGCGTGGCCGGGCCGGTGCTCGGCGGCTGGCTGACCGAGTACCTGTCGTGGCGCTGGGTGTTCTGGATCAACCTGCCGCTGGGCCTGGTGGCGCTGTGGGCCATTCGCCGGGCGCTGGCCGGCATGCCGGTGCAACGGCGCCAGGCGCGGGTCGACTATCTGGGCGCGGTGCTGCTGATCGTCGGCCTGGGGAGCCTGCTGCTGGGCATCACCCTGGTCGGCCAGGGCCAGGCCTGGACGGCCCCGGCGGTGCTGACGCTGTTCGGCTGCGCGGTGCTGGGCCTTGGCCTGTTCGTCGGCCACGAATGGCGCTGCACGGAGCCGCTGCTGCCGCTGGGGCTGTTCGGCAACAAGGTTGCGGTGCTGTGCTGGGTGGTGATTTTCTTTGCCAGCTTCCAGTCGATTTCGCTGACCATGCTGATGCCGCTGCGCTTTCAGGGCATCACCGGCGCGGGCGCCGACAGCGCCGCGCTGCACTTGCTGCCACTGGCCATGGGCCTGCCCCTGGGCGCCTTCACCGGCGGGCGCATGACCAGCCGCACTGGCCGCTTCAAGCCACAGATCCTGGCCGGCGCCGTGTTGATGCCGCTGGCGATTGCCGCCATGGCCATGACCCCGCCGCAAGCCTGGCTGAGTGCGGTGTTCATGCTGCTGACCGGCATCGCCTGCGGGCTGCAGTTCCCCACCTCGCTGGTGGGCACGCAAAGCGCGGTGGCCAGCCAGGACATTGGTGTCGCCACCAGCACCACCAACCTGTTCCGTTCCCTGGGCGGGGCGATGGGCGTGGCGTGCATGTCGAGCTTGCTGCTGGGGTTGCTGCACCAGGGTGGTTTCGAATTGCTGGGTAACCCGCTGCTGGGCAGCCTGAAAGCGGGTGAAGCGGACCCGGTGACGCAAATGCGCCTGCTGGAAACGTTCCGCCACCTGCTGCTGGGCAGCGCTGCGATTGCCTTGCTGGGGTTGCTGGCGGCGCTGGTGTTGCCTGATCGGCAATTGCGCGGGCGCTGAGATCGAGCGCCGCTGTACGAGCTTGCTGTAGGAGCGGGCTTGACCCGCGAAGCAGGCACCGCGGTGCATGGCACCGGCTTCGCCGGTGTTCGCTGGGCAAGCCCGCTCCTACAAGTCCCCTGGGCGCGGCGTCAGCCAGGCGAAATCTGTTCTATGCTCGATTACCGAAAGGCATTAATCCTGCCTTAATGGACGGGGGAAACACTTCCTCACAATCCTTAACAAAGTGTCATTTGCGCAGCGCGGGGCTCAAGCGCAGCATATCCAGCCCTGTGTCGACCCATTTTTCCGCGTCGCGCAACAGGTCGAAACTGTCCGGCAACAGCAGCCAGCGCCCAATCAAGCCGTCCACATAGGCGAACAGGGCAACGGACGCACGCCCGACATCCAGCTCCGCCGGCAACTGGCCGCGGCGTACGGCGTTGGCCAAGGCCAGGTCGATGCCCACATGGCAGTCCAGCACCGCACCCTGGCGTTGCTGGCGGATTTCACACATGTCATCGGTGAACTCGCACTTGTGATGCAGGATTTCATTGATACGCCGGGTTCGGGCGTCCAACACCAGCTCGTTGAGCACCTGCAACAGCAGCTTGCGCATGCAGCCAAGCGGGTCCAGCTCGTCCTCGCTTTCGCTCGCGCGTGCCAAGTGGTCATGGGTTTCGTGCAGGCTGTCGAGCAACGCCTGCACCAGCTCAGCCTTGTTGTTGAAGTGCCAGTAGATCGCCCCGCGGGTCACGCCCGCCAGCTCGGCGATGTCGGCCAGGGTGGTTCGCGCAACCCCGCGCTTGTAGAAGGCCCTCTCCGCCGCCTCGATGATCTGGGCACGGGTTTCCTGGGCTTCTTCTTTGGTTCGACGGACCATGGCAGCACAACCTCATCTGGGCCCGCGGGTACGTTGACAGCGCGGGGCATCCGCCGGGGTCACCTCTGCAGGGTGCCTCCCGGATAGGCTAATCAGGGGCTGCGGTAGTCGCGATGGACTACCCAGCGGTATTTACAAACAAGCGTGAATGTAAGTATATTCGTTAGTAAGCTATTTATCCAATTCGGATAGCAATTTTTCTGACCAGACTCTTCCATTACTCTTGAGCGTCTCCCTGCTCCTGCGACCCGAGGATCCTCATGCAATTCAAGCCAGCCGTTACCGCTCTGGTTTCCGCCGTCGCCCTGGCAACCCTGCTAAGTGGCTGTAAGAAAGAAGAAGCAGCGCCCGCAGCGCAGGCTCCTCAGGTCGGCGTCGTCACCCTGCAGCCCCAGGCCTTCACCCTGACCTCGGAACTGCCGGGGCGCACCACGGCCTTCCGCGTCGCCGAAGTGCGCCCGCAGGTCAATGGCATCATCCTCAAGCGCCTGTTCAAGGAAGGCTCCGAGGTCAAGGAAGGGCAGCAGCTCTACCAGATCGACCCGTCGGTGTACGAAGCCACCCTGGCCAATGCCCAGGCCAACCTGCAAGCCACCAAGTCGCTGGCCGAGCGCTACAAGCAGCTGGTCAACGAACAGGCGGTGTCCAAGCAGGAATACGACGACGCCAATGCCAAACGATTGCAGGCCGAGGCTTCGCTCAAGAGCGCCCAGATCGACCTGCGCTACACCAAGGTCCTGGCCCCGATCAGCGGCCGTATCGGCCGTTCTTCGTTCACCGAAGGTGCCCTGGTGAGCAATGGCCAGACCAACGCCATGGCCACCATCCAGCAGCTCGACCCGATCTACGTCGACGTCACCCAGTCCACCGCCGAGCTGCTCAAGCTGCGCCATGACCTGGAAAGCGGCCAGTTGCAAAAGGCCGGCGACAACGCCGCCTCGGTACAACTGGTGCTCGAAGACGGCAGCCTGCTGAAACAGGAAGGCCGCCTGGAATTCTCCGAAGTGGCGGTTGACGAAACCACCGGCTCCGTGACCCTGCGCGCGATCTTCCCCAACCCTGACCACACCCTGCTGCCCGGCATGTTCGTGCACGCCCGCCTCAAGGCCGGGGTCAACGCCAACGCCATCCTGGCCCCGCAACAGGGCGTGACCCGCGACCTCAAGGGCGCGCCGACTGCCCTGGTGGTCAACCAGGACAACAAGGTGGAACTGCGCCAGCTCAAGGCCAGCCGCACCCAGGGCAGCGAGTGGCTGATCGAGGAAGGCCTCAACCCAGGCGACCGCCTGATCACCGAAGGCCTGCAGTTCGTGCGCCCAGGTGTCGAGGTCAAGGCCACCGAGGCCACCAACGTCAAGAAGCCGGGCAGCCCTGATCAGGCCAACGCGGCCAAAGCAGACGCCAAAGCGGAGTAAACCATGTCGAAGTTCTTTATCGATCGCCCGATCTTCGCCTGGGTGATCGCCTTGGTGATCATGCTGGTCGGCGCCTTGTCGATCCTGAAGCTGCCGATCAACCAGTACCCGAGCATCGCGCCGCCGGCCATCGCCATCGCCGTGACCTACCCGGGCGCCTCGGCGCAAACCGTGCAGGACACCGTGGTTCAGGTGATCGAGCAACAGCTCAACGGTATCGACAACCTGCGTTACGTGTCGTCGGAAAGCAACTCCGACGGCAGCATGACCATTACCGCCACCTTCGAGCAGGGCACCAACGCCGACACCGCTCAGGTTCAGGTACAGAACAAGCTGAACCTGGCCACCCCACTGCTGCCGCAGGAAGTGCAGCAGCAAGGTATCCGCGTTACCAAGGCAGTGAAGAACTTCCTGCTGGTGATCGGCCTGGTGTCCGAAGACGGCAGCATGACCAAGGACGACCTGTCCAACTATATCGTCTCGAACATGCAGGACCCGATTTCGCGGACTGCCGGTGTCGGTGACTTCCAGGTGTTCGGTGCCCAGTACGCCATGCGTATCTGGCTCGACCCGGCCAAGCTGAACAAATTCCAGCTGACCCCGGTCGACGTCAAGACCGCGGTGGCTGCGCAGAACGTGCAGGTGTCCTCCGGCCAGCTCGGCGGCCTGCCGGCCATGCCCGGCACCCAGCTCAACGCCACCATCATCGGCAAGACCCGCCTGCAGACCGCCGAGCAGTTCAAGAAGATTCTGCTCAAGGTCAACACCGACGGCTCGCAAGTACGCCTGGGCGACGTCGCCGAGGTGGGCCTTGGCGGTGAAAACTATGCGGTCAGCGCCCAGTTCAACGGCAAGCCGGCCTCGGGCCTGGCGGTCAAGCTGGCCACCGGCGCCAACGCCCTGGACACGGCCAAGGCACTGCGCAAGACCATCTCCGAACTTGAGCCGTTCTTCCCGCCTGGGGTGAAAGCGGTATTCCCATACGACACCACGCCGGTGGTCACCGAGTCGATCAGCGGGGTAATCCACACCCTGATCGAAGCCGTGGTGCTGGTATTCCTGGTGATGTACCTGTTCCTGCAGAACTTCCGCGCCACCATCATCACCACCATGACCGTGCCGGTGGTGTTGCTGGGTACCTTCGGCATCCTGGCTGCCGCGGGCTTCAGCATCAACACCCTGACCATGTTCGCCATGGTGCTGGCCATCGGCTTGCTGGTGGACGACGCCATCGTCGTGGTGGAAAACGTCGAGCGGGTGATGTCCGAGGAAGGCCTGCCGCCCAAGGAGGCCACCAAGCGCTCCATGGGGCAGATCCAGGGCGCCCTGGTGGGTATCGCCCTGGTGCTGTCGGCGGTACTGCTGCCAATGGCATTCTTCGGCGGCTCCACCGGTGTGATCTACCGCCAGTTCTCCATCACCATCGTCTCGGCCATGGGCCTGTCGGTGCTGGTGGCGCTGATCTTCACCCCGGCCTTGTGCGCGACCATGCTCAAGCCGCTGAAGAAAGGCGAGCACCACACCGCCAAGGGCGGCTTCTTCGGCTGGTTCAACCGCAACTTCGACCGCAGCGTGACCGGCTACGAGCGCAGCGTGGGTACCATCCTGCGCAACAAGGTGCCGTTCCTGCTGGCCTATGCGCTGATCGTGGTCGGCATGATCTGGCTGTTCGCCCGTATCCCCACCGCGTTCCTGCCCGAGGAAGACCAGGGTGTACTGTTCGCCCAGGTACAGACTCCGGCCGGCTCCAGTGCCGAGCGCACCCAGGCGGTGGTCGACCAGATGCGTGAGTACCTGCTCAAGGACGAATCCGACACCGTGTCGTCGGTGTTCACCGTCACCGGCTTCAACTTCGCCGGCCGCGGCCAGAGCTCGGGCATGGCGTTCATCATGCTCAAGCCATGGGGTGATCGTTCGGCCGAGAACAGCGTGTTCAACCTGGCCACCCGCGCCCAGCAGCACTTCTTCAGCTTCCGCGATGCGATGGTGTTCGCCTTCGCCCCGCCGGCGGTACTCGAACTGGGTAACGCCACCGGCTTCGACGTGTTCCTGCAGGACCGCGCCGGCGTCGGCCACGAGAAGCTCATGGAAGCGCGCAACCAGTTCCTGGCCAAGGCCGCGCAAAGCAAGATCCTCAGCGCCGTGCGCCCGAACGGCCTGAATGACGAGCCGCAGTACCAGCTGACCATCGATGACGAACGTGCCAGCGCCCTGGGCGTGACCATCGCCGACATCAACAACACCCTGTCGATTGCCCTGGGTGCCAGCTACGTCAACGACTTCATCGACCGTGGCCGGGTCAAGAAGGTGTACATCCAGGGGCAACCCAACGCCCGGATGAGCCCGGAAGACCTGCAGAAGTGGTACGTGCGCAATGGCGCCGGCGAAATGGTGCCATTCTCCTCGTTCGCCAAGGGCGAGTGGACCTTCGGTTCGCCGAAGCTGTCGCGCTACAACGGTGTCGAGGCGGTGGAGATCCTGGGTGCGCCAGCGCCGGGCTACAGTACCGGTGAGGCCATGGCCGAAGTCGAGCGCATTGCCGGCGAACTGCCAACCGGCGTCGGCTACGCCTGGACCGGCATGTCCTACGAGGAAAAACTCTCCGGCTCGCAGATGCCGGCGCTGTTCGCCCTTTCGGTACTGTTCGTGTTCCTCTGCCTGGCCGCGCTGTACGAAAGCTGGTCGATTCCGATCGCCGTCGTGCTGGTGGTGCCACTGGGTATCATCGGTGCGCTGATCGCCACCAGCCTGCGCGGGTTGTCCAACGACGTGTACTTCCTGGTCGGCCTGCTGACCACCATCGGCCTGGCGGCGAAGAACGCCATTCTGATCGTCGAGTTCGCCAAGGAACTGCACGAGCAAGGCCGCAGCCTGTACGACTCGGCCATCGAGGCGTGCCGCATGCGTCTGCGCCCGATCATCATGACCTCCCTGGCGTTCATCCTGGGCGTGGTACCGTTGACCATCTCCAGCGGCGCCGGCGCCGGCAGCCAGCACGCCATCGGTACTGGCGTGATCGGCGGCATGATCAGTGCCACCGTGCTGGCCATCTTCTGGGTACCGCTATTCTTCGTCGCAGTGTCGTCGTTGTTCGGCAGCAAAGAACCGAAAAAAGACGCCACCCCTGAAACTCCACGTTATGAGGCTGGGCAATGACCAAGTCTTTGCTGTCCCTGGCGGTAACCGCGTTCATTCTCGGCGGCTGCTCGCTGATTCCCGATTACAAGACCCCGGACGCGCCGGTGCCGGCGCAGTGGCCGCAAGGCCCTGCGTATTCGCCAACCCAGTCGGCCGACGTCGCCGCCGCCGAGCAGGGCTGGCGCCAGTTCTTCCACGACCCGGCGCTGCAGCAACTGATCCAGACCTCGCTGGTGAACAACCGCGACCTGCGCGTGGCGGCGTTGAACATCGACGCCTACCGCGCCCAGTACCGCATCCAGCGCGCCGACCTGTTCCCGGCGGTGTCCGCCACCGCCAGCGGCACCCGCCAGCGGCTGCCGGCGAACATGTCGACCACCGGTGAGTCCACCATCACCAGCCAGTACTCGGCCACCCTGGGCGTCAGCGCCTATGAGCTGGACCTGTTCGGCCGGGTGCGCAGCCTCACCGAGCAGGCCCTGGAAACCTACCTGTCCAGCGAGCAGGCGCGCCGCTCCACGCAGATCGCCCTGGTGGCCAGCGTGGCCAACGCCTACTACACCTGGCAGGCCGACCAGGCGCTGTTCAAGCTCACCGAGGAAACCCTGAAGGCCTACGAGGAAAGCTTCAACCTCACCCGCCGCAGCAACGAAGTGGGTGTAGCCTCGGCGCTGGATGTCAGCCAGGCGCGTACCGCCGTGGAAGGCGCACGGGTCAAGTACTCGCAGTACCAGCGCCTGGTCGCCCAGGACGTCAACAGCCTGGCCGTGCTGATCGGCACCGGCATCCCGGCAGACCTGGCCAAGCCGCTGCAACTCGACGCCGACCAGTTGGCCGAAGTGCCAGCGGGCCTGCCGTCGGACATCCTGCAGCGCCGCCCGGACATCCAGGAAGCCGAGCACCTGCTCAAGGCCGCCAACGCCAACATCGGCGCCGCCCGCGCAGCGTTCTTCCCGAGCATCAGCCTCACCGCCAATGCCGGTAGCCTGAGCCCGGACATGGGCCACCTGTTCAGCGGCGGCCAGGGCACCTGGCTGTTCCAGCCGCAGATCAACCTGCCGATCTTCAACGCTGGCAGCCTGAAGGCGAGCCTGGACTACTCGAAGATCCAGAAGGACATCAACATCGCCAAGTACGAAAAGACCATCCAGACCGCCTTCCAGGAAGTCTCCGATGGCCTGGCGGCGCGCAAGACCTTCGAAGAGCAGCTGCAAGCACAGCGTGACCTGGTGCAGGCCAACCAGGACTACTACCGCCTGGCAGAGCGCCGCTACCGCATCGGTATCGACAGCAACCTGACCTTCCTCGACGCCCAGCGCAACCTGTTCAGCGCCCAGCAGTCGCTGATCAGCGACCGCCTGTCGCAGCTGACCAGCGAGGTCAACCTGTACAAGGCCCTGGGTGGCGGCTGGTACGAGCAGACCGGCCAGGCCAACCAGCAGGCGTCGGTGGAAACCGCCAAGCGCTGATTCAGCGGTCATTGCCCAAAGCCCACCCTCGCGGTGGGCTTTTTGTTTGTGGTAGCCGGCTCACTCCAACAATTAACCAACTGGAACATAGCGTTCGATTACCGCCCAATTCCGTTTGCGGCGAATTGCCTCACCCCTGCCCTGCCCCGCACCATCAGCCACGCAACGTTGCACAGTTCATCCAAAAAAGACCCGCACCTGCAGGCCGCACCCTGCAGCAGACCGGCTCGCCCATAAAAACAAGAGATCCACGACAGATGAGCACTACGCAACCCGCACGCCAGCTGCTGCCCGGCCTGTTGGCCATGTCCTGCGCCTTCCCTGTACTGGCTGCCGACGGCGGCTTCCTGGAAGACGCCAAGGCCACCCTCAACCTGCGCAACTTCTACATCAACCGCAACTTCGTCGACCCGGCCCATTCCCAGGCCAAGGGCGAGGAATGGACGCAAAGCTTCATCCTCGATGCACGCTCAGGCTTCACCCAGGGCACGGTCGGCTTCGGTGTCGATGTGCTGGGCCTGTACTCGGTCAAGCTCGACGGCGGCAAAGGCACCACCAACACCCACCTGCTGCCGGTACACGACGACGGCCGCCCGGCCGACGACTTCGGCCGCCTGGGCGTGGCGCTCAAGGCCAAGTTCTCGCAAACCGAACTGAAAGTCGGTGAATGGATGCCGGTGCTGCCGATCCTGCGGGCCGACGATGGCCGCTCGCTGCCGCAAACCTTCCGCGGCGGCCAGCTGACCTCGAAGGAAATCGACGGCCTGACGGTGTACGCCGGCCAGTTCCGCGGCAACAGCCCGCGCAACGACGCCAGCATGGAAGACATGTCGCTCAACGGCCGCGGCGCCTTCACCTCCGACCGCTTCAATTTCGCCGGTGGTGAATACACGTTCAACGACAAACGCACCATGATCGGCGTGTGGGACGCCCAGCTCAAGGACATCTACCGCCAGCAGTACCTCAACCTGGTGCACAGCCAGCCGCTGGGCGACTGGACCCTGGGGGCCAACCTTGGCTACTTCATCGGCAAGGAAGACGGCGCCGAGCGCGCCGGTGAACTCGACAACCGCACCGCCTCGGCGATGCTCTCGGCGCGCTACAAGGGCAGCACCTTCTATGTTGGCCTGCAGAAGGTCAGCGGTGACGATGCCTGGCTGCGGGTCAATGGCACCAGCGGCGGCACCCTGGCCAACGACAGCTACAACTCAAGCTTCGACAACGCCAAGGAACGCTCCTGGCAGGTGCGCCACGACTTCAACTTCGTCAGCGTCGGCATTCCCGGCCTGACCTTGATGAACCGCTACATCAAGGGTGACAACGTCACCGTCGGCAGCGTGACCGATGGCAAGGAATGGGCGCGGGAAAGCGAGCTGGCCTATGTAATTCAGTCCGGCACCTTCAAGGACCTGTCGGTGAAGTGGCGCAACTCCACCATGCGCCGGGACTTCAGCACCAACTCGTTCGATGAGAACCGGTTGATCGTGAGCTATCCGCTCAATCTCCTTTAAACACACCGGCCTCTTCGCGGGGCAAGCCCGCTCTTACAGGCCTTGTAGGAGCGGGCTTGCCCCGCGAAGAGGCCAGACGCATTTACAAATAACTATATGATATAAACAAATCCATAAACCTTCTTGGACGACATATAAAACAACCGCTTAAATCGAGCCCTGATCCACCGCAGAGCCCCGACATGGACCTTCGCCAACTGCGCTATTTCATCGCCCTCACCGAATACCGCAGTTTCGTCCGCGCCGCCGAAGCCATGGGTATCACCCAACCCGCCTTCAGCCGCGCCATCCAGGGGCTTGAACAAACCTTCGGCTGCCCACTGGTCGACCGCGCCAGCAAGGCCCTGCCCCCCACCCCCGAAGGCCTGGTGGTGCTGCAACACGCGCGCCGGCTGGTGCAAGGCGCTGCGCAGTTGAGCAACGACGTGCTGCAAATGACCAAGCTCGACGCTGGCGAGCTGCACTTCGGCAGCGGCCCGGCCCTGGCCGTGCGCCTGGTGCCGCAAGCCCTGCAGCAGTTCATCGCCCGCCACCCCGGCATTCGCACCGCACTGGTCATCGACAATGCCGAACGCCTGGGCCAGGCCTTGCGCCGCGAGCAGATCGAATTCTTCGTCGACGACATTCGCCCGTTCGAAGCCGACCCCAACTTTCACACCGAACCGCTCACCCCACGCCCCGGCCTGTTCTTCTGCCGCCCCGGCCACCCGCTGCTGGCCAAGGACAGCCTGTCGACCAACGACCTGTTCGCCTACCCGCTGGCCAGCGCCCTGCTCGCCCCCGGCGTGCGCAAGCGCCTGGCCAACCTCAGTGGCCGCAGCGATTTCGTTCCGCACCTGCAAACCGAGCACCTGGCCGTGCTGCGCAGCGTGGTGCTGGCCAGCGATGCGATCGGCACGGCCAGCGAAGAGGCGGTGGCCGACGACCTGGCGGCGGGCAACCTGGTGCGCCTGCACTGGCGCAACCTGCCACCGGCGCTGGACGTATTGAGTGTGCGTTGTGGGGTGGTCAGCCGCAGCGGCTACCGCTTGTCGCCAGCGGCGCGGGCGATGATCGAGACATTGGTGGAGTTGGATGCACCGATGCGCGTGGCGGCCATTCGCTGAGCTGATGATGGTGGTGGGTTCGGGCTATTCTGGGCTATATCGGTTGCCAGTGCCCGCCTGTTCGCGTTGTAGGAACGGGCTTGCCCCGCGAAAGGGCCCGCACAGGCAGCACAATGCAGATCAGGCCACCCAGGGAGGAACAACAATGAAAAACCTCGTCGAACACCTGAGCCAATACGCCAACTACCACCGTGACCCACGCAACATCGCCACGCACTTCGTCGGCATCCCCCTGATCGTCGTGGCGGTCACGGTGCTGCTGTCTCGCCCAGGTTGGGAGGTGGCCGGCATCTGGCTATCCCCCGCCCTGCTCGCCGCCGCCGCCGCGGTGCGCTTCTACCTGCGCCTGGATTTGCGCCTGGGGCTGGTGATGGGCCTGCTGCTGGGGCTATGCCTGTGGGTCGGCCAGGCACTGGCCGTGCAGCCCACCGGCCTGTGGCTGAGCGCCGGGCTGGGGGCATTCGTGGTGGGCTGGATCATCCAGTTCGTCGGCCATCACTACGAAGGCCGCAAACCGGCGTTCGTCGACGACATCAGCGGGCTGATCATCGGGCCGCTGTTCGTGGTGGCGGAAGCGGCATTCATGTTGGGCCTGTGCCCGGCACTGAAACAGGCTGTGGAAGCCAATGCCGGGCCCGTGGCCGTGCGCGGGGCCTAGCCGTACGCGGGGCTTAGCCCCGCGACTCCACGCCCAGCTCGTCCCACACCGACTCGGCCAGGTGGAAGGTGGCATTGGCAGCCGGAATGCCGCAGTAGATCGCGCTCTGCATCAGCACTTCCTTGATCTCGTCGCGGGTCACGCCGTTGTTGGCCGCCGCACGCAGGTGCAGCTTGAGTTCGTCGTTGCGGTTCATGCCGATCAGCATGGCAATGGTGATCAGGCTGCGGGTGTGACGCGGCAGGCCCGGGCGGGTCCAGATATCACCCCAGGCGTGGCGGGTGATCATGTTCTGGAACTCGCCGTTGAAGTCGTTCAGCTTCTCCAGGCTACGGTCGACGTGGGCGTCGCCCAGCACCGCACGGCGAACCTGCATGCCGGCGTCGTAACGTTGTTTCTCATCCATGGCGAACTCCTCAGCGGGCCAGCAGGAAGTCGAGCACGCGGCGGCTGAACGCCTCGCCGATCTCGACGTTGGACAGGTGCGCCGCCGGGAACTCGGCATAGGTCGCGCCAATGATACCGGCCTGCATGAAGCGGCCATGCTCCGGGGTGGTGACCACGTCTTCGCTACCGGCAACGATCAGGGTCGGCACCTGGATGCGGCCCAGTTGCTCACGGAAGTCGCCATCGCGCACGGCCGCGCAGTTGGCTGCGTAACCCTCGGGGCTGGTTTGCGCCAGCATCTGGCAGATGCGCTGGGCTTCGCCTGGCTGGGCCTGGGCGAATGCCGGGGTGAACCAGCGGGCGATGGAGCCATCACGCAGGTCGACCATCGCTTGCTGGCCGCCCTTGAGCACGGTGTCGATGCGGGTGTTCCACACCTCGTCGTTGGCGATTTTCGCCGCGGTGTTGCACAGGGTCAGGCTGTGCAGGCGCAGGCCGGCATGAATGCCCAGCCACTGGCCGATCAGCCCGCCCATGGACAGGCCGACGAAGTGCGCGTGCTGGATGTCCAGCGCGTCGAGCAGTGCCAGCACATCCTGGCCCAATTGCTCGATGCTGTAGGGGCCGGGAGTGACCAGCGAGGCGCCGTGGCCACGGGTGTCGTAGCGCAGCACACGGAAGTGTTCGCTCCACAACGGAATCTGGCTGTCCCACATGCCCAGGTCAGTACCCAGCGAGTTGGACAGGACCAGTACCGGAGCATCGGCCGGGCCATCGAGTTGGTAGTTCAGTACGCCATCGGCCAGTTGCAAGTGCGCCACAGCGATCTCCTTCAAGCAGTGAAACGTTGATGTTCGGCCACGGCACGCGCCACCCACACGCGAGCCTGGCCCAGGTAGTGGGCGGGGTCGAGCAGGCGGTCGAGTTCCTCGGCGCTCAGTTCGGCGCTGACTTGCGGCTCATCGCCCAGCACCGCACGCAGGTGGCGCTGTTCGGCCACGGCGCGCTGGCAGCATTGTTCCAGCAAATGGTGGGCGCGGTCGCGGCCCAGGCGCTGGGCCAGGACAATGCTGACCGCCTCGGCCAGCACCAGGCCCTGGGTGAGGTCGAGGTTGCGGCGCATGCGCTCGGCATCCACCTGCATGCCCTCGGCGATGACCTGGGCCTGGCGCAGGGCGCCGGAAACCAGGCAGCAGATGTCTGGCAGGGTTTCCCATTCGGCATGCCACAGGCCCAGGCTGCGCTCGTGCTCCTGGGGCATGGCAGCGAACATCGTCGAGAGCAGGCCCGGCACACGGGTGGCCGCGCCGATCAGCACCGCAGCGCCCACCGGGTTGCGTTTGTGCGGCATGGTCGAAGAGCCCCCCTTGCCCGGCGCCGACGGCTCGAACAGCTCACCGGCCTCGGTTTGCATCAGCAGGCTGATGTCGCGGCCGAACTTGCCCAGGCTGCCGGCCACCAGGCCCAGCACCGAGGCGAACTCCACCAGGCGGTCGCGCTGGGTGTGCCACGGCTGCTCAGGCAGCGCCAGCTTGAGCTGTTCAGCCAGCGCCTCGGCCACAGGCAGTGCCTTGCTGCCCAGGGCCGCCAGGCTGCCGGAGGCACCGCCGAACTGCAGCACCAGCAGGCGCGGGCGCAGTTCCTGCAGGCGCTGGCGGTGGCGGGTCAAGGCGCCAAGCACCCCAGCGAGCTTCATGCCCAGGGTCACCGGGGTGGCGTGCTGCAGCCAGGTGCGCCCGACCAGGGGCGTGTCGGCATGCTGCAGGGCCTGGTGCGCCAGGGTATCGGCCAGCTTGGCGAGGTCGGCGTCGATCAGCGCCAGGGCATCGCGCAGCTGCAAGACCAGGCCGGTGTCCATCGCATCCTGGCTGGTGGCGCCCAGGTGCACATAGCGCTCGGCCTCGGGCACGCCACTGGCGATGACCTTGCCCAGCGCCTTGACCAGCGGAATCGCCGAGTTGCCGGCACTGGCGATGGCATCGGCCAGGGCTGGCACGTCATAACGCTCGGCCTTGCAGGCGGCCTCGATGGCCGCCACCGCACTGTGCGGCACCAGCCCTGCGGCGGCTTCGGCACGGGCCAGCGCGGCCTCGAAGTCGAGCATGCCCTGCAAGCGACCGCGGTCGGAAAACACAGCGCGCATGGCCGGGGCGGTGAAGTAGGCGTCGAACAGTTGGTTGCTCATGCAACGTCCTTAATGGTCATGGTGCAGGTACTCGGCCTGCTTGGGCAGGCGCAGGCTGAACAGGAAGGCAATCGCCATCATGGCCGTCACGTACCAGTAGAAGGTGTTTTCCATGCCCATGGTCTTCAGGCCCAGGGCGACATACTCAGCCGAACCGCCGAAGGCCGCGTTGGCCACCGCGTAGGCCAGCCCCACGCCCAGCGCACGCACCTGGGGCGGGAACATCTCGGCCTTCACCAGGCCACTGATCGAGGTGTAGAAACTGACGATGCACAGGGCCAGGGAAATCAGCACGAAGGCCATGAATGGGCTGCTCACGGTCTTCAGGGCCATCAGCAGCGGCACGGTGAACAGCGTGCCCAGCGCGCCGAACAACAGCATCGAGTTACGCCGGCCAATGCGGTCGGAGAGCATGCCGAACAGCGGCTGCATCAACATGTACAGGAACAACGCACCGGTCATCACGAAACTGGCGCTCTTGGCATTCATGCCGGCGGTGTTCACCAGGTACTTCTGCATGTAGGTGGTGAAGGTGTAGAAGATCAGCGAGCCACCGGCCGTGTAGCCAACCACCGTGATGAACGCGGCGGTGTGGTTGCGGAACAGGCCCTTGATGGTGCCGGCGTCTTTGTCCTGGCGGGTTTCTGCGCTGCTGGTTTCATGCAGCGAGCGGCGCAGCATCAGCGAAATCAGCGCGGCGATGGCGCCGACCACGAACGGGATGCGCCAGCCCCAGGCACGCAGCTCCTCTTCACTCAGCAGTTGTTGCAGGATCACCACCACCAGCACCGCCAGCAACTGGCCGCCGATCAGGGTCACGTACTGGAACGAGGCGAAGAACCCGCGCTGGCCGCGCAGGGCCACTTCACTCATGTAGGTGGCGGTGGTGCCGTATTCGCCCCCCACCGACAGGCCCTGGATCAACCGCGCCAGCAACAGCAGCGCCGGGGCCAGGGTGCCAATGCTCGAATAGGTGGGCAGGCAGGCGATCATCAGGGAGCCGAAGCACATCATCAGCACCGAGATCATCAGCGAATTCTTGCGGCCATGGCGGTCGGCCAGGCGGCCGAACAGCCAGCCACCGATCGGGCGCATCAGGAAGCCGGCAGCGAACACACCGGCGGTGTTCAGCAGCTGCACGGTGGGGTCGTCGGAGGGGAAGAAGGCGGGTGCGAAATAGATCGCGCAGAAGGCGTAGACGTAGAAGTCGAACCATTCCACCAAGTTGCCGGACGAAGCACCGACGATGGCAAAGATGCGCTTGCTGCGTTCTTCGCCGGTGTAAAAGGTTGAGGTCATGACGTTTTTACTCCGGGAGGGTCCTAGGTAAGTCTAGACATACCTAGTAACACACTCGTTCCGCTTGCGGGGTGGCCATTGGCCTTGTGTATGAAGTGCCGGCCTCTTCGCGGGGCAAGCCCGCTCCTACAAAAGGCAGCGTGGTTCCTTGTAGGAGCGGGCTTGCCCCGCGAAGAGGCCAGCACAGGTCAAACCCGCTCGATGGCCAACGCCAACCCTTGGCCGACGCCCACACACATGGTCGCCAGGCCTTTACGCCCACCACTTTTCTCCAACTGGTGCAGCGCCGTCAGCACCAGGCGCGCACCGCTCATGCCCAGCGGGTGGCCCAGGGCGATTGCACCGCCGTTGGGGTTCACCTGCGGCGCATCGTCGGCCACACCCAGCTCACGCAGCACCGCCAGGCCTTGGCTGGCGAAGGCTTCGTTGAGCTCGATCACGTCAAAGTCACTCACCGCCACGCCCAGGCGCTCGGTCAGCTTGCGCACGGCCGGCACCGGGCCAATGCCCATCACACGCGGGGCAACGCCAGCGCTGGCCATGCCCAGCACGCGGGCACGTGGGGTCAGGCCGTGCTTTTTCACCGCCTCCGCCGACGCCAGAATCAGCGCTGCGGCACCGTCGTTGACACCCGAAGCGTTGCCGGCGGTGACGGTCTTGTCCGGGCCATTGACCGGCTTGAGCTTGGCCAGGGCCTCCAGGGTGGTGTCCGGGCGCAGGTGCTCGTCACGCTCGACCACGGTTTCGCCCTTCTTGTGGGCAATGCGCACCGGCACGATTTCCTCGGCGAAGAAACCAGCAGCCTGGGCCGCAGCAGCCTTCTGCTGGCTGCGCACGGCAAAGGCGTCCTGGTCGGCGCGGGAAACCTGGTAGTCGTCGGCCACGTTGTCGGCGGTTTCCGGCATGGAATCGACGCCGTACTGGCTCTTCATCAGCGGGTTGATGAAACGCCAGCCGATGGTGGTGTCTTCGAGCTTCATGTTGCGCGAATAGCCGCTTTCGGCCTTGCCCATCACGAACGGGGCACGCGACATCGACTCGACGCCGCCGGCGATGGCCAATTCCATCTCGCCGCTGGCGATGGCGCGGAAGGCCGTGCCGATGGCGTCCATGCCCGAGGCGCACAGGCGGTTCAGGGTGACGCCTGGAATGCTTTGCGGCAGGCCGGCCAGCAGCAGCGCCATGCGGGCGACGTTGCGGTTGTCTTCACCGGCTTGGTTGGCGCAACCGAAGAACACTTCGTCGAGCTGGTCCCACTGTACCGATGGGTTGCGCTCGATCAGCGCCTTGAGCGGCACCGCCGCCAGGTCATCGGCACGCACGCCGGCCAGGGCGCCGCCAAAGCGGCCGATCGGGGTGCGGATGGCGTCACAGATAAATACTTCACGCATCGGGCTTCTCCTGCCAGGGTGCTTCGTTGGGCTCAGATTAAGGAGGCGCAGGGGGGACTGACAATTCGATAATCGACTATTTGTGCGGTTATCGAACTAAATATGGGTTTGTCGTTTCCTTGCGATGGGGGCTGCTGCGCAGCCCATTCGCGGCGCAAGGCCGCTCCTACAGGCGATCGCGTCTACCTGTAGGAGCGGCCTTGTGCCGCGAATGGGCCGCAGCGGCCCCGCCACCTCAGGTGGCGTCGGCGTGGCTCACCACCCCCTTGACGATTACGCCCACGGTCGCCAGCGCCGCTGGCACGAGCAGTGCGGTCAGCACCTGCTCGAAGTTCCAGCCCAGGCCCAGCAACGTGGCACCGCTCCACGCCCCGAGAATCGCGCCGAAGCGGCCGATACCCAGCATCCACGATACGCCGGTTGCGCGGCCTTGGGTCGGGTAGAAGCGTGCGGCCAGCGACGGCATGGCCGACTGTGCGCCGTTCACGCACATGCCAGCCACCAGCACCAGCGTGGCCAGAACCGTGATGTTGCCCAGGCTCTGGCCCACGGCGTAGGCGAACACACCGGCCAGCAGGTAGAACAGGCCAATGACCTTGTGCGGGTTGAAGCGGTCCATCGCCCAGCCCACCGCCACCGCGCTGAGCACGCCGCCGAACTGGAACAGCGCGCCGATGAAGGCGGCCTGCTCCATGCTCGCGCCACTGTCGCGCATCAGCGTCGGCAGCCAGCTGGTCAGCAGGTAGACGATCACCAGGCCCATGAAGTAGGTCAGCCACAACAGCACCGTGCCCAGGCCATAGGTGCCGGAGAAGATCACCGCGAACACGTTGCGCGCAGCCACCGCCTTTTGTTCCGGCACGCTGAAGCTCGCCGCCTGGGCCACCACCGCCGGGGCGATCGGTGCCAAGGTCTTGCGCACCTTGTCGCTGCCGCGGTTACGCACCACCAGGAAACGCGCCGATTCCGGCAGCCACAGCATCAGCACCACGGCCAGCAGCAGTGGCAGCACGCCACCGATCACCAGCAGGCTGTGCCAGCCGTAGGCCGGGATCATCTTCGCGGAAATGAAACCACCCCCGGCCATGCCCAGGTTGAAGCCGCAGAACATGCTGGTCACCAGCAACGACTTGAGGCGTTCCGGGGTGTATTCGGACAGCAGCGTGGTCGCGTTGGGCATGCCGGCGCCCAGGCCCAGGCCGGTCAGGAAGCGCAGCACCAGCAGTTGGTCGACGTTGCTGGCATAGGCCGACGCCAGGCTGAAACCGCCGAACACCAGTACCGCGCCCACCAGCACGCCCTTGCGGCCGAAACGGTCGGCCAGCGGGCCAGAACCGAGGGCGCCGAACACCATGCCGATCAGCGCGGCGCTCATCACCGGGCCGAGGCTGGCGCGGTCGATGCCCCACTCCTGGGACAGGGCCGGGGCGATGAAGCCCATGGCCGCGGTGTCGAGGCCATCGAGGAAAACGATCAGGAAGCAGAGAATCACCACCCGCCACTGGTAGCGTGACAGGGGTTGGTCATTGATGAAGGACTGGACGTCGAGGTTGCTGCCGACAGATTGGGGCTTGTTCATTGTTGTTATCCGAAAAAGGAGGCACGGCCGGGCCACTGCACACGGGAAACGGGTACAGGGTTGGGATCATTCGGGTGCGGCCTGATTCAGCCTGAGTACAGCGGTACTGCGAACGGGTGCGGCCGCGGCAGTTGGGTGACAGTGGTCATGGGGTGCGCCTCTTATGTTTTTCTTGTTCGGTCGGCAGAGCCGACCGTTGCGAGAGACATTAATCAGCAGGCCGGGGTGGCGCAATTCACCCGGAGCGACACTGTGCGTTTATCGCACAACAATGCGCTCACAAAACATCGCCTTTCACCCCTGAACGGCACACCTGTCCTGGTAGGAGCGAGCGCAGCTCGCGATGGGCTGCGCAGCAGCCCCGGCCTCCTGTGCCGCGCAACTGAAAACCTTGGGGCCGCTGCGCGCCCCATCGCGAGCTGCGCTCGCTCCTACCGGGGTCGTGCCAGCGTCAGGTTACCCAAACAACTGATGGCAAAGGTCGCGGCTGGCCGCCAGCAAAATCGGCAAGAAACGCTGCTCCAGCTCACTGCGCGTCACCCGCCCGACGTGGGTGCTGACGTTCAACGCCGCCAGCACCTGCCCGGACGCATCATAAATAGGCACGGCAATCGAACGCAGCCCCTGCTCCAGCTCCTGGTCGACCACGCACCAGCCCTGTGCCCGCACCTGCTGAATGCAGGCGAACAGCGACTCGGGGTCGTGCAGGGTGCGGCTGGTACGCGCCTTCAGGTCAGCCCGCTCCAGGTACTCGCGCAGGCTGGTGTCGTCCATCGCTGCCAGCAGGATACGGCCCATGGACGTGCAATAGGCCGGCAACCGCCCCCCCACCGACAGGTCCACCGAGATCAGGCGCTCGACCGTGGCCGAGCGGGCGATATAGAGGATGTCGTCACCTTCGAGCGTGGCCATGTTGGCCGCTTCGTGCAGCTGGTCGCTGATGCGGTCCAGGTACGGCTGCGCCGACACCGCCAGGGGCGTCGAGGACAGGTAGGCATGGCCCAGGGTCAGCACCTTGGGCAGCAGCGAGTAGGTGCGCCCGTCGGTGGTGGCATAGCCCAGCTTGATCAGGGTATGCAGGCAACGGCGCACGGCCGCCCGCGGAATTTCGGTGCGGTGGCTGATCTGGGCGATGGTCAGCTGGCGCTTGCGCTCCTGGAATGCCTGGATCACGGCAAGGCCGCGGGCCAGTGAGGTCATGAAATCCGGGTCGCCGGTAAAGGCCTGAATCCGCTTGGCCGGGGAGGCCACGATCGGCGGCGCCATGGCCGGCGCCGTTGCGCGGATCGCCTCAGGGCTGGCGGATTCGTTAGCCGGGGTTTCGTCACTCATCGCACACCTCAAAAAAATCGCTGGCTCGTGCGATTATCGAACGAACGGCCGATAATCGCAATTGACCGCTGACAAATTTGCTTATACCTTTCTCCTGCCACATGTGGCTTCTTTGGAGAGACTGGTCAGGTACCCACCGTAGAAGTCCCCAGGCAACGGCCTCGCCTTGTGCGAGGCCGTTTTTATTTCCCCTGCGCGTGCCTATTCACCGGCAATGAACTTCGCCACCGCGACGCGGTTCAAACTTGGTAACGTTCAACCGCTCACAAAACTTTGACAGTGAGTGTCAGGTTGGGTAAATAACGCTGAGCGACTTTTTAGCCGTTGCTATACTTCAAGTTGACTGAACGGATCGACACACCGGGGTAAACCCGCGGCCCGATCATCATTCGGTCATCCCGCACGCCCGTGCATGGGCAACTTGCACAGGCACGCAACACGACCACTCTTAATCATTCAGGTATCACTGTGACGAAAGATGAACTGCGCGCAGAACTCGAGCGCCAGGCTGAACGTTACAAGGACGTATACGGTGGTGAAGTCACCACTTACGCCGCGCAACCGGACCCGGAGCGCAAGCCTTGGCGAAAACGTGCCACTGTCCAGGACCAGGCATTCAGCCAGGAACTGGAAAAAATGGAAAAGGAACTGCGCAGCGAAGACTCCTGAGCCGCCATGCCTTGCCATTGCGCCGCGGGTTCAGGCCCACGGCGCGGCCGATCATTACCGATTGGCCGAGGATGAAATGGAATTACACAAATTTCATACGCCCGTTTGAAGCGTCGCCAGAATGGCGTTTTTCCTGATTTTTGAAGACATTTCCGCTTTTTTTTGTTTTTTCAGGGAACTTTTCCTCCCCTACTCTCTCCGTGCCAAGCCTGCGCATGCGCTGACGAAGCTGCCATCGGTCTGCAGTGGGTGCATCGATTGCCAAGGTTTTCTGGCATAATCCCGCCCCCCTATGACCGCCAGACAACCTTCATGATCGATTTATTCAGCGGACTGGATGCCTGGGTATTGGTGAGCCTGCTGCTCGCCCTGACCTTCGTGCTCGCATTCGAGTTCATCAATGGCTTTCATGACACCGCCAACGCGGTAGCCACCGTCATCTATACCAAAGCCATGCCGCCACACCTGGCCGTGTTCTTCTCCGGGGTGTTCAACTTCCTCGGCGTTCTGTTCGGTGGAGTCGGGGTGGCCTACGCCATCGTGCACCTGCTGCCGGTGGAACTGTTGATCAACGTGAACACCGGGCATGGCCTGGCCATGGTCTTCTCGCTGCTGGCTGCGGCCATCACCTGGAACCTGGGCACCTGGTACTTCGGCATTCCGGCCTCCAGCTCGCACACCCTGATCGGCTCGATCCTCGGCGTGGGCCTGGCCAACGCGCTGATCAATGGCATCCCGCTGGGTGATGGCGTGAACTGGCAGAAGGCGATCGACATCGCCATGTCGCTGGTGGTGTCGCCGATTGCCGGCTTCGTCGTGGCCGCACTGGTACTGGTTGGCCTGAAATGGTGGCGCCCACTGTCGAAGATGCACAAAACCCCGGACCAGCGCCGCAAGCTCGACGACAAGAAGCACCCACCGTTCTGGAACCGCCTGGTGCTGGTGATCTCGGCCATGGGCGTGAGCTTCGTGCACGGCTCCAACGACGGCCAGAAAGGCATCGGCCTGATCATGCTGGTGCTGATCGGCATCGTGCCGGCCAAGTTCGTGCTCGACCTGAACAGCACCACCTACCAGATCGAACGCACCCGCGACGCCACCCTGCACATGAGCCAGTTCTACCAGCGCAACGCCGCCACCCTGGGCGAGTTCCTGGCATTGGGCAAGGCCAAGTCGACCGACCTGCCGGAGCAGTTCAGCTGCAACCCGCAGCAGACCGAACCGACCATCGCTGCACTGCAGGCCTCGCTGCGGGGCGTGACCGACTACCACGCCCTGGACGCCGACAAGCGTGTGGAAGTGCGCCGCTACCTG
Source organism: Pantoea sp. Tr-811 (assembly GCF_011752535.1). Taxonomy (NCBI): domain Bacteria; kingdom Pseudomonadati; phylum Pseudomonadota; class Gammaproteobacteria; order Enterobacterales; family Erwiniaceae; genus Pantoea; species Pantoea sp. Tr-811. The sequence goes on from NZ_VWXJ01000003.1 coordinate 198,571, forward strand.
CTGTGCCTGGACGATACCGCGAAGAAGGTTGGCAAGCTGCCCGACCTGGGCGCCCGTGAAAAGGCTGACCTTGAGAAGCTGCGCAAGGACCTCACCGCCACCACCGAATACGCCCCGTTCTGGGTAATCGTGGCCGTCGCCCTGGCCCTGGGCCTGGGCACCATGGTCGGCTGGAAGCGTGTGGTACTGACCGTTGGCGAGAAGATCGGCAAGCAGGGCATGACCTATGCCCAGGGCATGTCGGCGCAAATCACCGCGGCCTGCGCCATCGGCATGGCCAACGTGTTCGCCCTGCCGGTATCGACCACCCATGTGTTGTCGTCCGGTGTGGCCGGTACCATGGTCGCCAACAAGAGCGGCCTGCAAGGCGGCACGGTGAAGACCATCCTGCTGGCCTGGGTGCTGACCCTGCCGGCTTCCATGGGCCTGGCGGCTGGCCTGTTCTGGTTGGCGTCCAAGGCGCTGGCCTGATCGAACTCGCTGCAGTGAAAAGCCGACCTCAGGGTCGGCTTTTTTTGTGGTTGCCTGTGCCGGCCCTTTCGCGGGGCAAGCCCAGGCAATCAGCGCTTCTTGCCCCCCAACAGCGACCCCATCAACCCCCGCACCAACTGCCGCCCCAGCTGGTTCGCCGCCTGACGCACCGCTGACTTGATCGCCTGCCCCGCCGCACTCTGCAAAAACTCCCCGGCCTTGTCGGCGAAACTCTCCTCATCAGCCTTCGGCACCGGCGCAGGTTCCACCGCCTCACCCTTGCGCTGGGTCAGCATTTCGTACGCCGACTCCCGGTCGATCGGCTTGTCATAACGCCCTGCCAGCGGCGAAGCGGCAATCAGGGCGCTGCGCTCGGCTGCGCTCAACGGCCCGATCCGCGATTGTGGCGGGGCAATCAGCACGCGCTGGACCATCGCCGGCGTGCCCTTCTCTTCCAGCGTTCCGACCAACGCCTCGCCAATACCAAGCTCGGTCAGCACCGCCAGGCTGTCGAACGCCGGGTTCGGCCGAAAGCCGTCGGCCACCGCGCGCAGCGACTTCTGTTCCCGAGCGGTGAAGGCGCGCAACCCATGCTGAATACGCAAGCCCAACTGGGCCAGCACGCTGTCGGGCAGGTCGCCCGGTGACTGAGTGACGAAATACACCCCAACGCCCTTGGAACGGATCAGCCGCACCACTTGCTCCAGGCGATCCTGCAGGGCCTTGGGCGTGCCATTGAACAACAGGTGCGCTTCGTCGAAGAACAGCGCCAGCACCGGCTTGTCGGCATCGCCGCGCTCGGGCAGTTGCTCGAACAGCTCGGCCAGCAACCACAGCAGGAACGTGGCATAGACCTTTGGCGCCTCATGCACCAGGCGGCTGGCATCGAGCAGGTGAACGCGCCCACGGCCATCGGCGTCTGGCCGCAGCACATCTTCCAACTGCAGCGCCGGTTCACCGAACAGCGCCTCGGCGCCCTGCTGCTCCAGGGTTGCCAGGCGCCGCAACAAGGCCTGGGTGGAAGCGCTGGTCATCAAGGCGCTGTCTTCGCCCAGCAGCTGTGGGTTGTCCTTGAGGTGCGCCAACAAGGCCTTGAGGTCTTTGAGGTCGAGCAACAGCAGGCCTTCGCGGTCGGCCACCTTGAACGCGGCATACAAGGCAGCTTGCTGGCTGTCGGTAAGCTCCAGCAGGTTCCCCAGCAGCAACGGCCCCATCTCCGTGAGGGTGGTGCGCAGCGGGTGGCCCGACTGCCCGGCAATATCCCACAGGCTCACCGGGTAGGCCCGTGGCGTATGCCCCAGCCACGGCATGCCGGCAATCCGCTCGGCCACCTTGCCCTGTGGCGCCCCGGCAGCACCCAGGCCGCAGAGGTCGCCTTTGACATCGGCGGCGAACACCGCCACGCCGGCATCGCTGAACACCTCCGCCAGGTGCTGCAGGGTGACGGTCTTGCCAGTGCCCGTTGCGCCCGCGACCAGCCCGTGGCGGTTGGCCAGGCGCATGGCTTGCTGCACTGGCTGGCCATCTGGGCCAGCACCTACAACTATCGTCGAAGATTCCGACATCTCTTTAATCCTCTACTCAAGCTTTACCTTAATTCGGCCGATACCTATGGGTGATATTCACTTAATACACAGTAACAACCGAAAAAGGACTTTTCGGGATGTTGCGCTGTTTGCAGCGCTACTCGTGCGAACGCCCGATAAAAAAACCTTAGCGGAACCGATTACGCCATGAACAAAAGCCTTCGCTTCAGCCACAAGATTCTTTTGGCGGCCTCGCTGATCGTGATACTCGCCTTCAGCCTGTTCACCCTCTATAACGACTACCTCCAGCGTAATGCCATCCGCGCCAACCTGGAGAACTATCTGGCTGAAATGGGCGAATCCACGTCGGCCAACATCCGCAACCTGTTCGACGGGCGCATCAAGCTGGTGGAAAACCTGGCCCAGAACATCGCCCAGCAACCGGCCAATGCCGAAACCCTGATGGGCCAGAATGCCCTGATCTCAAGCTTCCTGACGGTCTACCTGGGCAAGGTCGATGGCGGCTTCAGCGTGCGCCCCGACGCCAAGATGCCCGACGGCTACGACCCGCGTACCCGCCCCTGGTACAAGGATGGGATGAACGCGCAGGGTGCAATGCTGACCGAACCGTACATCGACATGACCACCAACAAGATGGTCATCGGCATCCTCAGCAAGGTGTCGGGCAGCGTCGGCGTGGTCGGCGGCGACCTGGCCCTGGACGGCCTGGTGCAAATCATCAACTCGCTGAACTTCGGCGGCATGGGCTACGCCTTCCTGGTCAACGACCAAGGCAAGATCCTGGTCCACCCGGACAAATCGCTGGTGATGAAGTCGCTGTCGGACCTGTTCCCCGAGCACACCCCGAAACTGTCAGGTGAACTCACCGAAGTCGACAGCGACGGCCAGGCCCGGCTGCTGACCTTCACCCCGATCAAGGGGCTGCCCTCGGCCAACTGGTACATCGGCCTGTCGGTGGACAAGGACAAGGCCTTTGCCATGCTCAGCACCTTCCGCACCTCGGCGATCATCGCCACGCTGGTGGCGGTGGTGATCATCATCGGCCTGCTCGGCCTGCTGATTCGCGCGCTCATGCAGCCGTTGCTGACCATGACCCGGGCCATGGAAGACATCGCCGAAGGCGAAGGCGACCTGACCAAGCGCCTGACCATCCACAACCACGACGAGTTCGGCATTCTTGGCACGGCGTTCAACCGCTTCGTCGAGCGTATCCACAGCTCGATCCGCGAGGTGTCCTCGGCCACCCAGCAAGTCAATGAAGTGGCGCTGCGGGTAATCAGTGCCTCGAATTCGTCGATGGCCAACTCCGACGAGCAGTCCAACCGGACCAACAGCGTTGCCGCCGCCATCAACGAACTGGGCGCCGCCGCCCAGGAAATTGCCGGCAACGCCGCCCAGGCGTCGCAGCATGCCAGCTCTGCGCGGCTGCTCGCCGAGGAAGGCCAGCAGGTGGTCGAGCGCAACATCGCGGCGATGAACCGCCTGTCCGACCTGATCGTCACCTCCAGCGCGCATATCGAGACGCTTAACCACAAGACCGTGAACATCGGCCAGATTCTCGAAGTGATCACCAGCATTTCCCAGCAGACCAATTTGCTGGCGCTCAATGCCGCCATCGAGGCGGCCCGCGCCGGTGAAGCCGGGCGAGGCTTTGCCGTGGTTGCCGACGAAGTGCGCAACCTGGCGCACCGTACCCAGGAGTCGGCGCAGCAGGTGCAAACCATGATCGAGGAGCTGCAGGTGGGCGCCCGCGAATCGGTCGACACCATGGGCCAGAGCCAGCGCCACAGCCAGGACAGCGTGCAGATCGCCAACCAGGCCGGCGAGCGCCTGGACAGCGTGACCGTGCGCATTGGCGAGATCGATGGCATGAACCAGTCGGTGGCCACTGCCACCGAGGAACAGACCGCGGTGGTGGACTCGATCAACATGGACATCAACGAGATCAACATGCTCAACCAGGAAGGCGTCGAGAACCTGCAGGCCACCCTGCGCGCGTGCTCGGACCTTGAGCAACAGGCTACCCGCCTGAAACACCTGGTGGGCAGCTTCCGCATCTGACCTGCCCCACCGTTTCGCGAGCTGCGCTCGCTCCTACAGGATGGCTGCAGGCCGGTAGGAGCGAGCGCAGCTCGCGATGCTTCACCCGCCAAACCCCGATCGAACAATCTATCCTTCAGTAAGGTCAACCTTTAGGCGCGTCATTGCCAAATGACACACCCGAAGACGATCCCGGAGGGATGCTGATCGTGCACATTGCCGACATCACCATGTTCTACGCCCCGGCCAGCGGCGGCGTGCGAACTTACCTCGATGCCAAACACCATCGCCTCGACGCCCTCCCCGGCGTGCGCCACAGCCTGCTGATCCCCGGCGCCAGCGCCCATCAAGCCGATGGCATCCACCACGTGCCAGCGCCTCCCCTGCCCTTCGGCAAGGGTTATCGCTTTCCCGTGCGCCTGGCGCCCTGGTGCAATGTGCTGCGCAGCCTGCAGCCCGACCTGATCGAGGTCGGCGACCCCTACCTCACCGCCTGGGCGGCGCTCGAAGCGCGACGCAAGCTCGACGTGCCGGTGATCGGCTTCTACCACTCCGACCTGCCACTGCTGGTGAGCAACCGCATGGGCAACTGGTTCACACCCAACGTCGAGGCCTACGTCAGCAAGCTCTATGGCAATTTCGACCGGGTGCTGGCGCCCAGCCGGGTAATGGCCGACAAGCTTGCCCGCCTGGGCGTGCGCGATGTCCACGTGCAACGCCTGGGCGTCGACCTGGCAACCTTCCACCCCGCCCACCGCGACCCGCAGCTGCGGGCCGAGCTTGGCATTGCCGAAACCAGCCGCCTGCTGATCTACGCCGGGCGCGGCTCGCGGGAAAAGAACCTGCCCGTGCTGCTTGCCTGCATGCAGCAGCTGGGCCGCCCCTACCACCTGTTGCTGGTGGGTTCGAACATGCCGGCCAACGTGCCGGACAACGTCACGGTCATCGACCAGTTCCGCCCACCCCGGGAGGTCGCCCGGCTGATGGCCAGCGCCGACCTGCTGGTACACGCCGGCGACCAGGAAACCTTCGGCCTGGTGATTCTTGAAGCCATGGCCAGCGCCACTCCCGTCGTGGCCGTGCGCGCCGGCGCGTTCAGCGAAATCATCAACGAGCAGTGCGGGCGCCTGTGCCAGGCCAATGACGGCCGGGCCATGGCCACGGCCGTGCGCGAAGCGTTCGAGGCCGGGGTGCGCACCCTGGGCCGCCAGGCCCGGCAACATGTGGAGCAGCACTATTCCTGGGACAACGTGGTCAACGGCCTGCTGCAGCATTACCAAGCCGTGCTCGGCCACCCCTCCCTGGTGCGCGCCCATGCTTGAGCCCAGTGGCGCCGGGCGCAGCCTGATGCTGGTGCTGCACGATATCGCCCCGGAAACCTGGCCCGACTACCAGCCCTTCGTCCAGGCCGTGGATGAAATGGGCAGCGTGCCCATGACCTGGCTGGTGGTACCCGACTTCCACCACCGCAACCCGCTGGCCCGCTCCCCCACCTTCTGCCGCCTGCTCGAACGGCGCCTGTCGCGCGGCGATGAACTGGCGCTGCATGGTTTCTACCATGCCGACGACGGGCCGACGCCGCGCAGCCTGGGCGAATACTTCATGCGCCGGGTCTTCACCCATGAGGGCGAGTTCTACGCCCTCGACCAAGCCCAGGCCCTGCACCGCCTGGAACAGGGCCTGGCGCTGTTCGCCCGCCAGGGCTGGCCGGTGGCCGGCTTCGTCGCCCCGGCCTGGCTGATGAGCCCAGGCACACGCCAGGCCCTGTGCCAACTGCCGCTGCGCTATACCAGTACGCCGCAGCACCTGTACCGCCTGCCCGACTTCACCGCCTTCGACGCCCCGGGGTTGGTCTGGAGCGCCCGCAGTGCCTGGCGCCGCGGTTTGTCGCGGGTGGTTTGCAACTGGCAGTGCCAGCGCTGGCACAGCGCCGAAACCCTGCGCCTGGGCCTGCACCCGGTGGACATGCGCCACCGCTTCTCACGCGACTATTGGCTACGCACCCTGGATGAACTGTTGCTGCAAGGCCGTGAGCCGCTGACCAAGTCGGCCTGGCTGGAGCGCCAGGTGCTCGCATGAGCCGCTTCGCCTGGCTGGCCATTGCCCTGCTCGGCGCCTTGCTGGTTCCGGCACTGCTGGGCGGCAGCGAACTGCTGCCCAGGCTCATGGCCTTCGACACCGGCCTGCTGCTGACGCTGCTGGGGATGATTCTTTTGTGCTGGGTAATCAACGCCCTGCGCCTGCGCCTGCTGTTGGGCGAGCACGGCGCAAGCCTTGGCCGGGTACGCAGCCTCGGCGTGGTGATGGCTACCGAGTTCGCCATTTGCACCACCCCCGGTGGCAGTGGTGGGCCACTGGCGCTGATGGCCTTGCTCGCCCGTGAGCGCATCGGCCCCGCGCGCAGCGGCGCGGTGTTCGCCATGGACCAGTTGAACGACTTGGTATTTTTCTTCTGCGCGATGCTGGCGATTGCCGGCTACGCGCTGTTTCACAGCCTGGGCCGCAGCCAGCAAGGCATGTTGCTGGGCAGCGCTTTGCTGCTGTGCACCGCGCTAGGCCTGGTACTGCTGCTGCTGCGCTACCGGCGCCGGGTGATGCGCGTCAACGGGCAACTGCTGCGGCGCCTGGGCATGTCGCCACCGCGCAGGCGCCGCTGGGCGCGCAGGTTGTTGCACTTCATCCACGCCCTGGCACAGACCTGGCGCCTGCCCAAGCGCACACTGGCACTGGTGTTCGCCCTCACCTGCGCGCACTGGAGCCTGCGCTACAGTGTGCTGTACCTGGCGCTGCAGGGGTTGGGCGCGCAGCTTGCGTGGATACCAAGCTTTCTGGTGCAGATGCTCGCACTCAGCGCCGGGCAATTCAGCTTGCTACCAGGTGGCGCCGGCGCCGCCGAGCTGACCTCGGCCAGCCTGCTGGCGCCGCTGGTGGGCAGCTCGACAGCGGCCGCGGCGATCCTCATCTGGCGCGCGGTCACCTACTACTATTACCTGCTGGCGGGCGGGCCGGTGTTCGTCTGCCTGCTGGCGCGTCCGTTGCTGGAGCGCTGGTGGCGTCAGGCGGGTTGAGCTGGCGCCAGAGTTCGGCGGCGCCGGGGAAGTCGGTGCCATCCTCGTCGCCGAGGGCATCGGGGTCGTAGCGGGCCAGGCAGCCCTCGCCCAGGGTGGGCGGCGCTGAGGCGGTGGGTTGGTTGCGTGGTTTTGCCATAGGCGCTCCTATCAAGCCAATCATAACGCTGGTTGTAGGAGCGGGCTTGCCCCGCGAACACCGGCGAAGCCGGTGCCACGCACCGCGTCGCCTGCTTCGCGGGGCAAGCCCGCTCCTACAAGGATCGCGGCGCGCCTACAGAACTCCAGGCCAAGCCACAATCAGTCGAACACGACCGTCTTGTTGCCGTGCACCAGCACGCGGTCTTCCAGGTGATAACGCAGGCCACGGGCCAGCACCATCTTCTCGACATCACGGCCGAAGCGCACCATGTCCTCGATGCTGTCGGCATGGCTGACACGCACCACGTCCTGCTCGATGATCGGGCCGGCATCCAGCTCTTCGGTCACGTAGTGGCAGGTGGCGCCAATCAGCTTCACGCCACGCAGGGCCGCCTGGTGGTAAGGCTTGGCACCGACGAACGACGGCAGGAAGCTGTGGTGGATGTTGATGACCTTCTCGGCATAGTCGCGGCACAGCTGCGGCGGCAGGATCTGCATGTAGCGCGCCAGCACCACCACGTCGGCGGTGTGCTCTTGCACCAGGCGCGACACCTCGGCGAAGGCCGGGGCCTTGTCCTTGGGGTCTACCGGCACGTGGAAGAACGGAATGCCGTGCCACTCGACCATGCTGCGCAGGTCGTTGTGGTTGGAGATCACGCAAGGAATCTCGCAATCGAGCTCATCGGTGTGCCAGCGGTGCAGCAGGTCGGCCAGGCAGTGCGACTCGCGGCTGGCCATCAGTACCACGCGCTTCTTCTTCGCCGAATCGGTGATGCGCCAAGTCATGGAGAACTCTTCGGCGATCGGTGCGAACGCCTCGCGAAATGCCTCGATACCGAAGGGCAGCGATTCAGCGCGAATTTCATGGCGCATGAAGAACCAACCGCTCTGCTCGTCGGAGTGGTGGCTGGCTTCGTTGATCCAGCCGTTGTACAGGGCCAGGAAATTACTGACTTTCGCCACGATACCAACACGGTCGGGGCAGGCGATCACCAAACGGTAGGTGCGCATGAATGAAGACTCCAGAACTTCGCAAAGACGCTCATTCTAGCGGCCCCCCCGAGAAAACGCAGTAAGCATTGTACCCGCCGGCAGCAGGCGCAACCGAAGCACCGGTGGCAAGGCAGCGGTTTACTGTTCAGAGGGCAAACCGGACGAAGTGCAGGGATAAATGTAAAAATTTTTTAACCTTGAGATAATTTGTCACAGGCTTATTAACACTTGATGGCCCGATTAATATGTTTACTTGAGTGTGGCGTCTGTCTATTATTGAGCCACACATTTCCGAACACGCATTAAGGAACACTCCATGTCCCTGATCAACGAGTACCGCGCTACCGAAGAAGCCATCAAGGAACTTCAAGCTCGCCTGGCCAACCTGTCCCAGGACGACAAGCTGAAGAAAGAACTGGAGTTCGAAGGCAAACTGCGCACCCTGATGGGCGAATACTCGAAGTCGCTGCGCGACGTCATTGCCCTGCTCGACCCAGAGTCGAAACTGAGCAAGGCCCCGCGCGGTGTTGCCAAACCTGTCGCCACCAAGCGTGCGCGCAAGGTCAAGCAATACAAGAACCCGCACAACGGTGAAGTGATCGAAACCAAGGGCGGCAACCACAAAACCCTGAAAGAGTGGAAAGCCAAGTGGGGTGGTGACGTGGTTGAAAGCTGGTCGACCCTGCTGGACTGATAGTCCACGCATCGGCCTCGCTTTATTCAAACAACAACGCCGGCCCTGTGCCGGCGTTGTTGTTTTTACATTCAGTAACTGATGGCGTATTGCTCCGCCCGTTCCCGGGCATGCACCTGCCAAGCTTCCAATACCCGGCGCCCGGCCTCGTCAGCGTTGGCCCAAGCCGCCTGGCGTGCCTGCTCGAAATCGCCCAGGGTATTTGGCGCGCCCCATTGCGGGTCGCTCAGGCGCTGCTGGCAGAAGCCGAACCAGCGCTGCCGTTCTTCACCCACGAGTGTCTCAGGGAAGTTGCGTGCCCGGTAGCGGAACAGCAACTCTGGCAGGCGCGGGTCATCGAACATCCAGTGCCCCTTGCCCAACTGTGCGGGGTCCAGCGTGCGAACTTGCTCGCACAGGCGCCGGTCGCGGTCGCCGATAAAACCGTCATACAACTGTTGTTCCGGGTCTTCACTTGGGGTGAAGTCGTCATTGCCGTAGATATGTTCGAGCTTGCCTTGCCATGCCTGCTGTTGATTGGCCAGCGCTTCGCCCCGGGCTTGCAGCATTGGCAAATCGATACCCAGGCGCTGTTGATCCACCGGGCGCAATACCGAAAGCGGGGCGACCACGGGGCACCGATTGATCTGCACCAACTTCAAGGGAACCGGTAATTGCCCGTCAGATAATTCATCGTGCCTTGTGTACAAACGCTGACGCAGCACGTCGGCAGTTTCGCTTATCAGCGGCAAGGTGTCCTGTTGCAAGTCGCACACTATCAGCGCGTTGCGATTGCGCGGGTGCCAAGCCAACGGCAGCACCACGCCCAGGTAATTACGTGCGGCCGAGAAGCGCCCGGAAATATGCACCAAGGGTTGCAACAGCCGAATCTGTTCCATCACTTTGTGCTTGCTGCGCAACTGGAACAGCCACTCATACAACTTCGGCTGGCGCTGGCGAATCAGCCGGGCCAGGGCAATGGTCGCCCGCACGTCGGAAAGTGCCTCGTGGGCATGCCCATGGTCGATGCCATTGGCCTGGCTGAGCAGTTCCAGGCGCAGGCTGGTGCGCCCGTCCTGTTGCGGCCAGTTGATGCCCTCCGGGCGCAGGGCATAGGCGGTGCGCACGACATCGATCAAGTCCCAGCGGCTGTTGCCGCCTTGCCACTCACGGGCATAGGGGTCGAAGAAATTGCGGTACAGGCTGTAGCGGGTCACTTCATCGTCGAAGCGCAAGGTGTTGTAGCCGGCGCCACAGGTGCCTGGGCGTGCCAGTTGCTCATGCACGCGGGTCATGAATTCGGCTTCGCAAAGCCCTTGGTGCGCCAGTTGCTGCGGCGTGATGCCGGTGACCAGGCAGGCCGCCGGGTGCGGCAGGATATCGTCGGAAGGCCGGCAATAGAGGCTGATGGGCGCCTCGATCTCGTTCAGGTCGAAATCGGTGCGCACGCCGGCCACCTGTAATGGCCGGTCGCAGCGCGGGTTGATGCCAGTGGTTTCGTAGTCGTGCCAGAAAATGCTGGAAGTCACGGGGTCGTCCTGTTTCGAGGTCGACACGATTCTAGCGCGATTAGCACCCGGCAAGGATCAATGACAGGGCAGCGCTCAGGCCGAGGCGTTGGCGGGGCGGAAACTGAAATAGTCGCGCAGCGAGTCAACGAACTCGTCGTAGTCGCGGGGGGCCTGCAGCAGCATGAAGCCTGAATCGTAGTGGCCTGGGGTCTGGTCTTCGCGGCACCACAGGCAGCTGGCGGTCAGGTTGATGAATTGGAAGCCGCCGCCCTTGAGTGGCAGGCGCAATTGCAGTTCGTAGTCCGGGCCCACCAGCACGGGCAGCGAGCTGATGAGCATCAAGCCGTCTTCGGAGGCATTACCCAGCTGCCCGATCGCCTGGTCGGTGAAGCGGTTGTAGACCTTGAGTACACAAGGCAACTGGTGGCGTTCGATATGGCGCTGGGTAAACATGGTCGCACGTGCAATCCGTATTCGGGGCCAGGAATACGAGGTACTGGCGGTTGCTGTTACAGCTAACTTACAGACTAGCGCAGGCCGAGCAGCAAATCCCGTGAAATTCAATACACCTTGGTATTAGCGCCAAGTGGAGGGGGTGGCCGGGTTGGCCACCGCAGCCTCGCCTACCCGGTAATGGCCAAGCCGCTCCAGGGTCTGCAGGCGCGCCTTGGCCCGGTAGGCGTATTCGTTGCCCGGGTAATGCTGGATCAGGTATTCGTAGGTTTGCGCGGCATCCACGTAGAGCTTGTCGCGCTCCAGGCACTGGCCGCGCAGCAACGACACCTCCGGGTGGATGAACGGCCGCGAACGGCTGGTGCGGTCGACCTGCGACAGCTCAAGCATGACCCGCTGGCAGTCGCCCCGGTCGTAGGCGCGGTAGGCGTTGTTGAGGTGGTGGTCCATGGACCAGCGGGTGCAGCCGACGCTGCTGACCGCCAGGGCGATAACGATGAGGGCGCGCATGGGGAGTCTCCTTAGATGCCTGTGTATCGGCCGGCAACGGCAAATCTTCATAGCCTTTTGCAAGGATACCCCTGCCCGTTCAAATGCCACCCTGCATTGCTCGCAGGTAGTGCAACGGAACAATGACTACAGCGCAATTGAGGAGTAGCCTTTCGCTGCGCTTCACTATAGGAGTCTGTGCATGACCATCCGCCGTACCAAAATCGTCGCCACCCTTGGCCCCGCCAGCAACTCGCCGGAAGTGATCGAACAGCTGATCCTCGCCGGCCTGGACGTGGCACGCCTGAACTTCTCCCACGGCACCCCGGACGAGCACAAGGCCCGCGCCCGCCTGATCCGTGACATCGCCGCCAAGAACGGCCGCCATGTCGCACTGCTGGGCGACCTGCAGGGTCCGAAGATCCGCATCGCCAAATTCAGCAACAAGCGCATCGAGCTGAAGGTGGGTGACAAATTCACCTTCTCCACCGCCCACCCGCTGACCGAAGGCAACCAGGACATCGTCGGTATCGACTACCCGGACCTGGTCAAGGACTGCGGCGTCGGTGACGAACTGCTGCTCGACGACGGCCGCGTGGTCATGCGCGTCGAAACCGCCACCGCAGATGCCCTGCACTGCGTGGTGATCATCGGCGGCCCGCTGTCGGACCACAAAGGCATCAACCGCAAGGGTGGCGGCCTGACCGCACCGGCCCTGACCGAAAAGGACAAGGCCGACATCAAGCTGGCCGCGGAAATGGACCTGGACTACCTGGCCGTGTCGTTCCCGCGCGATGCCAGCGACATGGAATACGCCCGCAAGCTGCGTGACGAGGCCGGCGGCAGCGCCTGGCTGGTGGCCAAGATCGAGCGCGCCGAAGCGGTCGCCGACGACGAAACCCTCGACCAGCTGATTCGCGCCTCCGACGCCGTCATGGTGGCCCGTGGTGACCTGGGTGTGGAAATCGGCGACGCCGAGCTGATCGCCATCCAGAAGAAGATCATCCAGCACGCCCGCCGCAACAACAAGGCGGTGATCGTCGCGACCCAGATGATGGAGTCGATGATCCAGAACCCGATGCCGACCCGCGCCGAAGTGTCCGACGTGGCCAACGCCGTGCTGGACAACACCGATGCGGTGATGCTGTCGGCCGAAAGCGCCGCCGGTGCCTACCCGATCGAAGCCGTACAGGCCATGGCCCGTATCTGCTCGGGCGCCGAGAAGCACCCGACCAGCCAGAAGTCCAGCCACCGCCTGCACACCACGTTCGAGCGCTGTGACGAAAGCATCGCCCTGGCGGCCATGTACACCGCCAACCACTTCCCGGGCGTGAAGGCGATCATCGCCCTGACCGAGAGCGGCTACACCCCGCTGATCATGTCGCGCCTGCGCTCGCACGTGCCGATCTTCGCCCTGTCGCCGCACCGCGCCACCCAGGCCCGTGCCAACATGTTCCGTGGCGTCTACCCGATTGCCTTCGACCCGGCCTCGCTGCCGGCCGACAAGGTCAGCCAGGCAGCCGTCGACGAGCTGCTCAAGCGCGGCCTGGTGGAGCAAGGTGACTGGGTGATCCTGACCAAGGGTGACAGCTACCACACCATCGGTGGCACCAACGGCATGAAGATCCTGCACGTGGGTGACCCGCTGGTTTGATGCCCAGGCTCTATCGCGACCTACGGTCGCTCCTACACATCCCTGGTAGGAGCGACCGCAGGTCGCGATAAGGCCCGCACAGGCAGCGCAAAACCCTCAGGCATGCGCCACGAACACATCGGCGAACACCTGCCCCCGCGGCACCCCGGCAATGAACAGCCGCCGGGCAAACCGCTCGACACTCCCCGCCCCGCCACACACCAGCGCCACCGTCTGCCGCGATGTCGGCCGCAACCCTGCCAGCGCCTCGTCCAAGTGCTGCGCCAGCACCAACTCGACCGTCACCCCCGCCAACGCCTGCAGTGGCCCGGCCAGGTAATGCCCCCCGCCATCGCGCGCCACATGCATCACCTTCACTTCCCCCCGATGCCCCTGCCGCCGCGCTTCGCGCAGAATGCCCCATAACGGTGCCAGCCCAGTGCCCGCCGCCAGCAACCACAGCGGCCGGTCCTGCCAGTCCAGCTCGTAATGCAAGGCGCCGCCGCGCACTTCGCCCAGGCGCATCCGCTCGCCCACTTGCAGCCCGCGCGCCAGGTCGCAAAAGGCCCCCGGCTGCGCGCAATCAATGTGGAATTCGAGAAAGTCATCCTCGCCCGGCAAGCTGGCCAGCGAATAGGGCCGCGCCACCGCCCCGAGCCACAGCACCATGTGCTGCCCCGCCTGGTAACGCAGCGCCCGCTCGGGCCGCAGCCGCACACGCAGCACATCGGCAAACCAGTCCAGCGCGCACACCTGGGCCGGCACGCCGTCCTGCAGCGGGTCGAACAGCGCCACCTGCAGGTCCTCGACCACCCGGCACTGGCAGGCCAGGCGCCAGCCCTGGGCGTGTTTGTCGAGCGCCAGGGCCTCGGGCAAGGCGTCCACCGGCTGCCCGGCCAGGCAATGCACCAGGCAGGCATGGCAGCTGCCGGCCCGGCAGCTGTAGGGCACGTTGAGCCCGGCCTCGTTCAAGGCATCGAGCAGGTTGCTGCCGGCCGGCACCGCAAAGCGGCGCTCGCCCACATGAAGTTCGGGCATGGTGGGGTGTTTCTCCAACGATTACCGGGTCACTGTATGCCAAGCGCGTATCGGCAGCAAAAATGGTGCCTGCGGCCAGCCGACCATGGTCCAGACCACACGCAGGTGTTTCGCGCGGTGAGGCGCGCTATACTGCCGCGCCCTTTTGCGCCGGCCAGCCTGCCGGCGCGCCTTGCAAGGCGCATCGACATGCTGGTCGGCACCGTCGGGCGTCTTTTCGAATGTTCCCGTCTTTAAGAGGAGCGCGCTGCATGACCGTGATCAAGCAAGACGACCTGATTCAGAGCGTCGCCGACGCCCTGCAATTCATCTCGTACTACCACCCCGTCGATTTCATCCAGGCGATGCACGAGGCCTACCTGCGCGAAGAGTCCCCAGCCGCGCGTGACTCGATCGCCCAGATCCTGATCAACTCGCGCATGTGCGCCACCGGCCACCGCCCGATCTGCCAGGACACCGGTATCGTCACCGTGTTCGTGCGCGTGGGCATGGACGTGCGCTGGGACGGCGCCACCCTGAGCGTCGACGACATGATCAACGAAGGTGTGCGTCGCGCCTACAACCTGCCTGAGAACGTCCTGCGCGCCTCGATCCTGGCCGACCCGGCCGGTGCCCGCAAGAACACCAAGGACAACACCCCGGCAGTGATCCACTACTCCATCGTTCCCGGCGACAAGGTCGAGGTCGATGTCGCAGCCAAGGGCGGCGGCTCGGAGAACAAGTCGAAGATGGCCATGCTCAACCCGTCCGACTCGATCGTCGACTGGGTACTGAAAACCGTCCCGACCATGGGCGCTGGCTGGTGCCCACCGGGCATGCTCGGCATCGGTATCGGCGGCACCGCCGAGAAGGCCGCGGTCATGGCCAAGGAAGTGTTGATGGAGTCCATCGACATCCATGAACTCAAGGCCCGTGGCCCACAGAACCGCCTGGAAGAAATCCGCCTGGAGCTGTTCGAGAAGGTCAACCAGCTGGGCATCGGCGCCCAGGGCCTGGGTGGCCTGACCACCGTGCTCGACGTCAAGATCATGGACTACCCGACCCACGCCGCCTCGCTGCCGGTGTGCATGATCCCCAACTGCGCCGCCACCCGCCACGCCCACTTCGTGCTCGACGGCTCCGGCCCTGCCGAACTGGAAGCGCCGTCGCTGGACGCCTACCCGGAAATCGTCTGGGAAGCCGGCCCAAGCGCCCGCCGTGTCAACCTCGACGACATCACCCCCGAGGAAGTGGCCAGCTGGAAACCGGGCGAAACCATCCTGCTCAACGGCAAGATGCTCACCGGCCGCGACGCTGCGCACAAGCGCATGGTGGAAATGCTCAACCGCGGTGAAGAGCTGCCGGTGGACCTCAAAGGCCGCTTCATCTACTACGTAGGCCCGGTCGATCCGGTCGGTGACGAAGTGGTAGGCCCAGCTGGCCCGACCACCGCCACCCGCATGGACAAGTTCACCCGCCAGATCCTCGAGCAAACCGGCCTGCTGGGCATGATCGGCAAGTCCGAGCGCGGCCCGACCGCCATCGAGGCGATCAAGGACAACAAGGCCGTGTACCTGATGGCCGTCGGCGGCGCCGCCTACCTGGTGGCCCAGGCGATCCGCAAGTCGAAGGTCCTGGCCTTCGCCGAGCTGGGCATGGAAGCGATCTACGAGTTCGAGGTCAAGGACATGCCGGTGACCGTGGCCGTGGACAGCAACGGTGAGTCGGTACACATCACCGGCCCTGCCCTGTGGCAGAGCAAGATTGCCCAGAGCCTGGCAGTCGAAGTGAAGTAAACCTGATGTAACGGCGGCGCCTGCTTCGCGGGGCAAGCCCGCTCCTACAGGGAATCGCGTCCCCTTGTAGGAGCGGGCTTGCCCCGCGAAGAGGCCAAGCCTGCTCTACACAATGCTGTCGAACTGCTCCGCCCAGTCCTGCGGGTAACACCTGCCTCTCCTGCCTCACCTCTTCCCTGTCTCCCTCGCACAATGCCAACCAAGGCTCGATGGCAAGCCCATTCAAATCGGCAGTCCCTTGGTCCAGAACGACATGATCTTGTCCGAGCTCTCCTGCTCGTCCAGGTCGCGCCAGGCAAAACGCGTCCGTAGCGAAGGATCATGCAGGAAGCCACGATTGCGCCAGAAACCATGCAACGGCTTGTAGTCCGCAGGACGACGCGGATGGATGCCTGGTCGCTCGACCGCGCAGAAAGCGCAGAAGTCGAATTCGGCCAGCTTGTGGGCATACGACTCACGCTCGATGAAGAAGCGCACGCCCAGACCAAGTCCACGGTATTCCGGCAACACCAGCGACCCACCAAAGTAATAGACGCTGGCCGGGTCGCGGCCCTGGGCCAGGAACGGCTGCTGGAACGCAGGCGCCACGTCCACCAGCGGCAGGCCGGTGGAAGCACCTACCACCTGGCCGTCGTCCAGGGCAAGCACCACCAGGCTGCGCCCGGAGCGGGTGTAGCTGGCCAGGTAGTCGGCCTCGTACTCCGGGGTGCCATCGTAGAGGTAGGGAAACTCGCGGAACACGGTCAGGCGCAGGCGAGCGAGGTCATCGATGTAAGGCGCGATAGCGGCGCCGTGCAACAGGCGTATTTCCATGCTTGGCGGTCGTTTTGTCGATGTGGATGACGCGCTCGGCTAAGCCGGGCTTGAGGGGAAACCCTATCATCGGAATCCACTGACCGCCTTTTCCCTACACGACAGGTATTGTTCCATGACCGCTACCGAACTGGTAAATGCTTACTACGCCGCCTTCAATGCCGGCGACATGCCGGGCTTCTTGGCCCTGCTTAGCGAAGACGTGATCCATGACGTCAACCAGGGCGAGCGGCAGATGGGCAAGACCAAGTTCGCCGCGTTCATGGACAAGATGAACCGCTGCTACCGCGAGCGCCTGGCCGATATCGTGGTGATGCAGAATGCCGAGGGCAGCCGTGCGGCGGCGGAATTTACCGTGCATGGCCAGTACCTGGCCGATGACGAAGGGCTGCCGGCGGCCAACGGGCAGACCTATGTGTTGCCGGCGGGGGCGTTCTTCTACATCCACTGCGGGAAAATCGCCCGGGTGACCAGCTATTACAACCTCAATGATTGGGTTGAGCAGGTGGCGTGAACCTGTGCTGGCCTCTTCGCGAGCTTTGCTCGCTCCTACAAGGGAGTTCATCGGCCTGTAGGAGCGAGCGTAGCTCGCGAAGCGCCGCAATCGAACAGGCCGGTCAGGCGATACGGGTGCCGAGCACCTTGAGGAACGCCGCCAGCCACGCCGGGTGGGCAGGCCATGCCGGTGCCGTGACCAGGTTGCCATCGACATGCGCCTGGTCCACCGCGATGTCCACGAACGTCCCGCCCGCCAGCCTCACCTCCGGCGCACACGCCGGGTAGGCACTGCATTCGCGCCCTTCCAGCACCCCGGCCGCCGCCAGCAACTGCGCCCCATGGCACACCGCCGCAATCGGCTTGCCGGCCTGGTCGAACGCCCGCACCAGCTCCAGCACCCGCTCATCCAGGCGCAGGTATTCTGGCGCACGGCCACCGGGAATCAACAGGGCGTCATAGCCTTCGGCCCGTACCCGCACGAAGTCGTAGTTCAAGGCAAAATTGTGCCCTGGCTTTTCGCTGTAGGTCTGCTCGCCCTCGAAATCATGGATGGCCGTGCGCACCGTCTGCCCGGCGACTTTCTCCGGGCACACCGCGTGCACGGTGTGGCCCACCATCAGCAACGCCTGGAACGGCACCATCGCCTCATAGTCCTCGACGTAGTCGCCCACCAGCATGAGAATCTTCTTCGCCGTCATCGCACCCACTCCTTCGATTGCCTGTGAACAGTCACAGCACGATAGCCGGTCTCAGTCGCGGCGGTCGAGCACGTTGACCACCAGCCGGTCGATCCACCCCCAGATCCGCTGCTTCACCCGCCGCCACAGGGGCCGGGCGTTCCAGTGGTTGAGGTCGACTTCCTCGCTCAGGGCGAAATCGCGCTCGAAACTGGCCACCACCGCCGCGGTCAGGGGCGGGTCCAGGGCTTCGATGTTGGCTTCAAGGTTGAAGCGCAGGTTCCAGTGGTCGAAGTTGCACGAACCGACGCTCACCCAGTCGTCCACCACGGCCATCTTCAGGTGCAGGAAACACGGCTGGTACTCGAAAATCCGCACCCCGGCGCGCAGCAGGCGCGGGTAGTAGCGGTGCCCGGCGTAGCGCACCGACGGGTGGTCGGTGCGCGGGCCGGTCAGCAGCAGGCGCACGTCCAGGCCCTTGCTGGCGGCCCGGCGCAGCGAACGGCGCACGCTCCAGGTGGGCAAGAAGTACGGTGTGGCCAGCCACACCCGCTGTTTGCCGCTGTTCAATGCGCGCACCAGCGAATGCAGGATGTCCTGGTGCTGACGGGCGTCGGCATAGGCGACCCGGCCCATGCCGACGCCTTGTGCCGGGGCCTTGGGCAGGCGTGGCAAGCCGAAGCCTTCGGCCGGCCGCCAGGCCGTGCGGCGGTTGTTGGCGTGCCACTGGCGGTCGAACAGCAGTTGCCAATCGGCCACCACCGGCCCTTGCAGTTGCACCATCACCTCGTGCCACTCGCTGGTCGCCTGGCCCGGTGTCCAGAATTCGTCGGTCACCCCGGTGCCACCCACCGCCGCCCAGCGCTCGTCCACCAGCAGCAACTTGCGGTGGTCGCGGTACAGGTTGCGAAACCCACGCTTCCAGCGCAGGCGGTTGTACCAGCGCAGGTACACCCCGGCGTCCAGCAGGCGTTGGCGCAGGGCCGTGGTAAACGCCAGCGAGCCGTAGTCATCGAACAGGCAACGCACCCGCACGCCGCGCCTGGCCGCCTGCTCCAGCACCTGCACCACCGCTTCGGCGCAGGCCCCGGCTTCCACCAGGTACAGCTCCAGGTCCACCTGCAGTTCGGCCTGGGCAATGGCCTGGAGCATGCGCGGAAAGAATTCGGGGCCGTCGATCAGCAGCTCGAACTGGTTGCCGTCACGCCAGGGAAAGACCGGCCCGGGCATGTCAGCGGGCGTTGAAGATCAGCACCGCGCTAACCGGCACCGACGGGTTGATGGACTTGAGCTTGGCGAAGGTGCGCAGCTTTTCAAGACCCGGCAGCAGGCCGTAGTCGCTGGCGCGCAGCACCAGCGGTTCGAGCGTTACCACCTGAAAACGCCGCTGGTCCAGGCGGGTGGCCAGGAGCAAGGCGTTGTAGCTGTGGGACTGGCCATGCAGGGTCACGGTCAGTGGCAGGCGCAGTTCGATCTGCGCGCCATTGGCCAGGTCGTTGATGGGCCGCAGGTCGATCTGCGCCTTTACCGTGGCATCGGCGAAGCGCTCGACCTCGAACAGGTTGTCGCGCATCTGCTCGTCGCGCAGGGGAATGCCACTGCTGACCGAGTCCATCTCGATACTCAGCGCTGCCGCGCCCTTGCGGTCGACACTGCCATGCAGCACCAGAAAGCGGTGCACCTCGGCGGTCGTGCCGTTCTTGCCAGTGACGAATGACAGGCGGGAAGACTCGCCATCGAGGTGCCAGTTGGCGTGGGCGGGCAGGCACAGGGCCAGCAGCAAGGCAGGCAGTAGGCGGGGCAACTTGAACATGACAGGTCTCGTGAAACTTGACCGTCAACCTTACCCGCCCGCCTTCATGGCAGCAAGCGGCAGCCCGCCTGGGGGCCCTGCCAGGCCGCCTGGCTGCGCTGGCCCAGGCCAGCGGCGCTTACCCGCCGCTGCGGGGTGTCTTCGTGCAGCTCGCTCAACGGCAGCCACTGCTTCACATAACCCCGGCAATACCCTTCGTCGAAGCCCATGACGAAACGGCACGAACAATATTCCTTGGCCGAGTAGGCCGAGAGAATGCCGGGGAAATCCGCCAGGGCCTGGCGCTCCAGCCAGGCCCAGCCCAAAAGGGCCAGCACCAGCAGCAACAGCATGCGCTTCATGCGCCCTCCTCCTTGGCCAACACCGCCAGCACCCGTTTGAGCAGTTCATTGTGCGTGTAGCGGCCATCACGGTCGTCGCCATAGCGCACGATCACCAGCTTCTGGGAGGGCAACACATACAGTGCCTGCCCCCAGTGGCCGAGGGCGGCGAAGGCATCTGCCGGGGCGTCTGGCCAGGGCAGCGGCTGGCCGGCCAAGGGCTGGTTCAACCACCAGTGGCCGCCCGGGTTGGCTTCGCCGGGCGTGGCCTGGGCCTGGGCGAACAGGGTACGGTTGAAGGCCACCCAGTTTGCCGGCAACAGTTGGCGCTCGCCCCAGCGCCCGTCGCGCTGCATCAACAGGCCGATGCGGGCGAGGTCCCGGGCGCTCAGGTAGAGGTAGGACGAGCCGACGAAGGTGCCACTGCTGTCGCGCTCCCACACCGCGCTGTCGATCCCCAAGGGGGTGAACAGCGCCTGCCAGGGATACTGCGCATAATTGCCTTTGCCAAGCATGCCGCGCAGGGCCGCCGCCAGTACGTTGCTGTCCCCGCTTGAATAGACGAAGCGCTGCCCGGGTGCGTCGGCGCGGGCACGGGCGGCGGTGTAGGCGGCCATGTCGCTGCGCCCACGGGTGTAGAGCATGGCCACCACCGAGGACTTGAGCGGGGCGTATTCGTAGTCTTCCTGCCAGGCCAGGCCGCTGGCCCAGTGCAGCAGGTCGGCCAGGCGCACCTCGGGGTGTGCCTGCATCGGCGGGTAGAAGCGTGCCGCGGGGTCCTGCAACTGGAAGCGGCCCTCGCCCTGGGCCACGCCCAGCACGGTGGCCAGGACGCTCTTGCTGATCGACCAGGTGAGGTGCGCGGTATTGGCGGTGGTGGGCGCGCTGTAGCGTTCGTGCAGGATGCGCCCGTCGCGGATGATCAGCAGGGCATCGGTGCGGATGCCGCTGCGTTCGCTGGCGTTGCGTTCGGGGAAGGCGTAGGCGTCCACGGCTTGCCAGTCGAGGGGGGTGTTGTCGACGGGCCAGTTGGGTTCAGGCCAGTCTTCGGCCCAGGCGGGGGCCATGGCCAACATCAGAATCAACCACAATGCCTTCATGCGGGGGGCGCCTGCGTTGGGGCTGCGTTGCAGCCCTTCGCGGGGCAAGCCCGCTCCTACAGGCACCGGCGCTATCGCTGTAGGAGCGGGCTTGCCCCGCGAAGGGCCGCAACGCGGCCCCGGATGTCAAAGGATCACACAGCCTCGCAGCCTTTCATGACAATCCTGCAGCCGCCCACGCCTTGGCCAAGCGTTTCTCCCGCGCCGCCGTCGCCAGCGCCAGCACGCCCTGGTCCCGCTGCCATAACTGCGCCCACTGCCGCGGCCCATCCAGCAAGGCCTTGTCGATGGCCCCGCGCAGGTCCTGGAACTGCTCGAACAAGCCCGCCAACAGCAAATGGCAGGCCACGCTGTCGGCACATTGCCGGCTGCCCTCGGCGCACCCTGCCAGCACAGCCAGCAGGCGCAGGCGCAGTGCCTGGGGCCAGGCGCACTCCTGCCCCACCCCGTACAACCAGGCCACCAGCGCCGCCAGCACGTACAAGTCTTCAAGCGAGCGGAACGGCTTGACGTAGGCGTCCCAACCATCCCCCGCCAGCAGCTCGCACGCCGCCTGTTCCAGTTGCAGGCGCCCATGCCCCACCTCGGGCATCAACGGCAAGGTCGGCAAGGCCTCCAGCGCCACCCCCGCCTCGCCGGGGTAGACCACGGCCAGTTTCAGCCGCGGCGCCGCGCCTGGCGGCTCGTCGCGCGCCGCCACCAGCAACCATTCGGCATCCAGCCCGGCCGTGACGAAATCCTTGCTGCCACTCAGGCGCAGGCCGTGCAGGCGGGTATGCATGTCTGCCGGGCGCACGCTGCGCCGCTCGGTGGCGCACAGCGCACCGAGGCTGGCCGGGGCACTGGGCCAGAGCACGCGCAGGGCAGCCTGGTAGCCAATCAGGAAAGCCAGCCCCGGGGTGGCCATGGCACGCCCGCCCAGCACCGCAAGTTCGAACGGGGCCACGCTGCCAAGGCGCTGCAGCTCGGCGGCGTAGGTTTCGCCCAGGGTGCCGGCCAAAGGCTGGCGGAGGGGGTCGTTGAGTCGTTGCAACCAGGCCATCGGACGCTCCTTATCGGGGGCTGTTCTGGGGTGTCACGCAAGCATCACCAAAGATTCACAGGGGTGACACCGCGCCTACCTAGGCTGACTTTGCACAACAAAGCCGACCGGCCGCAACCCTTCATGGCTGGCTTATGGAGACTCGTAATGACTCGGATCGCTCGCTCTGGCGACAACAGCACTGAACGCCGTCTGCAAGCCGAACGCCTGGTCGGCGCAGCCGCCCTGCAGGAAGCCCAGGCCTTGCGCTACAAGGTATTCAGCGCGGAATTCAAAGCCAAGCTCAAAGGCGCCGAACAGGGCCTGGACATGGATGACTATGACGTGCACTGCCGCCACATCGGCGTGCGAGACTTGAACACCGGCGAGCTGGTTGCCACCACCCGCCTGCTCGACCACCAGGCCGCGAGCAGCCTGGGCCGCTTCTACAGCGAAGAAGAATTCAGCCTGCACGGCCTGCTGCAGCTGCAGGGCCCGATCCTGGAACTGGGACGCACCTGCGTGGCGGCCGACTACCGCAACGGCGGCACCATCGCCGTGCTCTGGGGCGAGCTGGCCGAAGTGCTCAACGAAGGCCGCTACAGCTACCTGATGGGCTGCGCCAGCATCCCCATGCAAGACGGCGGCGTACAGGCCCATGCCGTCATGCAGCGCCTGCGCGAACGCTACCTGTGCACCGAGCACCTGCGCGCCGAACCCAAGAACCCGCTGCCGAACCTGGCCCTGCCGAGCAACGTCATCGCCGAAATGCCACCGCTGCTCAAGGCCTACATGCGCCTGGGCGCGAAGATCTGCGGCGAGCCGTGCTGGGACGAAGACTTCCAGGTCGCCGATGTGTTCATCCTGCTCAAACGCGACGACCTGTGCCCACGCTACGCCCGCCACTTCAAGGCAGCGGTCTGATGCCCAAGCTGCGGGTCATCGCCCGCTTCTCAAGGCTGATCCTGGTGCTGCTGCTGGGCATGCTCATGGCAAGCATCATCGGCGTGGGCGAACGCCTGGGCCTGAAGACACCGATGCAGCGGCGCCAGCGCTGGACATGCTGGTTCATGAAATACCTGGCCGGCGCCCTGCCCTTCGAGGTACGGGTGGTCGGCACGCTGCCGCAGCAGCCGATGCTGTGGGTCAGCAACCATGTGTCATGGACCGACATTCCGCTGCTGGGCATGCTGATGCCGCTGTCGTTCCTGTCCAAGGCCGAAGTGCGTCACTGGCCTGTGGCCGGTTGGCTGGCGGAAAAGGCCGGCACGCTGTTCATCCGCCGCGGCGGTGGCGACGGCCAGCGCCTGCGCGAGCAGATCAGCGGGCAACTGGGCCAGGCCCAGCCGCTGGTGATTTTCCCCGAGGGCACCACCACCGACGGCCGACAGCTGCGCACCTTCCACGGGCGCCTGCTGGCCGGCGCCATCGACCAGGGCGTGGCCCTGCAGCCGGTGGCCATCCAGTACCGGCGCAACGGCGAAACCGACCCGATTGCACCGTTCATCGGTGACGATGACCTTGTGTCGCACCTGACGCGCTTGTTTGCCGAGCCACGGGGTGAGGTGTGTATTCAGTTGCTGGCGCCGATCAGCAGCGTGGACAAAGAGCGGGCGGCGCTGGCGTTCCAGGCGCAGCAGGCGATTCACCTGGCGTTGTTCGGGGCTGAGGAAGTGCCGGTGGTGCCGCGGCGGCAGGCGCGGGCTGCCTGAGCCTGGATTTACCTGTACCGGCCCCTTCGCGGGGCAAGCCCGCTCCTACAACGGGATACGTACTTGTAGGAGCGGGCTTGCCCCGCGAAAGGGCCGGTACAGGCACCACACAGCTCACCTGCCCGCCACCGCAAACGCCTGCAACTGCGGATAGAACTCGCGAAAATCCGCCATCAACGGTTCATACAACCGCTCAAGCTCAACCATCACTCCCGCCATCCCCTCCGGACGAGACAATCGCCGGGCAATGCCATTGAACACCTGCTCCAACGTCGCAAAATCACCATAAGCCCCCAGCCAGTCATCCGCCGCCATGAACGGCGCAATCCGCGCCAATCGCCCCGGCAATTCCGGCTCGGCCAACAGCACCCGGTAAAACCCCGCGGTGAACTGCTCCAGGGGCTGGTCGGCATAGTCGCCCCAATGCCGCGCCAGGCAATGGTCGAAAAACACATCCAGCACGATTCCGGCAAAGCGTCGCCGCTCACGGGGGAACCGTGCCAGTGCCGCCAGCACCAGCGGGTGTTGGTCGGTGTAGCTGTCGATCTGCCGGTGCAGCCGGATCGCCGACTCCAGCGCAGGCGCAAAGCGCCCCTCCAGCGAGCCTTTGACGAAGTCGCCATACAGGCTGCCAAGCAGTTGTTGCGGCGCCGGGCCGCCCAGGTGCAGGTGTGCGAGGTAGTTCATGGGCCCAGTCTAGCACCGCCCACACCTATATCGTTATAACGCGATATAGCGATTCGCACTCAGCTCAGAACCTCTTCATATTTGTATATCGCGAAATACCGATTTAAATTTCGCTCAACCGCGATACACAACGAGCCTCACCCATGCCACTCGATCTCGACGAAATCATAAAAGCGCTGGCCCACCCGGTCAGGCGAGAAATCCTCAGCTGGCTGAAAGACCCGGCAACGCAATTCCCCGACCAGTACCACAGCACCGAGAACGGTGTGTGTGCCGGGCAGATCGACCAACGCTGCGGCCTTTCGCAGTCGACCGTCTCGGCCCACCTGGCGACCTTGCAGCGCGCCGGGCTGATCCGCAGCCAGAAGATCGGCCAGTGGCACTTTTTCAAACGCGACGAAGCCACCATCCAGGCGTTCCTCGAACAACTGCGCCACGCGCTTTGACCAGGCAGGTAACCCTTATGACCACGCTTTTCGATCCGATCACCCTGGGCGACGTGCAACTGCCCAACCGCATCATCATGGCCCCGCTGACCCGCTGCCGGGCCGACCAAGGCCGGGTGCCCAACGCGCTGATGGCCGAATACTACGTGCAACGCGCCAGCGCCGGGCTGATCCTCAGCGAGGCGACTTCGGTGAGCCCGATGGGCGTTGGCTACCCCGACACCCCCGGTATCTGGAACGACCAGCAGGTGCGTGGCTGGCATAACGTCACCCAGGCCGTGCATGGCGCCGGCGGGCGCATTTTCCTGCAGCTGTGGCACGTTGGCCGCGTCTCGCACCCCAGCTACCTCAACGGTGAGTTGCCGGTGGCGCCCAGCGCGATCCAGCCCAAGGGCCATGTCAGCCTGGTACGGCCCTTGAGCGAATACCCGACCCCACGGGCCTTGGAAACCGAGGAAATCGCCGACATCGTCGAGGCCTACCGCAGTGCTGCGGAAAACGCCAAGGCCGCGGGTTTCGACGGTGTGGAGATCCACGGTGCCAACGGCTACCTGCTCGACCAGTTCCTGCAAAGCAGCACCAACCAGCGCACCGACCGCTACGGCGGCTCGCTGAAGAACCGCGCGCGCCTGCTGCTGGAAGTCACCGATGCGGCCATCGAGGTGTGGGGCGCAGGCCGGGTGGGCGTACACCTGGCACCGCGGGCCGACGCCCATGACATGGGCGACGCCGACCGCGCCGAAACCTTCACCTACGTGGCGCGCGAACTGGGCAAGCGGGGTATCGCGTTCATCTGCTCGCGGGAGAAGGAAGCCGACGACAGCCTGGGGCCGCAGATCAAGGCGGCGTTCGGCGGGGCGTACATCGTCAATGAACGCTTCGACAAGGCCAGTGCCAATGCCGCGTTGGCGGCAGGCAAGGCCGATGCAGTGGCCTTTGGCGTGCCGTTCATCGCCAACCCGGACCTGCCAGCACGGCTGGCGGCCGATGCGCCGTTGAACGAGGCGCACCCCGAGACGTTCTATGGCCAGGGGCCGGTGGGGTACATCGACTACCCGCGCCTTTGATGTTGGCCCCTTCGCGGGGCAAGCCCGCTCCTGTAGGAGCGGGCTTGCCCCGCGAAGAAGCCTCAGGTGCTCTCAAGGCCGAGCGTTAATCTGCTGTTGCAAGTTCTGAATCTGGCTCTGCAGGGTATTGAGGTTGCGCGTGGTCTGCCCGCGAAACGCATCGAACTCCTGCACCGTGGCCCCGCTCCCGGACGCCGTGCGGTTCTCCATCTGGGTCTTGAGCACCAGCACATCCTGCTCAAGGCTTTCGATGGCCGCTTTCTGGCCGCCCTGCTTCTTCAACGCCGCCACGTCATCGTTCAGGCTTTTCAGCTGGCCATCGAGCTTGCCACCGTCCACCTGGCCCGACTTCAACGCGGCCAGTTCGCCATTGACCGCCTTCAACTGCGCCTGCAACTGGGTTTGCAACTCGGTCACGGCCTTCTGCTGCTCGCGGGTATCGGCCAGCACCTGCTCCAGGCGCTTGCCGAGGTCACCGGCCTGCCCCGCCACGCCCTGCTGCTGCTTGCCCTGCTCGGCCAGGCTCGCCTGCAACTGGCGAATCTGCAGCTTCAACGCCTCGCTACCGGTGGTGCTGGACGACTCGCTGGCATCGACCTTGCCACTGATCGCCTGCAGCCGCCCAGCCGCCTCCTCACTGATACGGGCAAAGCTTTCCTGGGTGGCGACCAGTTGCTGCTCCATCAGCGAGATCTGCTGGAAGCTCCACCAGCCCAACCCGGCCAGGGCTATGAACGACGCCGCCAGCAACGCCCACAGCGGGCCGGTGCTGGCCGGCTTGGCGGCCTTCTTGCGGCTGCGCGAAACGTGCGCGGGCAGCAGCTCGTCGTCATCGGGAGTTCCGGCCCGCAAGGTGGGCACATCATCGAAATCGTCGTGGGCATCGTTGCGCATAGGGGGCTTCAACCGCGGTGGTAGCAAAGAGACATGATTATAAACCGCTCACGCGGCGCACTGATGACCATCTTCTGCCGCCCGGGTTCACTGCCCCGGCGGCTGATGCTTCCACCAGCCGCAGAATTCATCCAGCGCCGTCCACAAGCTGACCTTGGGCTGGTAGTCCAGGTACTGGCGGGCGCGGCTGATGTCCAAGGTGAAATCCCGGCTCATCACCTGCATGCCCAGGCGCGAAAGCGTGGGCTGCGGGCGCCCGGGCCAGAGCAGGCAGGCGGCTTCGTTCAACGCGGCCAGGCTGTAGGCCAGGCCATAGGGGCGGTAGCGGGTGACTTGGGGCAGGTTCATCTGGCGCATCACGTAGTTGACCACATCCCACAGCGGCAGCGGCTGGCCGTTGCTGATGTTGTAGGCCTGGCCCAACGCTCGGTCGTCGGCGAACAGCGCGCTGAGCAGGGCATCATTGAGGTTGTGCACGCTGGTGAAGTCGACCTTGTTCAGGCCGTTGCCGATGATCGCCACGCGGCCCTTGCGCTGCATCTGCATCAGCCGTGGGAAAATGCTGGCATCGCCTGCGCCGGTCACGAAGCGCGGGCGCAGCGCCAGCACTTCCAGGCCGAACTCCTGGGCACCGAACACTTTCTGCTCGGCCAGGTACTTGGTGTGTGCATAGTGGTCGTGGAAACGCCGCGGCACCTGGTCTTCGCGAACATCCAGGCGGGCGCGGCCGTTGAAGTAGATCGACGGCGACGACAGGTGCACCAGGCGCCGAACGTGCTCTTTCAGGCAGCCTTCGACCACGTTCTCGGTCACCACCACGTTGCCCTGGTGGAAGTCCTGGTAACGCCCCCAATTGCCCACCGCGCCTGCGCAGTGCACCACCGCCTCGACGCCCTGGCACAGGCGCCGGGCCAGCTCCGGGTCGCCCAGGTCGCCGGGAATGAACTGCGCCCCACGCTTGACCAGGTGCTCGACCCCCTCGGCGCGCCGGCCGCTGACCCGCACCTTCAGGCCCTGCTCCAGGGCAAAGCGCGCAAAGCGCCCGCCAATGAAGCCGCTCGCGCCGGTGACCAGAATTTGCATGTATGACTCCGCCTAGATTTCAGATGCAACAGACGCCAGCCGCCGCTACAACGGCACCAGCCAGTGGTGCGCGGTGGCGCGCAGGTGTTCGGTCAGTTGCGCGAGCAGGTGCCCGCCGTTGCGCCAATGATGCCAGTACAGCGGCACATCGATAGGGGTATCGGCGCAAATTTCCACCAGTTGCCCGCTGGCCAACTGCTCGCGGGCCTGCAACTCGGGCACCAGGCCCCAGCCCAGGCCGGCCTCGGTCATGCGCAGGAAGCCTTCGGACGATGGGCACAGGTGATGCAGGAAACCGTCCTGAATGCCCAGCGATGCCAGGTAGCGGTGCTGCAGGAAGTCGTCCGGGCCATAGACGATGGCCGGCGTGCGGGCCAGGCGCCCGGCGTCGAAACCCTGTGGGAAATAGCGCGCCATGAACCCGGGGCTGGCCAGGGCGCGGTAACGCATGGCGCCCAATGGCAAGCTGCGTGCGCCGGCCACCGGCCGCTCGCTGCCACACAGGCAGGCCGCCACTTCGCCGGCCCGCATGCGCTTGAGGCCCACTTCCTGGTCCTCCACCACCAGGTCGGTGAGCAACTGCTGCTCGGCGCAGAACGCCCCCACTGCGCCAGCCCACCAGGTGGCCAGGCTGTCGGCGTTGAGGGCGATGCGCAAGCGTTCGGGCAGCCCCTCCTCGTCCAGCGCCGGCACCTGGCGCTGCAGGTCGCGTTCGAGCAGGCGCACCTGCTGCACATGGTTGAGCAGTTGCCGGCCCACTTCAGTGGGGCTCGGCGGCGTGGCGCGCACCAGTACCGGCTGGCCAACCCGCGCCTCAAGCAGCTTGATGCGCTGGGAAATGGCCGATTGCGACAGCCCCAGCACCTGGGCGGCGCGCTCGAAACCACCCTGCTCGACCACCCCCGCGAGGGCGGCCAGCAACTTGTAGTCGAACATCGATTTTCCTAATGTGGGGTGAGCATTATTTGTTTTTCTTATACAGCCGCCATGGCGACAATGGCCAGCATCTTTTCTGGCTGTTTATTTTCGGGAGCCTGTGCCATGTGGCAAAGCTATATCAACGGCATGCTGGTGGCCTTCGGCCTGATCATGGCCATCGGCGCGCAGAACGCCTTCGTCCTCGCCCAGAGCCTGCGCCGTGAACACCACCTGCCGGTGGCGGCGCTGTGCATCGTCTGCGATGCCATCCTGGTCGCGGCCGGGGTGTTCGGCCTGGCCACGGTACTGGCGCACAACCCGACGCTGCTGGCCATCGCCCGCTGGGGCGGCGCGGTGTTCCTGATCTGGTACGGCGCCAAGGCGCTGCGCAGCGCCTGCTCGAAGCAGAGCCTGCAGCACCAGGAGGGCCAGGGCATGCGGTCACGCCGGGCAGTGCTGCTCAGCGCCCTGGCGGTGACCCTGCTCAACCCCCATGTCTACCTCGACACCGTGCTGCTGATTGGCTCGCTGGGCGCCCAGCAGACGGTGCCCGGCGCCTACGTGGCCGGTGCCGCCAGTGCCTCGCTGCTGTGGTTCTCGACCCTGGCGATCGGCGCGGCGTGGCTGGCGCCGTGGTTGGCCCGCCCGGCCACCTGGCGGTTGTTGGACCTGATGGTGGCGGTGATGATGTTTGCCGTGGCAGCGCAGTTGGTATTTGGGTGAATGAGCGCCGCTGGCGCGGCGCATCGCAGGCAAGCCTGCTCCTACATTGGACGCCTGCGCCAATGGCACAGCATTGATTGGCCCGAAACAGATGTAGGAGCAGGCTTGCCTGCGATGCGCCGCGCCAGCGGCGCTCATTCACCCAGGCGCTGAAAGGCTTACGGCATACACCACCGGTCGGCCCGCTCCAACCGCTCTGGAACCTCTATTCCCTATGTTTGTTGCGTGGTTATGCGCCGGGCCCGGTGCTATGATCCAGCCCCTGCGTCGCAAAGAGTAAAAACTCGCCGACGTATATCGGGCCGCCCGTGATCGGCCTTGCGCAAACCGCAAACAGACCTGAATCAGGAGATCCACCATGGCTTTTGAATTGCCGCCGCTGCCGTACGCCCACGATGCCCTGCAGCCGCACATCTCCAAGGAAACCCTGGAGTTTCACCACGACAAGCACCACAACACCTATGTCGTGAACCTGAACAACCTGGTCCCAGGCACCGAATTCGAAGGCAAGACCCTGGAAGAGATCGTCAAGAGCTCTTCGGGCGGCATCTTCAACAACGCCGCTCAAGTCTGGAACCACACCTTCTACTGGAACTGCCTGTCGCCAAACGGCGGCGGCCAGCCAACTGGCGCCCTGGCCGAGGCCATCAACGCCGCATTCGGTTCCTTCGACAAGTTCAAGGAAGAGTTCACCAAGACTTCGGTCGGCACCTTCGGTTCCGGCTGGGGCTGGCTGGTGAAGAAGGCTGACGGTTCCCTGGCACTGGCCAGCACCATCGGCGCCGGCTGCCCGCTGACCAGCGGCGACACCCCGCTGCTGACCTGCGACGTCTGGGAACACGCCTACTACATCGACTACCGCAACGTGCGTCCTAAGTACGTCGAGGCGTTCTGGAACCTGGTCAACTGGGCCTTCGTGGCCGAGCAGTTCGAAGGCAACACCTTCAAGGCCTGATTCGTTCAGCCCTGACCCAAGAAACCCGGCCCTGTGCCGGGTTTTTTTGTGCCTGTGCCCGCAAGCAGGCCAACACGGTTTTGCTTGCTCAGCCCGTATAGCGCGCTAACATCAAACCTCTGGAAGTTTGGCAGCGCGCACTCAAGTTGCAGGGTCGGGCAACCGATACACTTCCCATGGTAGGCCGATAGTGTATTGCCAACGTTAATGGCAAAATGATGCCATGCGCATGGATTAAGGAAACCCCATTGAAGCTGGAATTGCGGAACAGCTTATCGGTCAAGTTGCTCAGGGTCGTGCTTCTTTCGGCGCTGGCGGTCGGCGTCGTCCTTAGCTGCGCGCAGATCGTCTACGACACCTACAAGACCCGCCAGGCCGTCAACAACGATGCCCAGCGCATCCTCGACATGTTCCGCGACCCTTCCACCCAGGCGGTGTACAGCCTCGACCGGGAAATGGGCATGCAGGTGATGGAAGGCCTGTTCCAGGACGACTCGGTGCGCATGGCCTCGATCGGCCACCCCAACGAAACCATGCTCGCGGAAAAATCCCGCCCGCTGCAGGACATGTCCATGCGCTGGCTCACCGACCTGTTCCTTGGCCAGGAGCGCACCTACACCACCCAACTGGTCGGCCGTGGCCCGTACAGCGAATACTACGGCGACCTGAGCATCACCCTCGACACCGCCTCCTACGGCGAGGACTTCCTGGTCAACGCGATCATCATCTTCGTGTCCGGCGTGCTGCGCGCCCTGGCCATGGGCCTGGTGCTGTACCTGGTGTACCACTGGCTGCTGACCAAGCCGCTGTCGAAGATCATCGAGCACCTGACCCAGATCAACCCCGACCGCCCCAGCCAGCACCAGATCCCGCTGCTCAAGGGCCACGAGAAGAACGAACTGGGCATCTGGGTGAACACGGCCAACCAACTGCTGGCCTCGATCGAACGCAACACCCACCTGCGCCATGAAGCCGAGAACAGCCTGCAGCGCATGGCCCAGTACGATTTCCTCACCGGCCTGCCCAACCGCCAGCAATTGCAGCAGCAACTGGACAAGATTCTGGTCGACGGCGGCCGCCTGCAACATCGGGTGGCCGTGCTGTGCGTGGGCCTGGACGACTTCAAGGGCATCAACGAGCAGTTCAGCTACCAGGTGGGCGACCAATTGCTGCTGGCCCTGGCCGACCGCTTGCGCGCCCACAGTGGCCGCCTGGGCGCCCTGGCGCGGCTGGGCGGTGACCAGTTCGCCCTGGTTCAGGCCAATATCGAGCAGCCCTACGAAGCCGCGGAACTGGCCCAGAGCATTCTCGACGACCTGGAAGTGCCATTCGGCTTCGAGCACCAGCAAATCCGCCTGCGCGCCACCATCGGCATCACCCTGTTCCCCGAAGACGGCGACAGCACCGAGAAACTGCTGCAAAAAGCCGAGCAGACCATGACCCTGGCCAAGGCCCGCTCGCGCAACCGCTACCAGTTCTACATCGCCAGCGTCGACAGCGAGATGCGCCGCCGCCGCGAGCTGGAAAAAGACTTGCGCGAAGCCCTGCCGCGCAACCAGCTGTACCTGGTGTACCAGCCGCAGATCAGCTACCGCGACCACCGCGTGGTCGGCGTGGAAGCGCTGCTGCGCTGGCAGCACCCGGAACTGGGCATGGTGCCGCCCGACCAGTTCATTCCCTTGGCCGAGCAGAACGGCAGCATCATCGCCATCGGCGAGTGGGTACTCGACCAGGCCTGCCGCCAACTGCGCGAATGGCACGACCTGGGGTTCGTCGAGCTGCGCATGGCGGTCAACCTGTCCACCGTGCAGTTGCACCACAACGAGCTGCCACGGGTGGTCAACAACCTGATGCAGGCGCACCGCCTGCCACCGCGCAGCCTGGAGCTGGAAGTTACCGAAACCGGCCTGATGGAAGACATCAGCACCGCCGCCCAGCACCTGCTGAGCCTGCGCCGCTCCGGGGCGATGATCGCCATCGACGACTTCGGCACCGGCTACTCCTCGCTCAGCTACCTCAAGTCGCTGCCGCTGGACAAGATCAAGATCGACAAGAGCTTCGTCCAGGACCTGCTCGACGACGATGACGACGCCACCATCGTGCGCGCCATCATCCAGCTGGGCAAAAGCCTGGGCATGCAGGTGATCGCCGAGGGCGTGGAAAGCGCCGAGCAGGAAACCTACATCATCGCCCAGGGCTGCCATGAGGGTCAGGGTTACCACTACAGCAAACCACTGCCTTCGCGCGAACTGACCAACTTCCTCAAGCAGGCGCAGCGTAACCAGGTGTCCGTGCTGTAACGCTGCACACTCGGGTTGCACGCCATGGTTACAGGCCATGACGCGCATTTACATGAATTGCGCGTGCGCCCCTTTACAGCAAATGCAAATCTTTCGCATGATGTTGCGGTTTCGCGTGCCACGGCGCACGGCCTAACCCTTGGTCCAACCACACGACGCAGGAAAACCAATAATGATTCGTATGCCTCTGGCCTCCGCCAGTCTGCTGGCCATCGCCATCGCTCTCGCCGGTTGCGGTGAAGGCAAAGACGACAAGGCCGCCGCCCCGCAAGCCCAGGCACCTGCTGCCGCCAGCACCACCGCTGCGGCCCCTGGCACAGTCGATGAAGCGGCCGGCAAGGCCGTGGTCAAGCATTACGCCGAGATGGTCTTTGCCGTATACAGCGACTCGCTGAGCACCGCCAAGACCCTGCAAACCGCGATCGACGCCTTCCTCGCCAAGCCAGGCGACGACACCCTGAAGGCCGCCAAGGAAGCCTGGGCCGCCGCGCGCGTTCCGTACCTGCAGAGCGAAGCCTTCCGCTTCGGCAACACCATCATCGACGACTGGGAAGGCCAGGTGAACTCGTGGCCGCTGGACGAAGGCCTGATCGACTACGTCGACAAGAGCTACGAGCACGCCCTGGGCAACCCTGCGGCCAACGCCAACATCATCGCCAACACCGAGATCCAGGTGGGCGAAGAGAAGGTCGACGTCAAGGACATCACCCCCGAGAAGCTGGCCAGCCTGAATGAACTGGCAGGTTCCGAGGCCAACGTCGCCACCGGCTACCACGCCATCGAATTCCTGCTCTGGGGCCAGGACCTCAACGGCACCGGCCCAGGCGCCGGCAACCGTCCGTACACCGACTACCTCGAAGGCCAGGGTGCCACCGGCGGCCACAACGACCGTCGTCGCGCCTACCTGAAGGCCGTGACCGACCTGCTGGTCAAGGACCTCGAAGAGATGGTCGGCAACTGGGCGCCGAACGTCGCCGACAACTACCGCGCCACCCTGGAAGCAGAACCTGCCAGCGATGGCCTGCGCAAGATGCTGTTCGGCATGGGCAGCCTGTCGCTGGGCGAACTGGCCGGCGAGCGCATGAAGGTTTCGCTGGAAGCCAACTCGCCGGAAGACGAGCAGGACTGCTTCAGCGACAACACCCACTACTCGCACTTCTACGATGCCCTGGGCATTCGCAACGTCTACCTGGGCGAGTACACCCGCGTCGACGGCACCAAGCTGAGCGGCCCAAGCCTGTCGTCGCTGGTGGCCAAGGCCGACCCGGCGACCGACAGCACCCTGAAGGCCGACCTGGACGCCACCCAGGCCAAGATCCAGG
This sequence comes from Pantoea sp. Tr-811, assembly GCF_011752535.1. Taxonomy (NCBI): domain Bacteria; kingdom Pseudomonadati; phylum Pseudomonadota; class Gammaproteobacteria; order Enterobacterales; family Erwiniaceae; genus Pantoea; species Pantoea sp. Tr-811. The sequence goes on from NZ_VWXJ01000003.1 coordinate 232,752, forward strand.
TCATGGTCGACCATGCGCTCAAGGGCGAGCACTACGACCAGCTGATCGCCGCCGACAACCCTGCCGGCAACCAGATCGTGCGCGATGCCATCGCCTCGCTGGTCAAGCAGACAGGCGCCATCGAGCAGGCCGCCGGCAAGCTGGGCATTGCCAACCTGAACCCGGATACTGCTGACCACGAGTTCTGATCAGTCGTTTCGGTTCTGCAAAGAGGCGGCCTTCGGGTCGCCTTTTTTCTGTGCGGGCCCTTTCGCGGGGCAAGCCCGCTCCTACATCTCAACCTGTGTAGGCGCGGACTTGCCCCGCGAAAGGGCCGGCACAGTCAATGAAAATGCTGGCATTTCACATCCTTTTCACCCAGGCAATTGCAAATTGCTCTTATTCAAACAGGGCTGGCCTGCTAAGCTTGCACGCCGGTTTTTCGTCCACGCCCAGGATTTTGCATGTCCTCGTCGCTGTCCCGACTTTCCCCCTTGCTGCTGGCCCTTGCCCTTGCCGCCTGTGATGACGCCCCGCGTTTCACCCAGGCCGAGCCGGGCGAAGCGCTGTCTGGCGGCCAGGCAACCGTGCAGCGCAGCGACCGCAGTGCCTTTTCCATGCCCTCGGCCAACCTTTCGCCCGAGCGGCGCCTGGACTTCTCGGTGGGCAACAGTTTCTTCCGCAGCCCCTGGGTGATCGCCCCGTCCACCACCACTGCCCGCGATGGCCTGGGCCCGCTGTTCAACACCACGGCCTGCCAGAACTGCCACGTGCGCGATGGCCGCGGCCACCCGCCCGAGCCTGGCGACAGCAATGCGGTGGGCATGCTGGTACGCCTGTCGATCCCCGACCAGCCGTACCTGGCCAAGGTGATCGAACGCCTGGGCGTGGTTCCCGAGCCGGTCTACGGCACGCAGCTGCAGGACATGGCCATCCCCGGCGTGGCGCCGGAGGGCAAGGTGCGGGTGAGCTACACCACGCAAACCGTCACCTTCAAGGACGGCCACCCGGTCGAGCTGCGCCGCCCTGCCCTGCAGATCACCCAGCTCGGCTACGGCCCGATGCACCCCGACACCCGCTTCTCGGCCCGCGTGGCCCCGCCGATGATCGGCCTGGGCCTGCTCGAAGCCATTCCCGAAGCCGATATCCTGGCCAACGAAGACCCCGACGACCACAACCGCGACGGTATCCGCGGGCGTGCCAACCGGGTCTGGGACGATGCCCAGGGCAAGACCGTGGTCGGCCGCTTCGGCTGGAAAGCCGGGCAGCCCAACGTCAACCAGCAGAACGTGCACGCCTTCAGTGGCGACATGGGCCTGACCAGCACCCTGCAACCGAAGGACGACTGCACCGCGGCGCAGGTAGACTGCCTGGCCGCGCCCAATGGCGACGGTGAAGGCGGTGAAAAGGAAGTCAGCGACAATATCCTGCGCCTGGTCACCTTCTACACCCGCAACCTCGGCGTACCTGCCCGCCGTGACGTCGGCGCGCCGCAGGTGCTGGCCGGCAAGAACCTGTTCTTCCAGGCCGGTTGCCAGGCCTGCCATGTGCCGCAGTTCACCACCGGAGCCAACAGCGCAGAACCGGAGCTGGCGCACCAGGTGATCCGCCCCTACAGCGACCTGCTGCTGCACGACATGGGCCCGGGCCTGGCCGACGAGCGCACCGAATTCGCCGCCAACGGCCAGGACTGGCGCACCCCGCCCCTGTGGGGCATCGGCCTGACCGAAACCGTCAGTGGCCACACCCAGTACCTGCACGACGGCCGCGCCCGCAACCTGCTCGAAGCCGTGCTCTGGCACGGCGGCGAGGCGCAGGCGGCGCGCGACCATGTATTGACCTTCAATGCCGAGCAGCGCGCCGCGCTGCTGGCGTTCCTGAACTCACTTTAAAACGCGCAAGGAGCCGGGCATGTTCCGACCCAAACTGTTGTTCACCAGCCTCGCCGCACTCGCCCTGGGTGCCTGCTCGCCACAAGACCCACAAGCGGTCACCTCCGCTGCCATCGCCAAGCAGGTCATCCTGCCGACCTACAGCCGCTGGGTCGAAGCCGACCGCCAGTTGGCGGCCAGCGCCCTGGCCTACTGCGAAGGCAAGGAAAGCCTGGACACCGCACGCGCCGACTTCCTCAATGCACAGAAAGCCTGGGCCGAGCTGCAACCCCTGCTGGTCGGCCCGCTGGCCGAAGGCAACCGCGCCTGGCAAGTGCAATTCTGGCCCGACAAGAAGAACCTGGTCGGCCGCCAGGTCGAGCAACTGGTCAATGGTGACAAGCCCGTCGATGCCGCGGCCCTGGGCAAGGCCAGCGTCGTGGTACGTGGCCTCTCGGCCTACGAATACATCCTGTTCGACAGCAAGCCTGACATCGCTACCGCCGAGCAGAAGGCCCGTTACTGCCCGCTGCTGGTGGCCATCGGCGAACACCAGAAGGTGCTGGCCGAGGAAATCCTCAAGAGCTGGAACAGCACCGACGGCATGCTGTCGCAGATGACCAAGTTCCCCAACCAGCGCTACGCCGACTCCCACGAGGCCATCGCCGACCTGCTGCGCTCCCAGGTAACGGCACTGGACACCCTGAAGAAGAAGCTGGGCGCGCCGATGGGCCGCCAGAGCAAGGGCATCCCGCAGCCGCTGCAGGCCGAAGCCTGGCGCAGCCACTCGTCGATGAAGAGCCTGGAAGCTACCCTCAAGGCCGCCCAGGCCGTGTGGGTGGGTGTCGACAACCAGGGCCTGCGCGGCCTGCTGCCCAGCGATCAGAAAGCCCTGGCGCAGAAGATCGACGACGCCTACGCTACTGCCCTCAAACTGCTGGCCGACAACCAGAAGACCCTCGGCGAGCTGCTGGCCGACGACGCCGGCCAGCAGACCCTCAACCAGATCTACGATGCCCTCAACGTCGTCCACCGCCTGCACGAAGGCGACCTGGCCAAGGCGTTGAACATTCAGCTGGGCTTCAATGCCAACGACGGTGACTGATCATGCTGCGACGCCAGGCCCTCAAACTCGGTAGCGTATTGCTCAGCGCCCTGACCCTGGGCGGCTGGAGCCTGCTGCGCAACAAGGGTAGCGAACCGCTGCTGTTGTCGGCGCGTGACGATGGCGACGGCAAGCACTACGCAGTCGGGTTCCGCCTGGATGGCACCCAGGTGTTCAGCACCCAGGTGGCCCAGCGTTGCCATGCCATCATCAACCACCCCGAGCTGCCGATCGCCCTGTTCGTCGCCCGCCGCCCCGGCACCGAAAGCTACCTGCTGGACCTTCGTGACGGGCGCCTGCTGCAAACCATCGCGTCGCAGCCGAACCGGCACTTCTATGGCCACGCGGTGATCCACAAGGGCGGCGAATGGCTGTACGCCACCGAGAACGACACCACCGACCCGGGGCGTGGCGTGCTCGGCGTGTACCGTTTCGAGGGCGAGCGCCTGGTGTACACCGGGGAAATCCCGACCCACGGCATCGGCCCCCATGAACTGGCCTGGCTGCCGGACGGCGAAACCCTGATCGTGGCCAACGGTGGCATTCGCACCGAAGCCGAGAGCCGGGTCGAGATGAACCTCAACGCCATGGAGCCGAGCCTGGTGCTGATGCAGCGCGATGGCACCCTGCTGAGCAAGGAAACCCTGGCCCAGCAGATGAACAGCGTGCGCCACCTGGCGGTGGGCGAAGATGGCACGATCGCGGCCTGCCAGCAGTTCATGGGCGATGCCGACGAAACCGCCGAGTTGCTGGCAATCAAGCGCCCGGGCGAGCCGTTCAAGGCGTTCCCGGTGCCGGAACACCAGTTGCAGTCGATGGCCCAGTACACCGCCAGCGTCGCCATTCACAGCGACCTGCGCCTGGTGGCACTGACCGCGCCACGGGCCAATCGCCTGTTCGTCTGGGACCTGGACAGCGGGGCGGTGAAGCTCGATGCGCCGATGCCCGATTGCGCCGGTGTCGGGGCGGTGAAGGATGGCTTCGTCGTCACCTCCGGGCAGGGGCGTTGCCGCTTCTATGATTGCCGCAAGGGCGAGCTGGTCGGGCAACCGATGAAGCTGCCTTCCGGGTTTTGGGACAACCATTTGCACCTGGCTTGAGGGCCCTTTCGCGGGGCAAGCCCGCTCCTACAAGAGCGGGCCTGCCCCGCGAAGAGGCCGCCACAGGCAATCAACTCCCCTTCCCCCGAAAAACAGTCAATACTTCGTCTATCCACACGTGGGCAGGATCGCCCGTTGTCGTGTCAAAACGCATAACAACCCAGCCTCCAAGGAACCGGAACCATGGTCCGTCGCCGCATGCTCATCATGTTGGCCGTCGTACTGCTGATCGTGCTGGCCCTGGCGGGCTACAAGGGCTTCTCGATCTATAAACAGGTCCAGATGTTCACCGCCCCCCGGCCACCGATCACCGTCGCCGCCGCCCAGGCCGAACAACGCCAATGGCAAGAACGCCTGCCCGCCGTGGGCAGCCTGCGGGCGCTGCAGGGCGTTGACCTGAGCCTTGAAGTGGAAGGCATCGTCAAGGCGCTGTATTTCGATTCCGGGCAAAAGGTGAAAGCCGGGCAACCGCTGCTGCAACTGAACGACGACCAGGAGTCGGCCCTGCTCGGCACCGCCCAGGCCGACCTGGGCCTGGCCAAGGTCGACTTCGGCCGTGGCAGCCAACTGGTGGGCGATGCGGCCATCTCCCGTGGCGAGTTCGACCGGCTCAATTCCCAGTACCGGCGCAACCAGGCGGTGGTCGAACAGCTCAAGGCGCAGAAGACCAAGAAAAGCCTCAACGCCCCGTTCAGCGGCACCCTCGGCATCCGCCAGGTGGACATCGGCCAGTACCTGGCCGCCGGCACCATGATCGCCACCTTGCAAGACCTCTCCAGCCTGTACGTCGACTTCAACGTACCGGAGCAGGCCCTGCCGCACCTGAGCCTGGGCCAGCAAGTACTGGTGCAGGTGGCCGCCTACCCTGGCCAGACCTTCCCCGCCAGCCTGAGCGCGATCAACCCCAAGGTCGATGAAAACACCCGCAACCTGTTGCTGCGCGCAACCCTGGCCAACCCCGATGGCAAGCTGCTGCCGGGCATGTTCGCCAACCTGCTGGTCCTGTTGCCCGACCCGCAGCCGCAAGTGGTGGTGCCGGAAAGCGCCATCACCTACACCCTGTACGGCAACTCGGTGTACGTCGCCACACCGAAAAAGGACCAGGACGGCAACCCGCAGCACGATGACAATGGCCAGCCCCAGCTCACTGCCGAGCAGCGCACCGTGCAGACCGGCGAGCGCCGCGACGGCGTGGTGGTGGTCAGCAAGGGGCTCAAGGCCGGCGAGCAGGTGGTCACCGCAGGCCAGCTCAAGCTGACCCCAGGCGCGGCGATCCGCATTGGCCAGGACAGCGCGCTCAAGCCCGACCAGGGCGCCAGGCGCACGGACTGAACGGGAGGCAGGCATGGCATTCACCGACCCGTTCATCCGCCGCCCGGTACTGGCCACGGTGGTCAGCCTGCTGATTCTGCTGCTGGGTTTCCAGGCCTGGAACAAGCTGCAGATCCGCCAGTACCCGCGAATGGAAAACGCCCTGATCACGGTGACCACCGCCTACCCTGGGGCCAACGCCGAAACCATCCAGGGCTACATCACCCAGCCCTTGCAGCAGAGCCTGGCCAGTGCCGAGGGCATCGACTACATGACCTCGGTGAGCCGGCAGAACTTTTCGGTGATCTCCATCTACGCACGCATCGGCGCCGACAGCGATCGGCTGTTCACCGAGTTGCTGGCCAAGGCCAACGAAGTGCGCAACCAGCTGCCGCAGGACTCCGAAGACCCGGTGCTGAGCAAGGAAGCTGCCGACGCCTCGGCGCTGATGTACATCAGCTTCTACAGCAAGGAAATGAGCAACCCGCAGATCACCGACTACCTGTCGCGGGTGATCCAGCCCAAGCTGGCCACCCTGCCGGGCATGGCCGAGGCCGAGATTCTCGGCAACCAGGTATTCGCCATGCGCATCTGGATCGACCCGGTGAAGCTGGCCGGTTTCGGCCTTTCGGCCACCGATGTGACCAGTGCCGTGCGCCGCTACAACTTCCTTTCCGCCGCTGGCGAGGTGAAGGGCGAATACACCGTCACCAGCATCAACGCCAGCACCGAGCTGAAATCCGCCGAAGCGTTCGCCGCGTTGCCGGTCAAGGTGTCCGGTGACAGCCGGGTGCTGCTGGGCGACGTGGCGCGGGTGGAGATGGGTGCGGAGAACTACGACACGGTCAGCTCGTTCGACGGCACGCCGTCGGTGTACATCGGCATCAAGGCCACCCCGGCGGCCAACCCGCTGGAGGTCATCAAGGAAGTGCGCAAGATCATGCCCGAGCTGCAAGGCCAGCTGCCTGAAGCGCTCAAGGTGTCGATCGCCTACGACGCCACGCTGTTCATCCAGGCGTCCATCGACGAGGTGATCAAGACCCTGGGCGAGGCGGTGCTGATCGTCATCGTGGTGGTGTTCCTGTTCCTCGGCGCCCTGCGCTCGGTGCTGATCCCGGTGGTGACCATTCCCCTGTCGATGATCGGCGTGTTGTTCTTCATGCAGATGATGGGCTATTCGCTGAACCTGCTGACATTGCTGGCCATGGTGCTGGCCATCGGCCTGGTGGTGGACGATGCCATCGTCGTGGTGGAGAACATCCACCGGCACATGGAAGAAGGCAAGACACCGTTCGACGCAGCGCTTGAGGGCGCGCGGGAAATTGCCATGCCGGTGGTGTCGATGACCATCACCCTGGCGGCGGTGTACGCCCCCATCGGTTTTCTCACTGGGCTGACCGGTGCGCTGTTCAAGGAGTTCGCCCTCACCCTGGCCGGGGCGGTGGTGATTTCCGGGATTGTTGCCCTGACCCTGTCACCCATGATGTGCGCCCTGCTGCTGCGCCCGGAGCACAATGCCAGTGGCCTGGCCCACCGCCTGGACGTGCTGTTCGAACGCCTCAAGGGGCGTTACCAGCGCCTGTTGCACGCCACCCTCGACAGCCGCCCGGTGGTGCTGGTGTTCGCGGTGATCATCCTGTGCCTGATCCCGGTGCTGCTCAAGTTCACCCAGAACGAGCTGGCGCCCAACGAGGACCAGGGCGTGATCTTCATGATGAGCAGTTCGCCGCAGCCGGCCAACCTTGACTACCTGAACGCCTACACCGACCAGTTCACGCCGCTATTCAAGAGCTTTCCCGAATACTATTCGTCGTTCCAGATCAACGGTTTCAACGGTGTGCAGAGCGGTATCGGCGGGTTCCTGCTCAAGCCCTGGAACGAGCGCGAGCGCACCCAGATGCAGCTGCTGCCCCTGGTGCAGGCCAAGCTCGAACAGATTGGCGGGCTGCAGATCTTCGGCTTCAACCTGCCGTCGCTGCCGGGCACCGGCGAGGGCTTGCCATTTCAGTTCGTGATCAACACCGCCGGCGACTACCCGGCCCTGCTGGAGGTGGCGCAGCGGGTCAAGCAGCGGGCCCAGGCCTCGGGCAAGTTCGCCTTCCTCGACATCGACCTGGCCTTCGACAAGCCCGAGGTGGTGGTTGATATCGACCGGGCCAAGGCCGCGCAAATGGGCGTGTCCATGGACACCCTGGGCGGCAGCCTGGCCACCCTGCTGGGCGAAGGGGAAATCAACCGGTTCACCCTGGAGGGGCGCAGCTACAAGGTGATCGCCCAGGTCGAGCGGCCCTACCGTGACAACCCCGGCTGGCTGAACAGCTACTACGTGAAGAACGAGCAGGGCCAGTTGCTGCCCCTGTCGACCCTGATCACCCTCAACGACCGCGCCCGCCCGCGCCAGCTCAACCAGTTCCAGCAACTGAACGCCGCGATCATTCAGGGCGTGCCGATGGTCAGCATCGGCGAGGCCTTGCAGACGGTGCTGGACATTGCCCGCGAGGAGGCGCCGGAGGGCTTCTCCTTCGACTATGCCGGCACGGCGCGGCAATACGTGCAGGAAGGCAGCGCGCTGTGGGTAACCTTTGGCCTGGCGCTGGCGATCATCTTCCTGGTATTGGCGGCGCAGTTCGAAAGCTTCCGCGACCCGCTGGTGATTCTGGTAACGGTGCCGCTGTCGATCTGTGGGGCATTGCTGCCGCTGTTCCTGGGGATTTCCAGCATGAACATCTATACCCAGGTGGGGCTGGTGACGCTGATCGGGTTAATCAGCAAGCACGGTATCCTGATCGTCGAATTCGCCAACCAACTGCGCGAGGAAAAAGGCCTGGGCGTGCGCGAGGCGATCGAAGATGCAGCGGCGATCCGCCTGCGGCCAGTGCTGATGACCACGGCGGCGATGGTGTTCGGCATGGTGCCGTTGATTCTGGCGACCGGGGCCGGGGCGGTCAGCCGGTTCGACATCGGTACGGTGATTGCCACGGGGATGTCCATTGGCACGCTATTTACCCTGTTCGTGCTGCCGTGCATCTACACCCTGCTGGCCCACAGGTCCGAAGCCAAACACCCCGCAGCCGCCTGACGTCCCTGTAGGAGCGGGCTTGCCCCGCGAACACCGGCGCAGCCGGTGCCATGCACCGCACGGCCTGTTTCGCGGGGCAAGCCCGCTCCTACAAAAAATATGTTTTAAACCATAAAACAAAGGCCCCGCGAGTGCGGGGCCTTTGCTTGCTCAAGCCAATTTCAGCCAAATGGCCGAAGTCCCTGGCGCATGCCGAACAGGAACAGCAACAGATCATGATCTGGCGCCACCTGCGCGTGCTGCTGCTTCACTTCCCGCGGCAACGCGCACTGCGCCGCCTGCTCAGCCTTGCTGAACACCACAGGACGCGGCTCTTCCCAGGCAGCGACCGCCGCAGTGGTCACAGCCAAGCCAGCCACCAGGAACAAAGCTCGAGCGATTTCTAGTTTCATTGCCCTAACCCTTTGACAGCGCTGCCAAACGCCATCTGATAAAAATAGAGCAGCGTTTGCCATTCCGCGTCGTTGAGCGACGAGTGGCGGCGCAGCTGGCGCAGGTCATTGCCGGCCGCACGCTGGCAGCTGATCCGCCGCCGGCATTTCTCCAGGTCCAGCAACGCCACCTCGACGCGGGCCTGCTCGCCCTCGCCAATCACCTTGATGAACACATGCTTGCCGTACAGGCAGCCATGCTGCCAATGCCCCAGGTGCATGCGCGCCAGGTTGTCGGCCAGGTCCTTGAGCATGCGCTCGTGCACCACCTGCGGGTAACGCTCGCGCGCGCCCTGCTCGTGCCAGGTGTCGAGCTCGACGAAACCGTCCAGCGCCTCGCTCACCAGCAGCGCACGCCATTGGTGGTCGGCATCGCGCTCGGCGCCGCAGAAGACGATACGCGGTACGCGCACGCCCAATTGCTCGAAGCTGTTCAGCGCATCGAGTTCACGCAATACGGTTGGCCTGCCGAACGGATGCAGCAGGCTGCGGTAGATATGCCCCACCTGGCGCTTGGCATACAGCAGCTTGCCGCTGGCATCGTTCAGGCGTTGCACGCCACTTTCGCCACCACGCCGCTGGTTGGGCTCCTCGACCCATTCGCCCTGCTGGCGCCAGTAAAAATCGAACCGTGACTCCCCACTTTGGGCTACAGCCATCAAACACTACCCCTTGCGCAATACATAAACCCGCCACATGGCGTAGAACGGCAGGAAGTCGAGGCGTTCCTGGATTCTGAAGCCGGCGGCCTGAAATTCGGCCTCAACGGTTTCGGCCGGTAGCACGAAACGGTTCTGGTAGCTGCCCTGCTCGGCCTTGGCGTTGCGCTTGTGCTCAAGCTTCTTGCGCCGCCAGGCCTTGAAGTTGCCGTCCACCCACAGCGACAGGATCACGCTGTCGCGGGTCACCCGTTGAAACTCATCGAGAATCGTCTTGCGATGCGCGGCCTCGCCAATGTGGTGGAACAGGCGCATGCAGAAGATGCTGTCCACCGCGTTGTCCGGCAGGTCGATATCGAACGCCGAGGTTTGCAAGGGCCGTACCCGCGCCACCACCTGTGGTGGTTGCGCAGCGCGGGCGGTTTCAAGCATGTGTTCGGAGTTGTCGGCACCGATGATAACGCGGTTCGGCTTTTCCGCCAGCAGCGGCCAGAAACGGCCCGCACCACAGGGCAAATCGAGCACCAAGCCCGGTTCTCCGGCCAGCGCCAAGGCGTGCCGGGCCAGTTGCTCATCGCGTAGGTGCGACAGGCGACGGGCCAGGCCATCCTGGTGCTTGAGGAAGTACTCCTGGGCGTGCTGCTGGTCGTACTTCTCGGAAAATTCGAGTTTGATTGGGCTGCGCATCGGGCATCTCCTGACTCCAGAGCGCCCACCTTAGGTAAGCAAGCGTAGCCGTCTGGTCATGCCCGCGTGAAAAAAATGTAATCTAGTCTGTAAGATATATCATCTTGTTACTGAGAAGGGTCTGTTTTTTCCGCGCTTTGGCTCAGGTCTACCTGGAAACGGCAGCCATGGGGTGCGGCCGACGTCAGGGTGACGCGCCAGCCCTGGTCGTCACAAATCCGCTGCACCAGCGACAGCCCCAACCCCAGGCCCTCGCCACGGCGCTCCTCGCCGCGCACGAACGGCTGGAACATTTTTTCACGCTGCTCCTCAGGAATGCCCACACCGCTGTCCTCGACACTGAAGCCGTTGGCTTCCAGGCTCAGGCGGATATAGCCGCTGTCGGTGTAATGCGCAGCGTTACGCAACAGGTTGCCCATCACCGAGTGCAGGAAGGTGGCGTTGTACAGCAGCGGCCCGGCACTGACCCGGCCATCGAAGTACAGCGACAGGCCCTTTTGCTCGATGGTGTCGCGCCACACCCCGATCAGGTCATCGGCCACTTCGCGCAGCGTCGCCTGGGACGCTACCGCCCCCTGGTCGCGCTGGGCGCGGGCGAGCATCAGGAAGGTCTTGACCAGCTCGCGCATTTCTTCGGTGGCACGGGCAATGCGTTCCACCTGGCTGCGCGAACGGGTGTCGAGGTTGGGGTTTTCGATCAGCAGTTCGCACGAGGTGGCCAGCACCATCAGCGGCGTGCGCAGCTCGTGGCTGACATCGCTGGTGAACAGGCGCTCGCGGGTCAGCGCATCACGCAGCCGGCCCAAGGTGTCGTCGAAGGCCACCGCCAGCTGGCCCACTTCGTCGGCGGCATAATCGGGCGCCAACGGCGGCGCCAGGCCCAGCAACTGGTCGCGGTGGCGCACCTGGCGAGCCAGGCGGATCACCGGAGCCATCACCCGTCGCGCCAACAGCCAACCCAGCACCACGGCCAGCACCAGGCTAAGCACGAAGCCGACCACCACCACGGCGAACAGCACCCGCTCGCGTTCTTCGAAGTCGCTCTGGTCCTGCAGCAGCACGTAGCGCCGGCCATCGACGATCTCGACCATGGCGTGGTACGACAGCTGGTCGCGGAACACCTCATGGAAGCCGACGTCCAGGTGGCGCAGGTCCTTGGGCAGTTCGAAATCATCGCGCCCGCCGCTGAAGTAGAACAGCTGGTCCGGCCGTGGCCGGTGGCTCCAGTCGCTGACGCTGTCCATGCGCAGCAGGCGCTGCAGGTCACCGCCCAGCACCGAGGAAATCAACCGTTCCTCGACCAGATGCACGGTGGCGACGATGCCGAAGGCGAAGGCCCCGGCCACCAGCGCGCTCATCAGCGCAAAGGCGATGATGATGCGCTGGGCAAGGCTTTGCTTAAACTCCATCACGGCCCTCGGCGAGGCGATAGCCGACGCCATGGACGGTATGCAGCAGGGGTTTTTCGAACGGTTTGTCGATCACCTGGCGCAGCTGGTGCACATGGCTGCGCAGGCTGTCGCTGTCTGGGCAATCGTCGCCCCACAGGGCCTCTTCCAGCACTTCGCGGCGCAGCACGTGCGGGCTCTTCTGCATCAGCACGGCCAGCAGCTTGAGGCCTACCGGGTTGAGCTTGAGCAGGCGGCCCTGGCGGGTCACTTCAAGGGTGTCGAGGTCGTAGCTCAGGTCCGCCACCTGCAAGGTGCGGCGCCCGCCGCCCTGGGCCCGGCGCAGCACCGCCTCGATGCGCGCAGCCAGTTCCGACAGGGCAAAGGGCTTGAGCAAGTAGTCGTCGGCGCCCGAGCGGAAGCCCTGCAGGCGGTCGTCGAGCTGGTCGCGGGCGGTGAGCATTATCACCGGAGTATCGCGGCGGGCGTCCTCGCGCAGGCGTTTGCACAGGGTGTAGCCATCGATGCCGGGCAGCATGATGTCGAGCACGATCAGGTCGTAGTGTTCGGTGGCGGCCAGGTGCAGGCCAGACAGGCCGTCCTGGGCGCAGTCGACGGTGTAGCCCTTCATGCCAAGGTAGTCGGCCAGGTTGGCCAGGATATCGCGGTTGTCTTCAACCAAAAGAATACGCATCGGGTTCTCCTGTGCGGCGCTTCGCCGGGGTGCACGGCAGGCGCAGCTTAAGGCCATCGTCGGCACTGTGCCAGCCCTGGGGCAAACTCTGCGAACTTGACAGTTTTTTCACTGATCCTTCACGAACAGAGGATAGCGGGCGCATGACAATGCCCGGTCTTTTTACCCTCTGGAGTCGTCATGCAACAACGCACTCGGCCACGCCCGATCAACCCCTGGCTGTACCTGGGCATCCCGCTGGCGGTTGCCGTGGGCCTGGTTCTGATGGAGTTGACCTCGGTCGACATGGACGTCGCCAACCTGTTCTTCGACCCCGCTGCCGGGCAGTTCATCGGCCGCCACAGTTACCTGCTGGAAACCATCATGCATGACCGGGTCAAGCAGGTGGTCATTCTGATCGGCCTGTTGTCCCTGGGCACATACGCCTTGAGCTTCTTCTGGCAGAAGCTGTTCGGCTGGCGCCGGGAGCTGGGCTGCCTGGTGCTGGCGCTGGGACTGTCGACGGCGTTCGTCACGCCGCTGAAAAAGGTGACCCAGGTGCAGTGCCCGTGGAGCCTGACCCAGTTCGGCGGCAAGGAAACCTACAGCGAACTGCTGCAGCCCCGGCCTGCCACCGACAAACCGGGGCTGTGCTGGCCCGGTGGGCATGCGGCAACCGGGTTCTGCCTGTTCGGCCTGTTCTTCATGCTGCGTGACCGCAAACCAAAGCTTGCGCGGGTGGCGTTCGTGGTAGCCCTGGTGGCCGGCTCCGGGCTGGCGCTGGGCCGGATGATGCAGGGTGCGCATTTCCTGTCGCACAACGTGTGGACGGCAGTGTTCTGCTGGTTGATCGGCTTGGGGTCGTACTACTTCGTGTTGTACCGCAAAGGCCTGGCCGAAGCGCCAGCCGGCGAACAGCGCGTCGCCTGATTCGCCGCTAACACCTCAGAACCTTGTAGGAGCGGGCTTGCCCCGCGAACACCGGCGAAGCCGGTGCCATACACCGCGCCGCCTGCTTCGCGGGGCAAGCCCGCTCCTACAGAGGCCCGCAGGGCTGGAACGGAAGAACGAAAAAGCCCCGGTTCTTACGAACCGGGGCTTTTGCTTGGTGCAGGGGGTAAGGCTGGCTTACATCATGCCGCCCATGCCACCCATGCCGCCCATGTCAGGCATGCCAGCAGCTGGCTTGTCTTCCGGCAGGTCAGCAACCATGGCTTCGGTGGTGATCATCAGGCCGCCGATCGAAGCTGCAGCTTGCAGGGCCGAACGGGTGACCTTGGCTGGGTCCAGGATACCCATTTCGATCATGTCGCCGTATTCGCCGGTAGCAGCGTTGTAGCCGTAGTTGCCGGAACCTTGCTTGACCTTGTCAGCAACAACGCTTGGCTCGTCGCCGGCGTTGGCAGTGATCTGGCGCAGCGGGGCTTCTACAGCGCGGCGCAGCAGGGCGATACCGACGTTCTGGTCTTCGTTGTCGCCTTTGAGGCCGACAATGGCAGCCAGGGAGCGAACCAGGGCCACACCACCGCCAGGCACCACGCCTTCTTCAACGGCTGCACGGGTAGCGTGCAGGGCGTCTTCAACGCGGGCTTTCTTCTCTTTCATTTCAACTTCGGTGCCAGCACCGACCTTGATCACGGCAACACCGCCAGCCAGCTTGGCCAGACGCTCTTGCAGCTTCTCACGGTCGTAATCCGAGGAAGTTTCTTCGATCTGGGCACGGATCTGCTTGACGCGTGCTTCGATGTCGGCGTCAACGCCAGCACCGTCGATGATGGTGGTGTTTTCCTTGGACAGGATCACGCGCTTGGCGTTACCCAGGTGCTCCAGGGTAGTGGTTTCCAGGGTCAGGCCGATTTCTTCGGAGATGACCTGGCCACCAGTCAGGACAGCGATGTCCTGCAGCATGGCCTTGCGGCGGTCGCCGAAGCCCGGTGCCTTGACAGCAGCAACCTTGACGATGCCGCGCATGTTGTTGACGACCAGGGTAGCCAGGGCTTCGCCTTCGACGTCTTCAGCAACGATCAGCAGTGGGCGGCCGGCCTTGGCAACGGCTTCCAGAACTGGCAGCAGTTCGCGGATGTTGGAAATCTTCTTGTCGACCAGCAGCAGCAGCGGGCCTTCCAGCTCGGCAACCATGGTGTCTGGCTTGTTGACGAAGTATGGCGACAGGTAGCCACGGTCGAACTGCATGCCTTCTACGACAGACAGTTCGTTTTCCAGGCCCGAGCCTTCTTCAACGGTGATCACGCCTTCTTTACCGACTTTTTCCATGGCTTCGGCGATGATTTCACCGATGGAGTTGTCGGAGTTGGCGGAGATGGTACCTACCTGGGCGATGGCCTTGGAGTCGGCGCATGGCTTGGACAGGTTCTTCAGCTCGGCGACGATGGCAGCGGTGGCCTTGTCGATGCCGCGCTTGAGGTCCATTGGGTTCATGCCGGCAGCGACGGCTTTCAGGCCTTCGTTGACGATGGCCTGGGCCAGAACGGTAGCGGTGGTGGTGCCGTCACCGGCAGCGTCGTTGGCCTTGGAAGCGACTTCCTTGACCAACTGGGCGCCCATGTTCTCGAAGGCGTCTTTGAGCTCGATCTCTTTGGCGACGGAAACGCCGTCCTTGGTGATGGTTGGCGCGCCGAAGCTCTTGGCCAGAACCACGTTACGGCCTTTCGGGCCGAGGGTCGCTTTTACCGCGTCAGCCAGAACGTTGACACCAACCAGCATTTTCTTACGAGCGGAGTCGCCGAATTTTACGTCTTTAGCAGCCATGATCGTTTAATCCTTGGAAATTCTTTGGAGTAACGGGAAGTCGGGGGAAATCAGCCTTCGATAACGGCGAGGATTTCGTTCTCGGCCATGACCAGCAGGTCTTCGCCATCGACTTTCACGGTGTTGCTGCCCGAGTAAGGGCCGAAAACCACTTTGTCACCGACTTTTACGGCCAGGGCACGTACTTCGCCGTTTTCCAGAACGCGACCGGTGCCAACAGCAACGACTTCGCCGCGGTTTGGTTTTTCAGCGGCCGAACCCGGCAGGACGATACCGCCAGCGGTTTTCGATTCTTCTTCGCTGCGACGGATGACTACGCGGTCATGCAGAGGACGAAGCTTCATTGTCGATCTCTCCCAAATTGTGGTTTTCATCGGCCGGTATCGACACCGGCGGGTTGATGCGGTCCGGCGTGGCCGGGGGTGGCCCGCAAAGGGCGAACCACCTGTGTTTAGCCTGGCGTTGCCACCAGAAACCTTGCGGTGACCACATACATGAGGCCGCCATAATCAATTACAAGGCTTGCCATGCAAAAATTTTCAGCAGGCTGAAAAACACCGGGGCCGCTGATGCGGCCCCGGGGGTTGTGGGTGTCACTGTTTGTCGCGGCGCTCGTACTCGCCTTCGATCACGTTCGGCCGGTGGCCACCGTCTCGCGGCTGCGCCTGGAACGGGTCGTCCTGGAACGCACGCTGGCGCATGGCCTGGGCCTCGGCGCGCTCGCGCATCTTGCGCGCAGCCAGGTGGCGGCTGAACGGCAGCAGGCACAGCAGGCCCAGCACGTCGCTGATGAAGCCCGGCAGCAGCAACAGGCCGCCACCCACCGCCAGCATCAGGCCCTGGAACATGTCCTCGGCGGGCAACTCACCGCGCTGCAGGCTTTCACGGGCACGCAGGGCGGTGGCAAGGCCGGCCACGCGAATCACCAGCACGCCCAGGGCGGAGCCGGCGATGATCAGCAGCAGCGCCGGGAAGAAACCGATGGCCGCGCTGACCTTCACGAAGACGAACAGCTCCAGCACCGGGAACAGTAGAAACAGCAATAGAAAAGCACGCATCAAAGCATTCCTCGTCGGAAGAGACCCTTCCTGTAAGACCTACAGATGGATGCGTGAACGCAGCTTTTCAAGCCTCGACGTGCGTCGCGGTCGGCCATTGGTCGGCGCGGGCCAGCAAAACCAAGGCTTCGCGCACTTGTGTCGGCGTGTTGCAAGGGCTTGGGAATGGCAGCCAGTAGATGCCTTGGCCGATGCGCAGGTGCATGCCCTCGCTGTCGATACCCACCATGTGCGCCGCTGCGCTGCGTGGCAGGTCGCTCAGCTCTACATAGTGAGCGATGGCATTGGCGTGGTCGCTGTTCATGTGCTCGATCATGCTGGCCTCGGCCTTGCCCGCGAACGGGTTGGCCAGGGTTACCTGGTCGAGCCAGTGGATGGCACCGAAGCCGCCGATGTAGCGGTGACGCACCGGTTGCAGCACCCAGAAGTCGAAGTCGTGGGCCTTGTGGTAATTGGCGGCGTCGGGGAAATAGCGATAGTAGCGTTCGGCGGCGGCCTCGATGGCGGCCTCATCGACCAGCTTGTGGGCTTCGGCCATCAGCGTCAGGCGGCCAACCGCCTGCACGTCCTCGGCCTCGCGCTCGCCTACCAGCAACGAGCACTTGGGGTCTTTCTGCAGGTTGTGGGTGTGCTGGGCGATGCGGCTGATGAGAATCAGCGGGTTGCCCTCGGCGTCCAGGCAATAAGGCACCACCGAGCCGAACGGGAAACCGGGCATGGACTTGGAATGGGTAGAGAGCACGCCGCGGTACTCCTTGAGCAGCAGTTCCCGGGCGGGGCGGATGGCGTTGGTACTCACTGGGGGCGGCTCCTGATGGCGGGCTGGATGGGTGACACGATAAGCATTATCACCTGGGAGTGCCAGAGGGGCTGCGTTGCAGCCCATCGCGACGTGCCGTCGCTCCTACGGTAAATCCCACCCCTGCAGATCGCGCGCCCTCCCCCCGTAGGAGCGACGAGACGTCGCGATAGGGGCGCAACGCGCCCCCAGCGATTACCAGGTCACACCGAAGCCCGCGGTATAGCGGGTCTTGTCCAGGTCACTGTCCCGGGTGCCGCTGATGATGTCTTTCTCGGCCTTGAGGTTAAGCGATGCCCACTCGGTGACCTTGTAGCGCAGCCCCACCTCGGCATCCAGCGAGTAGTCTGCCGCGCCACCCAGTGGCTTGGCGAACTCGCCATTGGTGAACAGCTGCACGTTCTTGCCGATCAGGTAGCGGGTGTAGTCCCACTTCACCGCGGCGGAATAGAAGTTGTCCTTGGACCCGTCCTGGTACTCGAAGTCGGTGCGGTTGATCAGCGAACCCAGGGAGAACGCGCCCAGTTCATCATCCCAGAACTGGTAGCCAGGGCCGGTACCGACCGTGCGCTGGCGCGCCAGGTCTTCGATGCGGTCGCTCTTGTACTCAAGGCGCCCCTGCCAGAACCACTTCTCGGTGATGAAGCGGTCCAGTGCGTACTCGGCACTCCAGTTGTCGGTGGTGGTGACGTCGTCCTTGGTTTCGCGGTTGTACTCGCCTTCGGCATTGTGCCGCCAGCGCCCGTGGCGGGCGGTGGTCTTGAAGCTGACGTCGTAGTCGTCGCTGTCGGTTTCGGCGCGCTTGTAGTCCATCGCCACATCGACATTGCCCTTCCAGATGAAGTCCTCCACCAGCGGCTTGGGCTTCATAATCTGCTGGACACTGGCCAGGTCAACGGTTTTCGGCGCATCGCCATTGGCCAGGGTCACCTTGCCCGGCTCGGCGGCCTTGAGCGACTTGGCTTTTTCGCCGGTGTAGGCATCCTGCTTGACCAGCAGTTCCTGGTCGCTTTCCAGGGTCTTGACCTGCTTCCAGTCCAGCGAGATCGACCCGCCGTACGGGGTTTCCAACAACAGCTTGCCGCCGTCGAAGACCCGGATCTTGCCGCTCAGGCGGTCACCGTTCTTCATCCACACGGTGTCGGCCAGGGCCGGGGCGGCAAACAGCGAAGCAGTCATCAGGCACAGCAAGGATCTAGAATACATAAGCACGTTACGGGTTCGATTTGACGAAAAAGCCGGGCATTATCCAGATACCCGCTACCAGAGCAAGCACAGACCCAGGACCATGCCATTGAGTTCAACTCTCATTTGCCGCGACCATTCGTCCGGTTTCATCCCAGGCCAGGGCTGCCCTGATGTCTGAGCCGTATGCGCATGCCCTGGACTCGCCCGAGGCCCGACGAACGGCGCTGTATTCAGTGCTGGGCCAGGTGCCCGAAGGCAAGGTGGTGAGCTACGGCCAGCTTGCCGAACTGGCCGGGCTCGGGCGGGCGGCGCGCTGGGTTGGGCGCACCCTCGGGCAACTGCCAACCGATACCCGTCTGCCCTGGCACCGCGTGCTGGGCGCTGGCGGCCGGCTGAGCCTGGCGCTGGGCACGCCATCGGGTGATGAACAACGGGCCAGGCTGCGTGCGGAGGGTGTGAATGTAGCCAATAATCGTGTGGATATGACGCGCCATGGCTGGCGCCCAATGGAGCACAGCGGTTAGAGTGCGCGCTTTGTTTTCGCAAACTTTGAGGCAGATGTTGGCCCATGCCCCGTAAAACCTGGCGCGCTGCCCTTGCCGCCTATGCCAGTCCGTCAACCCTGGTACTCCTGCTGCTCGGCTTCGCCGCCGGCCTGCCCTACATGCTGGTGTTTTCAACCCTCTCGGTGTGGCTGCGCGAAGCGGGTGTTGCCCGTGAAACCATCGGCTACGCCAGCCTCATCGGCCTGGCCTATGCCTTCAAGTGGGTCTGGTCGCCGCTGCTCGACCAGTGGCGCCTGCCCTTGCTCGGCGGCCTGGGGCGGCGGCGTTCGTGGCTGCTGCTGTCGCAATCGCTGGTGGTGATCGGCCTGGTCGGCATGAGCCTGTGCGACCCGCAACAGCACCTGTCGTGGCTGATCGCCCTGGCCGTGCTGGTGGCGTTCGCCTCGGCCACCCAGGACATCGCCGTCGATGCCTACCGCCTGGAAATTGCCGATGACCAGCGCCAGGCCGCCCTGGCCGCCAGCTACATGGCCGGCTACCGGGTGGCCGCCCTGCTCGCCACCGCCGGCGCGCTGTTCTTCGCCGAATGGTTCGGCTCCACCGGTTTCAGCTACCTGCACAAGGCCTGGGCCGGCACCTACGTGCTGTTTGGCGTGATGATGCTGCCGGCGCTGTTCACCACCCTGGTGATGCGTGAGCCACCGGTGCCGATGCGCACCCAGCTGTCGGCTGCGCGCTACGGCCTGATGCACCAGATGGCCTCGGTGTTTGTGCTGATCATCCTGCTGGTATCGGTGCCGGCAAGCTTCACCCAGATGTTCAACACCGGCTGGTCCAGCGTGATTTCCGGCGATGCCACGCCGCTCGACCTGCTGCTCGAAGACCGCGCCTTCCTGCGCCTGATCCTCTACGTGCTGCTGACCTGGGCCTGCTTGTCGGGCATGGGCCGGCGCGGCCTCGCGCCGGTGTTGACGCCGGTAAACGACTTCATCGCCCGTTACCGCTGGCAGGCCCTGCTGCTGCTTGGGCTGATCGCCACCTACCGCATGTCCGACACGGTCATGGGGGTGATGGCCAACGTGTTCTACATCGACATGGGCTTCACCAAGGACGAAATCGCCAGCGTCAGCAAGATCTTCGGCCTGGTCATGACCCTGGTCGGCGCGGGTGTGGGCGGCCTGTTGATCGTGCGCTTCGGCATCCTGCCGATCCTGTTCATCGGCGGGGTTGCCTCGGCGGCCACCAACCTGCTGTTCCTGATGCTGTCGGACATGGGCCCGAACCTGGAAATGCTGGTGGTGACCATCTCGCTCGACAACTTCAGCTCGGGCCTGGCCACCTCGGCGTTCGTCGCCTACCTGTCGAGCCTGACCAACCTGAAGTTCTCGGCCACGCAATATGCGCTGCTAAGTTCGATCATGCTGTTGCTGCCACGGCTGATCGGCGGGTATTCGGGGGTGATGGTGGAGAAGTACGGCTACCACGACTTCTTCCTGATTACGGCGTTGCTGGGTGTGCCGACCTTGATCCTGATTGCCTTGCACTGGCGCCAGGAAGCGGGAAAGGGCAAGCCCGTGCCGGTTGAGAACCCGGCGGCCGAACAGCCCTGACAGTGCTTTTTAGCCTGTAGCGGCCTCTTCGCGGGGCAAGCCCGCTCCTACAAGGACCGCACAAACCTCAAATGGTGTGCGGTCCTTGTAGGAGCGGGCTTGCCCCGCGAAGAGGCCCGCACAGGCGATTGCGATTACCCCGCAACCACAGGTGAAGCCGGCCGCCCCACCACAAACCACAACGGCCACAGCGCCATCACTCCGGCCACACCGGCGGCCAGGGCAAAGTGCAGCAAGCTCTCCCCCGCCCCGATCATCGCCAGCAACGCCCCACCCAGCCCCAGCAGGGCAATGGTGATCATCCCCAACATCGCCGACACCAACCCCTTGCTCTGCTCGCTGGCGAACAGCGTCATGCGGTACAGCACGGCATTGGCCACCCCCAGCCCCAGGGCATACAGCGTCATGCCCGCCACCACGCTGGTCACCGACGGCCACCACCAGGTCGCCAGCACCATCAGGCACAGCCCGGCCAGATACGGCCCCAGTGCGCCGCGTACCAACGCCGGCAACGGATAGCGGTCGGCAATGCGGTTGATAACCAGGTTACCCAGGATCAACCCACCAAACACCGGCAACTGCCACAGCGCATAGGCCATCGTGCTCAACCCCTCGTCGTGGATCAACAGCACCGGCGACAGGCCGATCCAGGCAATCAACGGCAAGCCCACCAGGCCCAGCGCAGCGCTGCCGGCAACGAATTTGCGGTTGCCGAGCAACTGGCCATAACCGGCCAGAAGCGGCAGCAGGTGGATCGGCGTGAACGCCAGGCGCGAGCCGTCACGGCGCTCCACCCCCAGGGTTTCGGGCATCAAGCGGTGCAGCAACACCCAGCACAGCACCGCGCCGATAGCGAAGGCCACGAACAGCCAGCGCCAGTCCAGCCACTGCAGCATCAGGGTGCCGATCAGCGGGCCGAGCAACGGCGAGAGCAAGGCGATATTGGCCAGCAGTGCCATCATGCGCACCGCGTCAGCCTCGCTGAAGGCCTCGTTGAGCGCCGGGTAGCTCACGGTCACCACGAAGCCCAGGCCAATGCCCTGCAACAGGCGCAGCAGGTTGAACAGGCCGATGTCCTGCACCCAGTAGGTGGCCAGGCAGGCCACGCCAAAGAACGCGCAGCCTGCCAGCAACAATGGCCGGCGGCCATAGCGGTCGGCCAGCGGGCCGATCAGCCATTGCAGCACCACGCCACCGAGCAGGTAGAGGTTCAGCGCATGGGGGATGTATTCGGGGCTGGCGTTCAGGTGCTCGACCACCACCGGCATGGCCGGCATCACGGCGTCGCTGGCCAGGTAGGTGAGCAGTTCGAACAGGGCCAGGGTCAGGCCAAACAACAGGGCCCGCAGGGGGGTGATGTACAGGAGTGGTTTCATGATGGCGTATCAGGTGCAGGCAGAGGGGGTCAGGCTATATGCCAGAAATGGTGGGGGTTTGCTGTGAACAAGTGTAAGGGACGCAAAAAAAACCGGGGCAAGCGCGCCCTGTAGGGGCGGGCTTGCCCCGCGAAGGGCCGCACGCGGCCCCGGCTTCAACGAAAACTTACTGCGCGGCCGTCTCCTGCACCACGCGAATCACCCGCTGCGGAAAGGGAATGTCGATGCCTTCGGCCTTCAACCGGTCACGGGCATGCTCGTTGAGCATGAACATCACATCCCAGTAGTCGGAGGTCTTGGTCCACAGGCGCAGCGACACGGTGATCGAGCTGTCGCCCAGGGTCGAAACCACCGCCTGCGGCGCTGGCTCGGCCAGCACACGCGGGTCCTGGGCCAAGCTCAGCAACACCTGGCGGGCCTTCTGCAGGTCGGCCTCGTAGTCCACGCCCACATCGAACACCACCTTGCGCGTCGGCTGGCGGTTGGTGTTGGTGATGATGCCGTTGGACAGGCTGCCGTTGGGCATGATGACCGTCTTGTTGTCACCGGTGCGCAGCACGGTGTGGAAAATCTGGATGCTGTCGACAGTACCAGACACGCCCTGCGCCTCGATCCAGTCACCAATGCGGAACGGGCGGAACATCAGAATCAGCACGCCACCGGCGAAGTTCGCCAGGCTCCCCTGCAAGGCCAGGCCGATGGCCAGGCCCGCGGCACCGATGGCGGCGACGAACGAGGTGGTTTCGATACCGATCATCGACGCCACGCTGACGAACAGCAGCACCTTCAGCACGATGTTCGACAGGGTGCTGATGAACCCCTGCAGTGCCAGGTCGGCATTGCGCAGGCCAACCAGTTTGCCCAGGCGGGCGCTGACCCTGTTGATGATCCACCAGCCGACCGCCAGGGTCAGCAACGCCAGCAGCAGGCGGCTGCCGTATTCCATGATCAAGGGGATCCAGGTCTGCGATTGGCGGACCAGCTGATCCACTTCAGCGTTCAAATCCATAGTCATCTCCTGATGCCGAACGGCACATGCACTGTGAAGCAGGCCGCCGGTATTTCAGCGGCCATGGCCCCCATGGACATCATTGGGCCATCGGGGTTCCAGACAACCCGGCGATCAGTCGCGGAAGTTGTTGAACTGGATTGGCATGTCGAACTCCTTGGTGCGCAGCAGGGCGATGGCTTCCTGCAGGTCGTCACGCTTCTTGCCGGTGACGCGCACCTGCTCGCCCTGGATGGCGGCCTGGACCTTGAGCTTGCCATCCTTGATGGTGGCGACGATCTTCTTGGCCAGGTCCTTGTCGATACCTTCGCGGAACTTGGCTTCCTGCTTCTTTTCCTTGCCCGAGGCATACGGGTCCTTGGTTTCCAGGCATTTCACGTCGATCTTGCGCTTGACCAGGGCCAGGCGCAGGATTTCCAGCATCGCTTCGAGTTGGAACTCTTCCTCGGCGGTCAGTACCACGGTCTGCTCCTTGTCCTTGAACTCGAAGCTGCCCTTGCCCTTGAGGTCGTAGCGGCGGTCGAGGTCCTTGATGGCGTTGTCGACCGCGTTCTGCACTTCGTGCTTGTCCAGTTCCGATACCACGTCGAACGAAGGCATGGTTGTTCTCCATAAAATAAAAGCGCGCTCAGTCTGAACATGGAGCGCGTCGGTGTTAGCGGGTTAAAATGCGGGCTCATTATAACGGGTTGCGAAACGCAGATGAGCAGCACCTGGCATATTCTCGGCGCCGGCAGCCTCGGCACCCTCTGGGCCTGCCGCCTGGCCCGTGCGGGCAAGGCGGTGCGCCTGATCCTGCGTGATGCAGCGCGCCTGCAGGCCTATCAGCAGGCCGGTGGCCTGACCCTGGTCGAACAGGAACAACCGCGGCATTACGCCATTCCCGCGGAAACCGCCGAGGCCGGCGGGCCGATCCACCGCGTGCTGGTGGCCTGCAAGGCCTACGACGCCGCGCCCGCCATCGCCCGCCTCGCCCCACGCCTGGCCGATGGCGCGACGATCGTGCTGCTGCAAAACGGCCTGGGCAGCCAGGACGAAGTGGCCGAGCAGGTGCCCCTGGCCCGCTGCATCTTTGCCTCCAGCACCGAAGGCGCCTTTCGCGAGGGCGACTTTCAGGTGCGCTTTGCCGGCCAGGGCTTCACCTGGCTGGGCGACCCTGCCAACCCGGCCGTGCCCGACTGGTTCGGCGACCTGCAGGACGCCGGCATCCCCAGCGAATGGACCGTCGACATCCTCACCCGCCTGTGGCGCAAGCTGGCGCTGAACTGCGCGATCAACCCGCTGACCGTGCTGCACGACTGCCAGAACGGCGGGCTGCTCGGCCATCTGGGTGAAGTGGAGGCGCTGAGTGTGGAGCTGGCCGGCCTGCTGCAGCGTTGTGGCCAGCCCGAGGCGGCAATCGACCTTGCCGAAGACGTGCAACGGGTGATACTGGCCACCGCGGCCAACTACTCTTCCATGTACCAGGACGTTCGCGCCGGCCGGCGCACCGAGGTGCACTACCTGCTGGGCCATGCCTGCCGCGCCGCTGCCCGCCACGGCATGGCGCTGCCCCAGCTGGAACACCTGCACCAGCGCCTGGTCGATAACCTGCGGGCGCGCGGTTTGCCCAGCGCCTGACGTCAACCCATAAGGACATCACCCAGCCCATGACCTTGCGCCAACGCCTGGAAAACCTCCCGGTCGGGCAGAAGCTGCTGGCAGCCCTGCTGGTGCTGCTGGTGACCATTCTGCTGGTGGCCAACCTGACCTTCATCAGCGCCGCCTACTGGATCACCCAGGAAAGCATGGCGCCGCAGGCCCTGCAGACCATTGGCCGGCTGGTGGCCAACCCACAGCTGTCGGCGCGTGCCGGCGACTCGGAAGAAAACGCCACCGCCCTGCTCCAGGAACTGGGCAGCTACACGCCACTGCGCGCGGCGGCCCTCTACGGCGGCGACGGGCGCCTGCTGGCGCAGTTGCAGCACGGCGAGCCGCTGGCCCTGCCCAAGCGCTACCGCAACATCGACGGCTGGCGCCTGATGGAGTTTCGCAGCACCCAGCTGATCCGCCTGCCCCGCGAGGCCAGCCCGCCAGCGCACCTGCTGCTGGTGGCCAGCAGCGAGCTGCCCACGGCCTTCTACACCGGCACCCTCAGCGCCAGCCTGGCAATCCTGGTGTTCAGCATCCTGCTGTGGATCGTCATCGCCCGGCAGATCAAGCGCCTGATTACCCAGCCGATCAATCAGCTCGAAGAACTCAGCCGCCAGGTAACCCGCGAGGAAAGCTATGCCCTGCGCGCGCAGCGGGGCAACGACGACGAAATCGGCAGCCTGGCCGAGGCCTTCAACACCATGCTGTCGCGTATCGAGGCCCGCGAGCAGCAGCTCAAGCGCACCCGTGACGAGTTCCAGGACGCCTACGACCAGGCCCAGGGCCTGGCCGAGGAAACCCGCCACACCAACCGCAAGCTGGAGCTGGAAGTTCAGGTTCGCAGCAAGATCGAGAAAAAGCTCACGGGTTTTCAGAACTACCTCAACAGCATCATCGACTCGATGCCCTCGGCGCTGATTGCCCTCGACGAACAACTCTACGTCACCCAGTGGAACCACGAGGCCACGGTACTCTCCGGCACGCCCCTGGACGAGGCGCTGAACCAGCCGATCTTCATCGCCTTCGAACCGCTCAAGCCGTTCCTGCCCCAGCTCAAGGAAACCGTGGAAAAGCACCGGGTGGCGAAGATCGAGCGGGTCACCTGGCCCAAGGCGGACGACTCGCGCCACTACGCCCTGACCTTCTACCCGTTGATGGGCGGTGGCGGGCGCGGCGTGGTCATTCGGATCGACGACATCACCCAGCGCCTGTCGCTGGAAGAGATGATGGTGCAGTCGGAAAAGATGCTCTCGGTCGGCGGCCTGGCAGCCGGCATGGCCCACGAAATCAACAACCCACTGGGGGCGATTCTGCACAACGTGCAGAACATCCGCCGGCGCCTGTCCCCGGAACTGCCGCGCAACCAGGAACAGGCCGGCGAGCAGGGCATCGACCTCACCAGCGTCAACCGTTACCTGGCCAGCCGCGAGGTGCCGCAGCTGCTCGATGGCATCCAGCAGGCCGGGGCGCGGGCCGCGAAAATCGTCACCCACATGCTCAGTTTCAGCCGCCTGAGCAACCGCCAACTGGCACCCTGCGACCTGCCGGCACTGATCGACCAGGCCGTGGAAATTGCCGGCAACGACTTCGACCTGACCATCGGCTTCGACTTCAAGGGCCAGGCCATCGTGCGCCAGTTCGACCCCAACCTGGGGCCGGTGCCAGGCACGGCCAACGAGCTGGAGCAGGTGCTGCTCAACCTGCTGAAGAACGCCGCCCAGGCCATTCACCTGCGCCCCCAGCCCAGCGAGCCGGGGCGCATTACCCTGCGCACCCGGCTCAACCCACCGTGGGCGGAAATCCAGGTGGAGGACAACGGCGTCGGCATGCCCGAGGCCGTGCGCAAGCGTACCTTCGAGCCATTCTTCACCACCAAGGAGATCGGCCAGGGCACCGGGCTTGGGCTGTCGGTTTCCTACTTCATCATCACCAATAACCACAAGGGGCAGATGGAAGTGCAGTCCACGCCCGGCCAGGGCACCTGCTTCACCCTGCGCCTGCCCCTCGGCCAGCCGGCGACGACGGCGACCAAAACGGAGGCATGACATGGGCTATCGCCTGTCGAAAATCTACACCCGCACCGGCGACCAGGGCGAAACCGGCCTGGGCGATGGGCGCCGGGTGCCCAAGGACCACCCGCGAATCGAGGCGATCGGCGAGGTCGACAGCCTCAACAGCCAACTTGGCCTGCTGCTCGCGGGGCTGGGGGAACAGGGGCTGGATGAGGTGGGTAACGTGCTTGCGCCCTGCCAGCACCGGCTGTTCGACCTGGGCGGGGAGCTGGCGATGCCCAGCTACCAGGCGCTGAACCAGGCCGAGGTGGAGCGGCTGGAAGCGGCCATCGATGTGTGGAACGAGGAACTGGGGCCGTTGAAGAACTTCATCCTGCCCAGCGGTTCGGCGCTGGTGGCCCAGGCCCATGTGTGCCGCAGCCTGGCGCGCAGTGCCGAACGGCGCTGCCAGCAGCTCAATGCGCTGGAGCCGTTGGCGGGGGTGGGGTTGGCCTATATCAACCGGCTTTCGGATTTGCTGTTTGTGGCGGCGCGGATCATTGGGCGGCGCCAGGGGGTGGCTGAGGTGTTGTGGCAGCCTGCGCAGAAGCCTTTGGGGTGATGGTTGTGTGCAGGTCGTGATGGGGCTGCTTGGCAGCCCATCGCGACCTGCGGTCGCTCCTACCGGGGGGGCGCGTGGGTTTGGGGCCTGGGGGCTTAGGCCTCAGGCCAGAACGCCCGGATCCCTGCCACACCTTGCGCGCCAGCCGCCCAGGCCTGCTCGCGCTCAGCCGGCCCTACGCCACCTAGCAGGTAGACGGGCTGGGTGAAACCTGCGATCAACCGCTGCGCCTCATCCCAGCCCAGCGGCACGGCCTCAGGGTGGGTCTGGGTTGCCTGCACCGGCGACAGGGTCACGAAATCCACCCCCATCTGCTCAGCCAGCGCCAGCTCCTCGGCACTGTGGCAAGACGCCGCCAGCCAGCGTGCTTGCGGGAATGGCCGCCCCTTGGCTGCGTACTTGCGCAACTGCGCAGCCGTGAGGTGCCAGCCGGCCGACGGGAAGTCGCCCAGCCATTCCAGCGGGCCCTTGAGCATCAGCTGCGCCTTGCCGGCGCACAGGCCCACCGCGTCCACCGCCACATCGCGGTACTTGGGGTCGTACATGTCTGGCGCGCGCAACTGGATCAGGCGAATGCCATTGGCCACCGCCTTCTGGATGCCCTTGAGCAGTTGCGGCACTTCCAGACCATCGGGGGTAATCAGGTATTGGTCGGGCAGGCGTGCTGCGGCGACGATCGGCTTGTTGGCCTCGGGGAATTCGTACTGGGGCAAATCCCGCGGGGCCACCCAGGCCAGTGGCTGGCCTTCGGCGCCGTGGGGCTCGCCGGTAAAGGCGTCGACTTCGCGAACCTCCAGCAGCACCTGCTTGTCCGGGTAGTCATGGCTGACCTTGATCAGTGGCCGCGAACGCACCACGTCGATACCCAGCTCCTCGCGCAGCTCACGGGCCAGGGCCGCTTCGACGGCCTCGCCCTGCTCCACCTTGCCACCCGGGAATTCCCAGAGGCCGCCCTGGTGCTGGGTGTCGGCGCGCCGGGCTATCAGAATGCGGCCATCGGTGCCCCGAATGACTGCTGCTACAACATGTATCCGTTTCAACCTTCACGCTCCGCCAGGCCGGCCAGTGGTAAATGGTTTGGGGTGGCATTCGGCGTGCAAGCCCTATCGCGCCCTACGCTCGCTGCCACAGGGCAACGCACCCCCCCGTAGGAGCGACCGCAGGTCGCGAAAGGGCCCGCAAGCCAAAAACCGTTACATCAAGTACGGTATTCGGCGTTGATCTTCACGTACTCGTGGGACAGGTCGGTGGTCCAGATGGTTTCGCTGCACTGGCCACGGCCCAGCTCGATACGGATGGTGATTTCTTCCTGCGCCATCACCTTCGAGCCTTGCTCCTCGGTGTAGCTCGGGCTGCGCCCGCCTTGGCTGGCGATGCACACGCTGTCCAGGTACACATCGATCAGGCTGACGTCCAGCTCAGGCACACCCGCACGGCCAACGGCGGCCAGGATACGGCCCCAGTTCGGGTCGGAAGCGAACAGCGCGGTCTTGATCAGCGGCGAGTGGGCCACGGCGTAACCCACATCCAGGCACTCCTGGTGGTTGCCCCCGCCGTTGACCTGCACGGTGACGAACTTGGTCGCGCCTTCGCCGTCACGGACGATGGCCTGGGCCACTTCCATGCACACTTCGAACACGGCCTTTTTCAGCGCTTCGAACAGCGCGCCGCTGGCCTCGGTGACTTCCGGCAGGTTGGCCTTGCCGGTGGCGATCAGCATGCAGCAGTCGTTGGTGGAGGTGTCACCATCGATGGTGATGCGGTTGAACGACTTGTTGGCGCCATCGAGCATCAGGTCTTTGAGCACCGCCGGCGCGACCTTGGCGTCGGTTGCGATGTAGCCGAGCATGGTGGCCATGTTCGGGCGGATCATGCCCGCGCCTTTGCTGATACCGGTGACGGTAACGGTCACGCCGTCGTGCTGGAACTGGCGGCTGGCACCCTTGGGCAGGGTGTCGGTGGTCATGATGCCGGTGGCGGCTTCAGCCCAGTGGTTTTCCGACAGGTTGTCCAGGGCGGCCTGCAGGGCGCCTTCGATCTTCTCGACCGGCAGCGGCTCACCGATCACGCCGGTGGAGAACGGCAGTACCGACTCGGCTGGCACGCCGGTCAGCTCGGCCAGCTTGGCGCAGGTGCGCTCGGCGGCGGCCAGGCCAGGTGCGCCGGTGCCGGCGTTGGCGTTACCGGTGTTGGTCAGCAGGTAGCGCACGGTGCCTTGTACACGCTGCTTGGAGAGGATCACCGGTGCGGCGCAGAAGGCGTTGAGGGTGAACACGCCTGCGACGCTGGAGCCTTCGGCGCAGCGCATGACCACCACGTCCTTGCGCCCAGGGCGCTTGATGCCGGCAGAAGCGATGCCGAGTTCAAAACCCGGAACCGGGTGCAGGGTGGGCAAAGGACCAAGACCAACAGCCATTAGAGCGCTCCTAGAAATACGGTGAAATGATGAGGGAAAAGCGGGGCCGCTTCGCGCCCCATTCGCGGCACAAGGCCGCTCCTACAAGGGCATCGCAACCATCCGGCTGGGCGCGTTCCCTGTAGGAGCGGCCTTGTGCCGCGAATGGGCCGCACAGCGGCCCCCGGTGTGTCACGTTACAGCGAGTGAATCAGATCACTCGATCTGACCATGGCAATGCTTGAATTTCTTGCCCGAACCACACCAGCACGGCTCGTTGCGGCCCAGTTTCAGGTCGTTGCGCACCGGGGCGGCGGCCACGGCCACTTCAGCACCCTCCTCGCTCAGCTCGCTTTCAAGGCCCGGCGCGGCAGCATGCTGGAACTGCATGCGGCTGGCCAGCTCCTCGGCTTCGCGGCGCAGGCGGGCTTCTTCTTCGGCCGGGTCTTCGCGGCGTACCTGAACGTGCGACAGCACGCGGATGGTGTCGCGCTTGATCGACTCCAGCAGTTCCTGGAACAGGGTGAACGACTCGCGCTTGTACTCCTGCTTCGGGTTCTTCTGCGCATAGCCACGCAGGTGAATACCGTGGCGCAGGTGGTCCATGGTCGACAGGTGGTCTTTCCACAGGTCGTCCAGCACGCGCAGCAGAATCTGCTTCTCGAAGGTACGCAGGGCGTCGATGCCGGCCTGGTCTTCCTTCTCGGTGTAGGCCGTGGTGATTTCGCTCAGCAGCTTCTCGCGCAGGGTTTCCTCGTAGAGGTGATCGTCCTCGTCGAGCCACTGCTGGATTGGCAGCTTGATGGCAAAATCGCTGGCCAGCGAAGCCTCGAGGCCGGCCACGTCCCACTGCTCGGGCAGCGACTGCGGCGGAATGTGCTGGCTGATGGTGGCATCGAGCACTTCCTGGCGGAACTCGGCGATGGTGTCGCCAATGTTCTCGGCCGCCAGCAGGCTGTTGCGCATGTGGTAGATCACCTTGCGCTGTTCGTTGGCCACATCGTCGTATTCGAGCAGCTGCTTGCGGATGTCGAAGTTGCGGCCTTCGACCTTGCGCTGGGCTTTCTCGATGGCGTTGGTGACCATGCGGTGTTCGATGGCCTCACCGGACTGCATACCCAGTGCCTTCATGAAGTTCTTCACCCGGTCAGAGGCGAAGATGCGCATCAGGCTGTCTTCCAGCGACAGGTAGAAACGGCTCGAACCCGGGTCGCCCTGACGGCCGGAGCGGCCACGCAGCTGGTTGTCGATACGGCGCGATTCGTGGCGCTCGGAGGCGATCACGTGCAGGCCACCGGCCTCGATCACCTGCTGGTGACGCTTCTGCCAGTCGGCCTTGATCTGGGCGATCTGCTCAGGGGTCGGGTTTTCCAGGGCGGCCACTTCGGCTTCCCAGTTACCGCCCAGCAGAATGTCGGTACCACGGCCAGCCATGTTGGTGGCGATGGTCAGCGCGCCCGGGGCACCGGCCTGGGCGATGATCTCGGCTTCCTTCTCGTGGTACTTGGCGTTCAGTACCTTGTGGTCGATGCCTTCCTGCTTCAGCAGGTTCGACATGTGCTCGGAGGTTTCGATGGTGGCGGTACCCACCAGAATCGGCCGGCCCTGGGTCATGCTTTGCTTGATGTCGGCAATGATCGCGGCGTATTTCTCGTCGGCGGTCAGGTACACCAGGTCGTTGTGGTCCTTGCGCGCCAGCGGCTTGTTCGGCGGAATGACCATGACGTTCAGGGCGTAGATCGACTGGAACTCGAACGCTTCGGTGTCGGCGGTACCGGTCATGCCGGACAGCTTGGTGTAAAGGCGGAAGTAGTTCTGGAAGGTGGTCGAAGCCAGGGTCTGGCTTTCAGCCTGGATGTTCAGGTTTTCCTTCGCCTCGATGGCCTGGTGCAGGCCTTCGGACAGGCGACGGCCCGGCATGGTACGGCCGGTGTGCTCGTCGATCAGCAGCACCTGGCCGTCCTGCACGATGTACTCGACGTTGCGGTGGAACAGCTTGTGCGCACGCAGGCCGGCATAGACGTGGGTCAGCAGGCCCAGGTTGTGCGCCGAGTACAGGCTCTCGCCCTCGGCCAGCAGGCCGGCTTGGGTGAGCATTTCCTCGATGAACTGGTGCCCGGCTTCGTTGAGCTCGACCTGGCGGCTCTTCTCGTCGATGGTGAAGTGGCCTTCCTGGGTGACCTGGCCTTCCACTTCCTCGATGTGCTGGGTCAGGCGCGGGATCAGGCGGTTGATCTCGATGTACAGCTTGGAGCTGTCTTCGGCCTGGCCAGAGATGATCAGCGGGGTACGGGCTTCGTCGATGAGGATCGAGTCGACTTCGTCGATCACCGCGAAGTTGAGTTCACGCTGGAACTTCTCTTCCTGGCTGAACGCCATGTTGTCGCGCAGGTAGTCGAAACCGAATTCGTTGTTGGTGCCGTAGGTGATGTCGGCGGCGTAGGCAGCGCGCTTTTCTTCAGGCGGCTGGAAGGCCGAGACGATGCCCACGGACAGGCCGAGGAATTCGTACAGCGGGCGCATCCAGTTGGCGTCACGGCGGGCCAGGTAGTCGTTCACCGTGACCACGTGCACGCCCTTGCCGGACAGTGCGTTCAGGTACACGGCCAGGGTACCGACCAAGGTCTTGCCTTCACCGGTACGCATTTCTGCGATCATGCCCTCGTGAAGGGTCATGCCACCGATCAGCTGCACGTCGAAGTGGCGCATGCCCATCACGCGCTTGCCGGCCTCACGGGCCACGGCGAAGGCTTCGGGCAACAGCTGGTCCAGGGTCTCGCCTTTGGCCAAGCGTTCCTTGAACTCTGCGGTCTTGCCCCGCAGTTGCTCGTCGGAGAGGGCCACCATCTTCTCTTCGAAGGCATTGACGATAGCTACCGTCTTGAGCATGCGTTTGACTTCACGCTCGTTCTTGCTTCCAAAAAGTTTTTTTAACAAAGGCGCAAACATATCGGCAGGATCTTCCACACGTAGGGATGGAGGGCGGCCCCATGAGTCGCCCGTGCAGCCCTGAGGCCGCATGCGAACGAGCATTCTACCCGGAAACGATGGTGAGGAAAGTGGTCGATTGCCACGATGCTGGCACAGCGCTTAGGCGGGGGCTTTTCTAAGATAGGGGCATTTTCCCTGAGTTCAACCTTCAGGTTGATGAAACGTAGCGAGAATGACTCGTATCTTGCACTGGCCTCTTCGCGGGACAAGCCCGCTCCTACAGGAATCGCGCACTATCTGTAGGAGCGGGCTTGCCCCGCGAAGAGGCCGGCACAGGCAACAGAGATGTTAGACTGCCCATCTTGTAACTTCATGCAAACCGCCATGGCCTTCAAACCCTCCCCCGCCCAGCCCCCCGCCGCCCTGCTGCGCCAGAACCGCCCGCTGCGCCTGCTGCTGAACCAGGCCGAGCGCCTGGAGCACCTGCAGCGCCTGCTGGAAAGCCAGTTGCAGCCGGCTGCGCGCGAACATTGTCATGTGGCGTCCTGGCGTGACGGCACGCTGCTGCTGGTGGTCACCGACGGGCACTGGGCCACCCGCCTGCGCTACCAGCAAAAACGCCTGCTGCGCCAGCTTCAGGAACTGGAAGCCTTCGGCAACCTCAAGCGCATCCTGTACAAGGTGCAGCCGCCACTGGTGCCGGCCAAGCGCGGCGGCAATACCACCGAACTGTCGAGCAACGCCGCAATGAGCATCCGCGATTCGGCAGAAGGTATCGCCGACCCCAAGCTGCGCGCCGCCCTCGAACGCCTGGCCAGCCACGCCAACAAAGGCAAGGGCTGAAATAAAAAAGGCCACCCGAAGGTGGCCTTAATGAACTAGAGAGTGTTCGAACTTACACCGCCGCTACAGGGCGCATGTACGAGATCGGTGCCGTGCTGGCATCTTCGAACGTGACCACTTCCCAGGCATCGGTTTCCTTGATCAGCTTGCGCAGCAGCTGGTTGTTCAGCGCGTGGCCGGACTTGTAGCCCTTGAACTCGCCGATCAGGCTGTTGCCCAGCAGGTAAAGGTCGCCAATGGCGTCGAGGATCTTGTGCTTGACGAATTCGTCATCGGAACGAAGGCCGTCTTCGTTGAGCACACCAGTCTCGTCGACCACGATGGCATTCTCGACACTGCCGCCCAGCGCAAGGTTGTGCTTGCGCAGGTACTCGATGTCACGCATGAAACCGAAGGTACGGGCGCGGCTGACTTCCTTGACGAAGGAAGTGCTGGAGAAGTCTACCACCGCACTTTGGGTCTGGCCCTTGAGGACCGGGTGATCGAAGTCGATCTCGAAGCTCACCTTGAACCCGTCGAAAGGCAGGAAGGTGGCGCTCTTGTCGCCCTCCACCACTGTCACTTCGCGCAGGATGCGGATGAACTTCTTGGCTGCGTCCTGTTCTTCCAGGCCGGCAGACTGAATCAGGAATACGAAGGGACCGGCGCTGCCATCCATGATCGGCACTTCCGAGGCGGAGAGCTCGACGTAGGCGTTATCGATGCCCAGGCCCGCCATGGCGGAGAGCAAATGCTCGACCGTATCGACCTTGACGTCACCGTTGACCAGCGTGGTGGACATGGTGGTCTCGCCCACATTGGCCGCGCGCGCCGGGATTTCGACCACAGGGTCGAGGTCGGCGCGACGGAAGACGATGCCGGTGTCGACAGGCGCAGGCTTGAGGGTCAGGTAGACCTTCTCCCCGGAGTGCAGGCCGACGCCGGTGGCACGGATGGTATTCTTCAGGGTGCGTTGTCTAATCATGGCATTGGCCGCTTCAGCGCTAATTGCGAACAGGTATCAACAAAGGCTGGGAATAATAACAGACCCGGCCTTTGCTGAACACCAATCACCCTTATACCCCTGATAAATTCCATCAATCGGCCTGACGACGCAGGAAGGCTGGAATGTCGAGGTAATCCAGGTCGTCCTGTGGGTTGAGCTTGGCGGCTGCCGCAGCACCGGCGTGAGCCTGGTTGCGCATTACCGTCGGGCGCTCTAGGTCGCGGTAGTTGACGGCTGGCTGCTCCTGGCGAACCGGCGCCGGGTTGGAAGACTCGTACACCTGCTGGGCAGTCTGCAGGGTGTTGTCGACCACTTTTACCGGTTTTTCGATGCGCGCGCCCAGACCAGTGGCAACCACGGTCACGTGCAGTTCGTCGCGCATGTCCGGGTCGATCACGGTGCCGACCTTGACCATCGCGTGGTCGGAGGCGAAGGCTTCGATGATGCTACCCACGTCGGAGTATTCACCCAGCGACAGGTCCGGGCCAGCAGTGATGTTCACCAGGATGCCGCGGGCGCCCTGCAGGTTGACGTCTTCGAGCAGTGGGTTGCGAATCGCCGCCTCGGTGGCTTCACGGGCGCGGTTCGGGCCGCTGGCGCAGCCAGTACCCATCATCGCCATGCCCATTTCACCCATCACGGTACGCACGTCGGCGAAGTCGACGTTGATCATGCCCGGGCGCTTGATGATATCGGAGATACCACGCACGGCACCGGCCAGTACATCGTCGGCCTTGGCGAAGGCGGACAGCAGGCTGGCATCCTTGCCCAGGATGGTCAGCAGCTTCTCGTTGGGGATGGTGATCAGCGAGTCGACGCTTTCAGCCAGCATGCGAATGCCTTCATCGGCGATCTGCATGCGCTTGCGGCCTTCGAACGGGAACGGACGGGTCACCACCGCAACGGTGAGGATGCCCATTTCCTTGGCCACTTCGGCGATGATCGGCGCCGCACCGGTGCCGGTACCGCCGCCCATGCCGGTGGTGATGAACACCATGTTGGTGCCCTGCAGCACCTCGGCGATGCGCTCACGGTCTTCCAGCGCGGCCTGGCGGCCGACTTCCGGGTTGGCACCGGCACCCAGCCCTTTGGTTACGCCGGTACCCAGTTGCAGGATGGTGCGTGCGCCAATGTTTTTCAGCGCCTGGGCATCGGTGTTGGCGCAGATGAACTCGACGCCTTCGATGCTGCTCTTCACCATGTGGTTGACGGCGTTGCCGCCGCCACCGCCGACGCCGATCACTTTGATGACCGGGCTTTGCGGGACGTTGTCTACGAGCTCGAACATTTTCCCTCTCCTTACAGTTCTCTAGTTGTCGCGCCTACCACTACTGCTTTGAAACTTAGAAGTTGCCCTGAACCCACCGCTTGAAGCGCTCAAGCACTGGGGCCTTCGGTTCATCGCCATAGCTGTTGCTGCTGATGTTACCGGTCAGGGGCAAGTCCTCGGACTGCTTCTGCAGGCCGTAGGTGAGCAAGCCCACGCCGGTGGAATAGATCGGGTTGCGCACCACGTCGCTCAGCCCCCGAACGCTGTGCGGCACGCCCAGGCGTACCGGCATGTGGAAGATTTCCTCGGCCAGTTCCACGGCGCCTTCCATTTTCGCGGTGCCGCCGGTGAGGACGATGCCGGCAGGCACCAGGTCCTCGTAGCCGCTGCGGCGCAGTTCAGCCTGAATCAGGGTGAACAGCTCGTCGTAACGCGGCTCCACCACTTCGGCCAGGGCCTGGCGCGACAGTTCGCGCGGTGGGCGATCGCCCACGCTTGGCACCTTGATGGTTTCGCCGGCACCGGCCAGCTTGGCCAGGGCGCAGGCGTAGCGGATCTTGATTTCCTCGGCGTACTGGGTGGGCGTGCGCAGGGCCATGGCGATGTCGTTGGTCACCTGGTCGCCGGCAATCGGGATCACCGCGGTGTGGCGGATGGCGCCTTCGGTGAAGATGGCGATATCGGTGGTGCCACCGCCGATGTCCACCAGGCACACGCCCAGCTCTTTCTCGTCATCGGTCAGCACCGAGTAGGCCGATGCCAGCTGTTCAAGGATGATGTCGTCGATTTCCAGGCCGCAACGGCGCACGCACTTCTCGATGTTCTGCGCCGCGTTGACCGCGCAGGTAACCACGTGGACCTTGGCTTCCAGGCGCACGCCAGACATGCCCAGCGGCTCGCGCACGCCTTCCTGGTTGTCGATCACGTAGTCCTGCGGCAGGGTGTGCAGCACGCGCTGGTCGGCCGGAATGGCCACGGCCTGGGCGGCGTCGAGCACACGCTCCAGGTCCGCCAGGCTGACCTCGCGGTCACGAATCGCGACGATACCGTGGGAGTTCAGGCTGCGGATGTGGTTGCCGGCCACGCCGACGAACGCCGAGTGGATGCGGCAGCCGGCCATCAGCTGGGCCTCTTCCACCGCGCGCTGGATCGACTGCACGGTCGACTCGATGTTCACCACCACGCCTTTTTTCAGGCCGCGGGACGGGTGGGTGCCGATACCCACGATCTCGAGGGTGCCGTCTTGGCCCACTTCACCCACCAGCGCCACCACCTTGGAGGTGCCGATGTCCAGCCCGACGATCATTTTGCCGCTATGCGCGTTTGCCATGGTCCTGCCTCTCTCTAATTCTTCGCAACGGCGGGTTTGGCCGTCGTCGGTGCAATCGGTTCCCGCCAACCAACGGCAAGTCCGTTGGAATAACGCAGATCAATGCGGGCGATATTGGTGATCTGCTCTTTGAGCGTCTTGTCGTAAATGGCAATGAAACGGCGCATCTTCTCCACCAGATGGTCGCGCCCCAGCAGCAGCTCGATGCCCGGCCCGGTGCTACCGGCACCGGTGGTCAGGAACCAGCTGCCTCGCTCGCGCAGCTCCAGGCGAGCGATGGAAAAGCCCAAGGGGCGCAGCATCTGGCTCAATACCTGATACTGCTGCATGACTTGTTGCTGGGCACGCTGCGGCCCGAACAGCTGCGGCAGGTGCTCATAGTTGGCCAGCTCGCGCGGGGTAAAGGCCTGGCCCTGGTTGTTGAGCAGGGCCTCGTCGCCCCAGCGCGCCACCGGCAGCTGTTCTTCCAGGCGAATTACCACCTCATCGGGCCACACGCGGCGCACCTCGGCATGGGCGATCCACGGCATCTGCTCAAGCTCGGCGCGCATCGCCGTCAGGTCGACGCTGAAGAAGCTCGCCGCCACGTAGGGGGCAATGCGCTGCTGCACCGACTGCTGGCTGATGTAGCTGAGGTCGCCCTGCACGTCGATCTTGGTGATCGGCCGGTCGGCATAGGGCATCAGGCGAATGGCACCTTCGTAGGCGCCAAAGCCGGCTGCCACCAGCACGATCGGCCACAGCAAGCGCTTCAGGCCACCCAGGCTGGGCCGCGGCAGGCGCGCCGATACGGGCTCGTCGGCCACCAGTCGGCTGGCACCACGCGGCACCGGCTTGCTTCGGCCGGTAACGGGTTGCTGCTGACGTATCATTGCGCCTTGCATGGTCTTAACCTCGCGTCACGACGCTGTCGGCCAGGATTGCCAGCACCAGTTGCTGGAAGTCCAGGCCGGCCGCACGGGCCGCCATGGGCACCAGGCTGTGGTCGGTCATGCCCGGTGCGGTGTTGACTTCGAGCAGCCAGAACCGGCCCTGCTCGTCCTGCATCACGTCCAGCCGGCCCCAGCCTTCGATGCCGATGGCATCGCAGGCGCGCGCGGTCAGGTCGATCAGTTCCTGCTCCTTGGCACTGTCCAGGCCGCATGGGATGCGGTACTGGGTGTCATTGGCGATGTACTTGGCGTCGTAGTCGTAGAACACGTGCGGGGTGCCCAGCGCGATCGGCGGCAGCACCTGGCCGCGCAGTACCGCGATGGTGAACTCCGGGCCGTGAATCCATTGCTCGACCAGAACCTGCGAATCGTAGTTGGCGGCGTCTTGCCAGGCAGCGACCAGTTCCTGCTCGCTGTTCACCTTGGCCATGCCGATGCTAGAGCCTTCATGGGCTGGTTTGACGATCAGCGGGAAGCCCAGTTCCGTGCCGGCTGCAACACAATCTTCGGCGCTTGCCAGCACCGCGTGGCGCGGGGTTGGAATACCCAGGCTCTGCCACACCTGCTTGGTGCGCAGCTTGTCCATGGCCAGGGCCGAGGCAAGGATGCCGCTGCCGGTGTAGGGGATGCCCAGGCACTCAAGCAGGCCCTGCATGCTGCCGTCTTCACCGCCACGGCCGTGGAGGATGATGAAGGCGCGGTCGATTTTCTCTGCCTGCAGGCGCGCCAGCAGGTCGTCACCGACGTCGATGGCGACCACGTCGACACCGGCGCTGGTCAGCGCCTCGATCACGGCGGCGCCGGATTTCAGCGACACTTCACGCTCGGCGCTCTTGCCGCCGTACAGCACGGCGACGCGGCCGAACGCCTTGACGTCCAGGGTCGAGTGCAAGGTTGCGTAGGCGCTGGTCATTTCGACTTCTCCTGCTTGGCGCCTGCGAACAGCGGGCTTTTCATCAGTTGCGGGGCCAGGCCGCCGACGTCGCCG
Source organism: Pantoea sp. Tr-811 (assembly GCF_011752535.1). NCBI lineage: Bacteria > Pseudomonadati > Pseudomonadota > Gammaproteobacteria > Enterobacterales > Erwiniaceae > Pantoea > Pantoea sp. Tr-811. The sequence goes on from NZ_VWXJ01000003.1 coordinate 271,269, forward strand.
GCACCCTGGCAGATCAGGATGTCGCCGGCACGCAGCAGCGGCTTGACCAGTGGCGCAAGCTCGGCGCCACGTTCGATGTAGATCGGGTCCAACTTGCCGCGCTGGCGAATGCTGTGGCACAGCTGGCGGCTGTCGGCACCGGGGATTGGCTCTTCACCGGCCGGGTAGACCTCCATCAGCAGCAGCACGTTGGCATCGCCCAGCACCTGCACGAAATCGTCGTACAGGTCGCGGGTACGGCTATAGCGGTGCGGCTGGTAGACGATCACCAGGCGCCGGCTTGGCCAGCCACCGCGCACGGCCTTGATCACCGCGGCCACTTCGGTCGGGTGGTGGCCGTAGTCGTCCACCAGCATCACGCTGCCACCCTCGACCGGCAGCTCGCCGTACACCTGGAAGCGCCGGCCGACGCCCTGGAAGCAGGACAGGCCCTGGACGATGGCTTCGTCGCTGATGCCCTCGTCGGTGGCAATGGCGATGGTGGCCAAGGCGTTGAGCACGTTGTGGTTGCCCGGCATGTTCACCGACACTTCAAGCGGCTCGCGGTCGCGACGCAGCACGGTGAAATGGGTTTGCATGCCCTGCTGGCGCACGTTGATGGCGCGGATGTCGGCCTCTTCGGTGAAGCCATAGGTAACGGTCGGGCGCTTGACCTGCGGCAGGATCTCGCGCACCACCGGGTCGTCCAGGCACACCACGGCCAGGCCATAGAACGGCAGGTTGTGCAGGAACTCGACGAAGGTTTTCTTCAGCTTGTTGAAGTCGCCTTCGTAGGTGGCCATGTGGTCGGCGTCGATGTTGGTGACCACGGCAACCATGGGCTGCAGGTGCAGGAAGCTGGCGTCGCTTTCATCGGCTTCGGCAATCAGGTAGCGGCTGGTGCCCAGCTGCGCGTTGGTGCCGGCGGCGGTCAGGCGGCCACCGATGACGAAGGTCGGGTCCAGGCCACCGGCGGCGAACACCGAGGCCAGCAGGCTGGTGGTGGTGGTCTTGCCGTGGGTGCCGGCAACCGCCACGCCATGGCGATAGCGCATCAGCTCGGCCAGCATTTCGGCGCGCGGCACCACGGGAATGCGGCGTTCCAGGGCAGTGGCGACTTCCGGGTTGGCCGGGTTGATGGCGCTGGACACCACCAGCACGTCGGCATTGGCGGCGTTCTCGGCACGGTGGCCAACGAAGATCTCGGCACCGAACGACTCCAGGCGCTCGGTAACCGGCGAGGCCTTGAGGTCGGAACCGGACACCTGGTAACCCAGGTTCAGCAGCACTTCGGCGATACCGCACATGCCCACGCCGCCGATACCGACGAAGTGGATGCGGTTGATACGGCCCATCTTCGGCTGGGGCATGGCTTTCTGGCTTTCAACCATGGGCCACCTCCAGGCAGATATCGACCACGGTGCTGGTTGCAGCAGGTTTGGCCAGGCGCCGTGCGGTGCCAGCCATGGTGTTGAGTTTCTCGGGTTGCATCAGCACCTCGTTCAGGCGTTCAGCGAGCTGCGCTGCGCCAGTTGTCGCTTGTGGCATGAGGAAGGCTGCGCCTTCCCGGGCCAGATATTGGGCGTTGTGGGTCTGGTGGTCGTCGATGGCGTGGGGCAAGGGCACCAGCATCGAGGGCAGGCCCGCTGCCGCCAGCTCGCTGACGGTCAGGGCACCGGCCCGGCACACCACCATGTCGGCCCAGCCATAGGCATGGGCCATGTCCTTGATGAACGGCTCGACCTGAGCCTCGACACCGACTTCGCGATAGCGCTCGGCGGTGACTGGCCCGTGGTTCTTCCCGGCCTGGTGAAACACCTCCGGGCGCAGGCTTGCCGGCACTTCCGACAGGGCCTTAGGCAACAATTTGTTCAATGGTTCCGCACCCAGGCTGCCGCCCATGACCAACAGCCGCGCACGGCGCTCGGCCAGGGGGGCGCGCACGGCGTCCATGAACAGTTCAGGGCGCACCGGGTTGCCGGTGGTACGCAGCTTTTCACTGCTGGCGAAGGTGGCCGGGAAGGCCTCGCACACCCGCGCTGCCAGTGGCAGCAACAGGCGGTTGGTGGTGCCGGCGCGGGCGTTCTGCTCATGGATCACCAGCGGCACGCCGCACAGGCGCGCAGCCACACCACCGGGGCCGGTCACATAGCCGCCGAAGCCGACCACGCACACAGGTTTGAGCTGGCGCACGATGCGCCGCGCCTGCAGCACGGCCTTGACCAGGGTGAACGGCGCCTTGAGCAGCGACAGCTTGCCCTTGCCGCGCAGGCCCGTGACCTGGATCAGGTGCAGCGGCAGGCCGGCTTGTGGCACCAGTTCGTTCTCGATGCCACGCGGGGTGCCCAGCCAGTGCACGGTGTAGCCGCGCGCCTGGAACTCACGGGCGCAGGCCAGGGCCGGGAACACATGGCCCCCGGTGCCGCCAGCCATGATCAGTACGTTCTTGCCGTCAGCGGCCATGACTGGTCTCCTCGGCAAAATCGCTTTCATTGAATTCGTGTTCCTCGCTGCCCAGGTGCGTGCGGCTTTCCCACTCGATACGCAGCAACAAGCCCACGCAGGCGCAGCAGATCACCAGCGATGAACCGCCGTAACTGAGGAACGGCAGGGTCAGGCCCTTGGTCGGCAGCAGGCCGACGTTCACCCCGATGTTGATCAGGAACTGGCCGATCCACAGGAACGCCAGGCCAAAGGCCATGTAGGCAGAGAAGAACTGCTTGGCCTTCTCGGCCCACAGGCCGATGTACAGGGCACGAATGGTGACGAACACAAACAGCGCGATGGTCACCAGCGAGCCGACCACGCCCAGTTCCTCGGCCAGTACCGAGAACACGAAGTCGGTGTGCGCCTCCGGCAGGTAGAACTGCTTCTGCACGCTGTTGCCCAGGCCCACGCCCAGCCACTCGCCACGGCCGAAGGCGATCAGTGCCTGGGTCAGCTGGTAGCCGGAGCCGAACTGGTCGGACCAGGGGTCGGTGAAGGTAATCAGGCGCGCCATCCGGTACGGCTGCGCCTGCACCAGCACGAACACCGCGAACACCGCCAGCACCACCATCAAGCTGAAGCGGAACAACCCCACCCCGCCCAGGAACAGCATCGCCGCGGCGGCGCCCATCATCACCACGGTGGCGCCGAAGTCCGGCTCCATCAGCAGCAAGGCAGCCATCGGCAGCAACACGATGAACGGCTTGAAGAAGCCCATCCAGGTTTCACGCACTTCGGTTTGGCGCCGCACCAGGTAACCGGCCAGGTAGATGACCACGAACACCTTGGCGATTTCCGAAGGCTGCACGTTGAAGAAGCTGAACCCGATCCAGCGCATCGAACCGTTCACCTCACGGCCAATGCCCGGCAGCAGCACCATGACCAGCAGGCCGAAGGCGCCGATCAGCATCATGAAGCCCATGCGTTGCCAGGTGGCGATCGGCACCATCATGGTCGCACCGCAGGCGACCAGGCCGAGGAACACGTACACCAGGTGGCGGAACATGTGGTACAGCGGGTTGCCGGACTGCACGGCGGCCACTTCCGAGGACGCCGAGGTAATCATCACCAGGCCAAGGCCCAGCAGTGCCAGGCAACCGGCCAGCAGCGGGAAGTCGAGGTCGATGCCACGGCCGCTGATCAGCGGCGACGGGTAAGGCTTGAAGACGCCGAAGATCATGCCAGCCCTCCCGCCGCCTGGGCGAACAGGCGCCCACGCTCTTCGAAGTTCTTGAACATGTCGAGGCTGGCGCAGGCCGGCGACAGCAACACCGCATCGCCCGGGCGGGCCAGCTCGGCGCACTGCTGCACGGCGTCGTCCAGGGTCTTGACCCTGACCTGCGGCACGCCATCGCCCAGGGCCTGGGCCAGGCGCTCGGCGTCACGGCCAAGCAGCACCACGGCGCGGCAGAAGCGCTGAACCGGCTCGCGCAGGGCGGCGAAATCAGCGCCCTTGCCATCACCGCCGGCAATCAGCACCAGCTTGCCTTCGATATCGGCGCCCAGGCCTTCGATGGCGGCCAGGGCAGCCCCGACATTGGTGGCCTTGGAATCGTCGTACCAGTTCACCCCGTTGCGCTCGCGCACCCACTGGCAGCGGTGGGCCAGGCCACCGAACTCGCGCAGGGCGTCGAGCATTGGCGCGAACGGCAGGCCTGCGGCATGGCCCAGGGCCAGGGCAGCCAGGGCGTTGCTCTGGTTGTGGGCACCGCGCACTTTCAGTTCGCGCACCGGCATCAGCGCCTGGAACTCGTATGCCAGGTATTTTTCGCCGTCGACTTCACGCAGGCCGAAGGCCTTGAAGTCCGGCTGGTTGAGGCCGAAGGTGAAGCACGGGCGGCCTTCCACCGGCAGCGGCCGGCTGAGGGCGTCCTGGCGGTTGACCACGACCTGGCGGGCGCCACGGAAGATCCGGTGCTTGGCCAGGTGGTAGGCCGGCAGGCCGCTGTAGCGGTCCATGTGGTCTTCGCTGATGTTCAGCACCGTGGCCACTTCAGCGTTGAGCTGGTCGGTGGTTTCCAACTGGAAGCTCGACAGCTCCAGCACGTACAGCTCCACCTCGTCGCTCAAAAGGTCGAGCGCCGGGGTGCCGAGGTTGCCGCCCACGGCCACGCGCTTGCCAGCCTTGGCCGCCATGTCGCCGACCAGGGTGGTGACGGTGCTCTTGGCGTTGGAGCCGCTGATCGCCACGATCGGCGCCTTGGCGTAGCGGGCGAACAGCTCGATGTCACCAGACAGTTGCACGCCACGTGCCGCTGCCTGCTGCAAGGCAGGCGTGGCCAGGGCCAGGCCCGGGCTGACATACAGCGTGCTGGCGCGGCACAGGAAGTCCACGTCCAGTTCACCACAGCGCACTTCCACCTGCGGGTAATCACGGCGCAGGGTTTCCAGTTCCGGCGGTTGCTCACGGGTGTCGGCGACCGCAAAGGCAATGCCCCGGTTCGCCAGGAAGCGAACCAGGGACATGCCGCTCTTGCCGAGGCCGACAACGATGCGGAATTGGTCGGAAGCGATCAAAGACACGCTCATCTACCTCAGTTTCAGGGTTGCCAGGCCGATCAGCACCAGAATCACGGTGATGATCCAGAAGCGGACGATCACGCGCGGCTCGGGCCAGCCCTTGAGTTCAAAGTGGTGGTGAATCGGCGCCATGCGGAACACGCGCTTGCCGGTGAGCTTGAACGAGGCCACCTGGATCACCACCGACAGGGTTTCCATCACGAAGATGCCACCCATGATGAACAGCACGATTTCCTGGCGCACGATCACCGCGATGGTGCCCAGCGCCGCGCCCAGTGCCAGGGCACCGACGTCGCCCATGAACACCTGGGCCGGGTAAGTGTTGAACCACAGGAAGCCCAGGCCTGCGCCGATCAGCGCGCCACAGAACACGATCAGCTCGCCGGAACCGGGTACGTACGGAATCAGCAGGTAGTCGGCGAACTTCACGTTGCCCGACAGGTAGCAGAAGATGCCCAGGGCACCGCCGACCATCACCGTGGGCATGATCGCCAGGCCGTCGAGGCCGTCGGTGAGGTTGACCGCGTTGCTGGAGCCGACGATGACGAAGTAGGTCAGCACCACGAAACCGATACCCAGCGGAATGGTAACGTCCTTGAGGAACGGCACGATCAGCGTGGTTTCGACGCTGGTGGGCGCACTCATGTACAGGAACACCGCGGCACCCAGGCCGAACACCGATTGCCAGAAGTACTTCCAGCGGCTCGGCAGGCCACGGGAATTCTTCTCGATTACCTTGCGGTAGTCGTCGACCCAGCCGATGGCCCCGAACAGCAGGGTCACGATCAGCACGGTCCATACATAGCGGTTGGACAGGTCGGCCCACAGCAGGGTGCTGATGCCGATGGCGGACAGGATCAAGGCACCGCCCATGGTCGGGGTGCCGGACTTGGACAGGTGCGATTGCGGGCCGTCGTTACGAACGGCCTGACCGATCTGGCGGATCTGCAGGGTACGGATCATCCACGGGCCCAGCCACAGCGCCAGCGACAACGCGGTCAGTACGCCAAGAATCCCGCGCAGGGACAGGTACTGGAAGACCGCGAAGCCCTTGTGGAACTGTTGCAGATACTCAGCCAACAGCAGCAGCATTAATGTTTCTCCCCGCTGGCACCGCACAGAGCGGCCACGACGTTTTCCATCGCAGCACTGCGCGAGCCTTTGATCAAAATGGTGGTGTCACTGGCTGTCTCGGCACGAACGGCGTCGATCAGCTCAGCTTGGGTGGCGAAATGACGGCCATCGGCGCCGAACGCCGATACCGCATGAATCATGTTGGAACCCACTGCATACAGGGCATCGACCTTGCCGCGCGCGTACTCGCCCACCTGACGGTGACCTTCTTCCGCCCACTGGCCCAGTTCGCCGATATCCCCCAGCACCAGAACGGTGCGCCCGGAAAAGCCGCGGAGTATATCAATGGCCGCGCACATCGAGGTGGGATTTGCATTGTAACTGTCATCAATCACGCGCACGCCGTTCGCGGCGATTTGCGCCACAGTGCGGCCCTTGACCGGTTGCACGGCATTGAGCCCGGCAGCGATGCCGTTGAGGCTCAGACCAACGGCATGGGCGGCGGCGGCGGCGGCCAGGGCGTTGCTGACGTTGTGCTCGCCGAGAACGTTGAGCTGCACGGCCACCGACTCACCGGCGCCATGCAGGGTGAACGACGGGCAGCCGCGGGCATCACGGTCGATGTGGCTGGCGTGGAAGTCGGCGCGGGCGTCGCAGCGGGCGAAGCTGACCACCGTGTGCGCACCGGCGCGGGCCTGCCAGGTGGCGAATGCCTTGTCGTCCAGGTTGAGGATGGCGATACCGCCCTCGCCCAGGCCTTCGAGGATTTCGCCCTTGGCCTCGACAATCTTCTCCGGGCCGCCGAACTCACCCACGTGGGCGGTGCCAGCGTTGTTGATGATGACCACCTGCGGCCGGGTGAGGCCGACGGTGTAGCGGATTTCGCCAATGCGCGAGGCGCCCAGCTCGATCACCGCGGCGCTGTGCTCCGGGGCGATTTCCAGCAGGGTCAGCGGCGCGCCGAGGTCGTTGTTGAGGTTGCCGCGGGTGGCATGCACCAGGCCACGGGTACGCAGGATACTGGCCAGCATCTCCTTGACCGTGGTCTTGCCGCTGGAGCCGGTGATGGCCACCACGGGCTTGTCGAAGCCGGCGCGGTTCAGGGCGCCCAGCTGGCCAAGGGCGATGCGGCAGTCGGCAACCAGCAGCTGCGGCAGGTCGACCCCTGCAACCTCGCGCTCGACCAGGGCAGCGACGGCGCCCTTGGCCTGCACGTCGGCAAGGTAGTCGTGGCCATCGAAGCGCGGGCCGGCCAGGGCAACGAACAGCTGCCCGGCGCCGACCGTGCGGCTGTCGATGCTGACGCCGGTGAAGCTTGCGTCGGCACCGACCAGGCGCGCGTTCAGTGCCTCGGTCAGCTGGCTGAGTATCATGGGCTTAAGCATGTGGAGCCTCCCAGGCTGCAAGTGCCTTGTCGGCTTCGATCAGGTCGGAGAAGGCATGGCGCTCGCCATGAATTTCCTGGTAATCCTCATGCCCCTTGCCGGCCAGGACGATCACGTCGCTGGCAGCAGCAGTGGCGATCAGGTGGGCGATGGCCTCGCCACGGCCGGCGACGAACTCGACGTCGGCGGGCTTGGCGAAACCAGGGCGAATGTCGTCGAAGATACGCAGCGGGTCTTCGCTGCGCGGGTTGTCGTCAGTGACCAGCACGCGGTCGGCCAGGCGCTCGGCCACTTCGGCCATCAGCGGACGCTTGCCGCGGTCGCGGTCACCGCCACAGCCGAACAGGCACAACAGCCGGCCATGGGCGTGCGGGCGCAGGGCTTCGAGCACTTTCTCCAGGGCATCAGGAGTGTGGGCGTAGTCGACCACCACCAACGGCTTGTCACCGCCGCCCAGGCGCTGCATGCGCCCCACAGGGCCCTGCAGTTTCGGCGTGACCTTGAGAATTTCGTCCAGCGGGTAGTCCAGCGCCAGCAAGGTGGCCACGGCAGCCAGCATGTTGCTCAGGTTGAAGCGCCCAAGCAGCTGGCTGCGCAGGGTACGCTCACCCTGGGCGGTGACGAGGATGGCGCGCACGCCATCGTCATCGAAGTGGGCTTCACGGCAGAACAGCGCAGCGTCCGGGTTTTCCAGGCTATAGCTGAGCAGCCGAGTTTCGATATGGTCGGCAACCGGGCGGCGGGCAAAATCCTCGGCCAGGCGACGACCGAACCCATCGTCCAGATTGACCACCTGGCAGCGCAGGCTCGGCCAGGCGAACAGCTTGGCCTTGGCGGCCTCGTAGGCCTCCATGCTGCCGTGGTAGTCCAGGTGGTCGCGCGACAGGTTGGTCATCACCGCGATGTCGAATTCCAGCGCGGCCACCCGGCCCTGCTCCAGGGCATGGGAAGACACTTCCATGGCCACGGCCTTGGCGCCGCCCTTCTTCAGGTCGTTCAGGGTGGACTGCACGGCGATGGGGTCGGGCGTGGTCAGGCGGCCGCTCTGCAGCTCACCATAGAAGCCCGTGCCAAGGGTGCCGATCAGGCCGCAACGCAGGCCCAGCGCATCGAGCGCCTGGGCCACCAGCTGGGTCACGCTGGTTTTGCCGTTGGTGCCGGTGACACCGACCAGGTGCAGCTGGCGGCTCGGCTCGCCATAGAAGCGGCCGGCGATCTGCGACAGCTGGCCGATCAGGCCTTTCACCGGAATCAGCGGCACGTCGGTCAGCGGCAGCACGTTGGCGCCGTGCTCTTCGTAGGCCACGGCGGCGGCACCACGGGCCAGGGCATCGGCGATGTGCTCGCGGCCATCGACCTTGGCGCCGGGCACGGCCAGGAACAGATCGCCCTGACGCACCTGACGGCTGTCCAGGGTCAGTTCGCGGATCAGTGGATCCTGGCTGGCGTTGGCGAACAGTTTGCTCAATGGCATCGTCATCATCCACGCCCTCCCTTGGCGGGTACTGCACTGGCCTGCTGCGGGTCGGTTGGTGGCGGCAGGTTATCTGGCGGCACGTTCATCAGGCGCAGGGTGCCGGACATGACCTTGCTGAATACCGGTGCCGAAACCAGGCCACCGAAGTAGCCGCCCTTGCCCGGTTCGTCGATCACCACGACGATGGCGTAGCGTGGGTCGCTCATCGGGCCGAAGCCGGCGAACAGCGAACGGTAGGCGTTTTCGGTGTAGCCCTTGGAGCCGACGGTGGCCTTGCGCGCAGTACCAGACTTGCCGGCCACGTGATAGAACGGCACCTGGGCACGGAACACACCGCGCGGTGCTTCGATCACCTGCTGCAGCATGCCCTGGATGGTTTCGGCGGTTTCCTTCGGAATGGCCTGCACCGCTTCTGGCGCCTTGTCGACCTTGAGGATCGACAGCGGCACCATCTTGCCGTCGTTGGCCAGCGCCGCGTAGGCATGTACCAACTGCAAGGCGGTCACCGACACGCCATAGCCGTAGGACAGGGTGGCGGTTTCGGCCTTGCGCCACTCGCGGTGGTTGGGCAGGTTGCCAACACGCTCGCCGGGGAAGCCAAGGCCGGTGTACTGGCCCAGGCCAACCTGGGACATCACCCGGTAGATGGCCTCGCCGCCGATATCGAAGGCGATCTTGCTCATGCCCACGTTACTGGAGTTGATCAGGATGCCGGTCAGGTCGAGGATCGGGCCCTCGCTCTTGGACACGTCCTTGATGGTGTAACGGCCGATCTGCAGGCTGCCCGGGTACACCTCGACCTTGTCGGTCGGCTTCCAGCGGCCGCTCTGCAGCGCCGCGCTCATGGAGATCGGCTTGACCGTGGAGCCTGGCTCGAACACGTCGATGATCGCCCGGTTGCGCATGGCCGCCGGGAACATGCTGCGGCGGTTGTTGGGGTTGTAGGTCGGCTGGTTGACCATGGCCAGCACTTCGCCGGTTTTCACGTCCATGATCACCAGGCTACCGGCCTTGGCGTCCTGCTCGGCAATGGCGTTGCGCAGTTCGCGGGTGGCCAGGTATTGCAGGCGCAGGTCGATCGACAACGCCAAGGTCTTGCCGGCCTTGGCGTTCTTGGTGACCTGGATGTCCTTGATCAGCCGGCCACGCCGGTCCTTGATCACTTGCCGCTTGCCGGGCACCCCGGCGAGCCATTCGTCATAGGCCAGCTCCACGCCTTCACGGCCGTGATCGTCGAGGTCGGTGAAGCCGACCATGTGCGCGGTCACGTCACCGGCTGGGTAGAAGCGGCGGAACTCTTCCAGGCCGTACACACCCGGCACCTTGAGGTCGAGCACGTGCTGGCCCTGCTCCGGGGTCAGGCCGCGGACCAGGTAGATGAATTCCTTGTTGGCCAGCTGGGTCAGGCGCTCAGTCAGTTGCTGGGCGTTCTGGCCCAGGGCTGCCGCCAGCTGTGGCCAGCGGTCCTTGGCGGCCTGCATTTCCTTGGGGTTGGCCCACAGGGTGGTGACCGGGGTACTCACGGCCAGCGGCTCGCCGTTGCGGTCGGTAATCAACCCGCGGTGCGCCGGAATCGGGATATGCCGCAGGCTACGGGCGTCGCCCTGGCCCTTGAGGAAGTCGCGGTCGACCACCTGCAGGTCGATGATGCGCCAGCAGATGGCACCGACCATCAGTGCCAGCAGGCCGATCACCACCCGGAAGCGCCAGGGATAGAGTGCGCCTTCGAGCTTCATCATGGCGCCACCATCCGCACTTCGTCAGCGGCAGGCACGCGCATCTTCAGCTGCTCGGAAGCCAGGTTCTCGATGCGGCTGGAGGCGGTCCAGGTGCTTTGTTCGAGGATCAACCGGCCCCATTCGGCCTGGGCCTTGTCTCGCTCGTTCAATTCACCGTACAGGGTATTGAGCAGTTGGCGGTTCCAGTGCGCGCTGTAGGACACCGCGATGGCCGAAACCAGCACGCCAACGAACAGCAAAAGCATGAGGAAGCTCCCGCCAGGCAGGGGCTTGGCAAAGAGCCGGCTCACCGAAGCTTCTCCGCCACCCGCATCACGGCGCTGCGCGACCGCGGGTTGGCCTTGAGTTCGGCGTCGGAGGCGAACTGGGCCTTGCCGATGAGCTTGACCTTCGGCTCGAACGCCTTGTGCTGCACCGGCAGGTTGCGCGGCAGGTTATCGGCCTCGCCCTTGACCAGCTTGCGCATGAACAGCTTGACGATGCGGTCTTCCAGCGAGTGGAAGCTGATGACCGCCAGGCGGCCGCCGACTTCCAGGGCATCGAGCGCCGCTTCAAGGCCGGCCTCAAGGTCGCCCAGCTCGTTGTTGACGTGGATACGCAGGCCCTGGAAGGCACGGGTTGCCGGGTTCTTGCCCTTTTCCCAGGCTGGGTTGGCAACCTTGAGCACTTCGGCAAGGTCGGCAGTACGGGTGAACGGCTGCTGCTCGCGGCGCTCGACCACGGCACGTGCCATGCGCCCGGCAAAGCGCTCCTCGCCGTATTCCTTGAACACACGGGCAATTTCTTCGACGGGCGCGGTGGCAATGAACTCGGCAGCGCTGATGCCCTGGTTGGGGTTCATGCGCATGTCCAGCGGGCCGTCGTTGAGGAAGCTGAAGCCGCGCTCGGGGTCGTCCAGTTGCGGCGAAGACACGCCCAGGTCAAGCAGGATGCCGCTGACCTTGCCATGCAGGCCGCGCTCGGCCACTTCCGCGCCCAGCTCGGCAAAGCTGCGCTGCACAATGACAAAGCGGCCGTCTTCGGCCGCCAGCGCTTGCCCTGTGGCAATCGCCTGAGGATCTTTGTCGAAGCCCAGCAGCCGCCCCTGGGGGCCGAGCTTGCTGAGAATAAGGCGGCTATGGCCGCCACGTCCGAAGGTGCCGTCCAGATAGCAACCGTCGGCGCGCAGGGCCAATGCCTCGACAGCTTCGTCGAGCAGGACGGTGATGTGGTTGAAGCCGCTATCTATGGTCACAGGATCAGGTCACGCAAATCGTCGGGCATGGCGCCCGGTTGTTGGATAGCTGCAAGGTCGGCTGCCGAAACCGCGTTCCAGGCATCCTCGTCCCACAGCTGGAATTTGTTCAGTTGCCCCACCAGCATCGCCTTCTTGTCCAGCTTGGCGTACTCACGCAGGCGGGGCGGCACCAGGAAACGCCCACTGCCATCGAGCTCCAGGTCAACCGCGTTACCGATCAGCAGGCGCTGAAGGCGGCGGTTTTCCTCACGCAACGACGGCAAGGCACGCAACTTGGCTTCAATCTGTTCCCACTCATCGAGGGGATAAACACACAAGCAGGGGTCTACGGCGTCAATGGTCACGATCAGCTGACCATTGCAACGCGAATCGAGCTCGTCACGGTACCGGCTCGGCATGGCGAGACGGCCCTTGGCGTCGAGGCTGACGGCGTTGGCTCCGCGAAACACGGTAGCGATCCCCCACAATGTTAGCTTTTTTGTCGCAGAAAACCCACTTCGTCCCACTTTCTGCCACTTGCGCACACTATAGGAATCCGCCCGCTGCACCGTCAAGGCACGTTCATAAGGAAAACCCTTACGTGACCGCGATTTAGCGCAACAAAGGAATGCGGAAGGAGTACCTGACGGGAAAAAACATGAGAAAAATCAAACCGCCTCAAACGGATGCCGTTCGAAGTTAAAGTGATTTATTAAGAGTAAGATTTTTTTGGTATTACCAAGAGGCATCTGCTATCGATTCAAGCAGGAGGGGAAGAAGTGGAGAGTCGATCTGTAAGCCGGGTTTTGTCGAGGACAGTCATTCCTCTACGACGGCCATCACTGGACGCCTCTAGCAACCTACCCGGTTCCGACGCGGGCCACGCCTGATGGAACCCTATTTGGTCTTGCTCCGAGTGGGGTTTACCTAGCCACGAACTGTTGCCAGCCGTGCGGTGCGCTCTTACCGCACCTTTTCACCCTTACCGGCACCGAAGTGCTTAGGCGGTTATTTTCTGTGGCACTTTCCGTAGGCTCGCGCCTCCCAGGCGTTACCTGGCACTCTGCCCTATGGAGCCCGGACTTTCCTCCCCCTGCTGTTTCGCAACAAAAAGTTGCGGAACAAACGCAGGCAGCGACTGTCCGATCGACTCTCCGCCGACAAGGTTAACGGCACGCGCGCGCAAGAACAAGCGATACCGCAAACTATATCAATTGGCCACTACTGGGATTTCTGTTTTTCCAGGGCCACCTGATACAAAAGATTCTTGCGCACACCGGTAATTTCCGCCGCCAGGGCAGCCGCGCGCTTGAGCGGCAACTCGGCCAACAACAGGTCGAGCACTCGCTGCGCCTCGGCGCTGATCGCATCCTCGCCTTCCGGCGCGCTCCAGCCCCCTACCAGTACCACGCACTCACCGCGCTGCTGGTTGCTGTCACCAGCCACGAAGGCGCGCAGTTCACCCAGCGGCAGGCCCTTGAGCGTCTCGAAGGTTTTCGTCAGCTCGCGGGCCAGCAGCGCCGGGCGCTCGGCGCCGAACACCAGCTCCATGTCTTCCAGGCATTCGAGGATGCGGTGCGGGGCCTCATAGAAAATCAGCGTGCGCGGCTCTTCCTTTACCTGCTCCAGGCGCGCCCGACGGCCGGCAGCCTTGGCCGGCAGGAAGCCTTCGAAGATGAAACGGTCCGAGGGCAGGCCCGCTGCCGACAGTGCGGCGATCAGCGCACAGGCACCCGGCACCGGCACCACGCTGACGCCGGCGGCGCGGGCCTGGCGCACCAGGTGGTAGCCGGGGTCGGAGATCAGCGGCGTGCCGGCATCGGACACCAGCGCCACGTCTTCACCGGCCAGCAGCTTGGTGATGAAGCGGCCACCCTCGTCGCGCTCGTTGTGCTCATGGCAGGCGGCCAGCGGCGTATCGATGCCGAAGTGCTGCAGCAGGCGGATCGAGTGCCGGGTGTCCTCGGCCGCGATCAGGGCGACGTCGGCCAGCACCTTCAGCGCCCTGGCGCTCATGTCGTCGAGGTTGCCGATGGGGGTCGCGACCACATAAAGCGTCCCCACGGTGGATTTCGAAGCCCCTGCCACATCAGTCACTGCACGCACCTGTCTTTCGGATCAAAGGCGCCATTGTAGCCCGAGCACCGGTAACAGGGCGCAAAGAACTTCATCGGCAGCCCCCGGCCGGGCACCTATAGTGAAGGTTCGACCATCAGCAACATCGCGCCCGGGCTGCCGCTTGGGTACAATCGTCGGCCAACTTGATCGAGTAACAGGACCTTTACATGATCGCTTGCCTGCGGCTGCTCACAGCCCTCTGCCTCGCTGCCCTGCTGGCAGCTTGCGCCAGCTCGCCCTCATCCAGCCTGGGCGAACTGCCACGCACCCCGGACGCCAGCATCGAGCAACTGCTCGAGAAGGCCGCCTCCAGCAAGTCCGCGGAAGATGCCGCGCTGCTGCGCCTGAGCGCTGCCGACCTGGCCTACAAGCAGAAGGACTTCCCACGCGCCGCACGCATCCTTGAACAGGTGCCGATGGACACGCTCAAGCCGGCCCAGCAGATCTTCGCCGCCACCCTGGGCGCTGAGCTTGCGATGAGCCGCAACCAGCCCAAGGCGGCCCTTGCGGCCCTGGCCAACCCCAACCTGGCCCATGTCGGCGAACTGCCGGCCGAGCAGCAGGTGCGTACCTACAGCGTGCACGCTGCCGCCTTCGAGGCCGATGGCCAGGCCCTGCCGGCAGCCCAGCAGCGCGTGCTGCTGGCCCCGCTGCTCAGCGGCCAGGCGGCCAGCGCCAACAATGACGCGATCTGGGCCCTGGTCGCTTCGTTGCCGGCCGAGCAACTGCAGCAACCGGCCAACGACCAGACCCTGGCCGGCTGGACCAGCCTGGCCCTGGCGGTGAAAAGCGCCGGCACCCTTGAGCAGCAGCAGGCTGCCATCGACGCCTGGCGCAAACAGCACCCCGACCACCCGGCCGCGCAGCAACTGCCGCAAGCCCTGACCAAGCTCAAGGAGCTGGCCAGCCAGCCGCTGACCAAGATCGCCCTGCTGCTGCCCCAGGAAGGCCCGCTGGCCAACGTTGCCCGCGCCCTGCGCGACGGCTTCATGGCCGCCCACTTCCAGGCTCAGCAAGGTGGCCAGCCAGCACCGGCGGTGCAGGTGTATGACAGCTCGCGCATCGGCTCGCTGGATGCCTTCTACCGCCAGGCCCAGGCCGATGGCGTGCAACTGGTGGTCGGCCCGCTGGAAAAACCCCTGGTCAAGCAACTGGCCGGCAACGCCCAGCTGCCCATCACCACCCTTGCGCTGAACTACGCCGACGCCGGGCAGAAAGCCCCGCCGCAACTGTTCCAGTTCGGCCTCGCCGCCGAGGACGAAGCCCGCGAAGTGGCCCGCCGCGCCCGCGCCGACGGCATGGTCCGCGCCGTGGCCCTGGTTCCGAGCGGTGAGTGGGGCGACCGCGTGCTGGCCGCCTTCCGCCAGGACTGGGAAGGCAACGGCGGCACCATCATTGCCGCCGAGCGCATCGCCCAGCCAGTGGCCCTGGCCCAGCAGATCGCCAACCTGTTCCAGCTGCGCCAGAGCGAAGGCCGTGCGCAAAGCCTGCAAAGCACCGTGGGCGGCAACATCGCCGCGCAGCCGTCGCGCCGCCAGGACATCGACTTCATCTTCCTCGCCTCCACCCCGCAGCAGGCGCAGCAGATCAAGCCAACCCTGAACTTCCAGTACGCCGGTGACGTGCCGGTATACGCCACCTCGAACCTGTACAGCGCCAGCGGTGACGTGAACCAGTACAACGACATGAACGGCATCCGCTTCTGCGAAACGCCCTGGCTGCTCGACACCAGCAACAGCCTGCGCCAGCAGGTGGTGCAGCAGTGGCCACAGGCCGCCGGCAGCCTTGGCCGCCTGTACGCCATGGGCGTCGACGCCTACAGCCTGGCGCCGCGCCTGGGCCAGCTGAAGGCCCTGCCGGACAACCGCGTACAAGGCCTGTCGGGCAGCCTGAGCATCAACGCCAGCCAGCGCGTCGAGCGTCAGCTGCCGTGGGCCCAGTTCGAAGGTGGCCAGGTCAAGCGCCTGCCGGACACCGCCCACTGATGCCCGAGGCATCGCCAACCCGCGCCGGCCAGGCTGCAGAAAGCCAAGCCCTCGACTACCTTCAGGGGCAAGGTTTGCAGCTGCTGGCGCGCAATTGGCGATGCAAAGGCGGCGAGCTTGATCTGGTCATGCTCGATGCCGATACAGTAGTATTCGTCGAAGTCCGCTACCGGCTGCACGCGGGCTTCGGCGGCGCCCTCGGCAGTATCGACGGGCGCAAACAGAAACGGCTGGTGCTTGCCGCCACCCTGTTCCTGCAGAAAGAGGCCCGCTGGGCCAGTTACCCCTGCCGCTTCGACGTTGTCGCCCTGCAGGGAAGCCAGCACGCAGGCCGACCGCTTCAATGGCTGAAAAACGCCTTCGAATGCTGAACCCATTCCGATTTTTTTGCTCTATGTATCGCGGGCTGGTCGTTGTTGCGCGTAGCGCCGGCCACCGCCCCACTTAAGGTCACCAGATGGACATGCAATCCCGAATTCGCCGGCTGTTCCAGGCCAGCATCGACACCAAGCAGCAGGCAATGGACATTTTGGCACCGCACATCGAGCAGGCCAGCCTGGTCATGGTCAATGCACTGCTCAACGAGGGCAAGATGCTCGCCTGCGGCAACGGCGGCTCGGCCGGCGATGCGCAGCACTTTTCCTCCGAGCTGCTCAACCGCTTCGAGCGCGAGCGCCCAAGCCTGCCGGCGATCGCCCTGACCACCGACAGCTCGACGCTGACCTCGATTGCCAACGACTACAGCTATAACGAAATCTTCTCCAAGCAGATTCGCGCCCTGGGCCAGCCCGGCGACGTGCTGCTGGCGATTTCCACCAGCGGCAACTCGGCCAACGTGATTCAAGCGATCCAGGCCGCACATGATCGTGAAATGATTGTCGTAGCATTGACTGGTCGCGACGGCGGCGGCATGGCGTCGCTGCTGCTGCCCGAGGACGTGGAGATCCGCGTGCCGTCGACGGTCACCGCTCGTATCCAGGAAGTCCACCTGCTGGCGATCCACTGCCTGTGCGATCTGATCGACAGCCAACTGTTCGGGAGTGAAGAATGACCCCCATCCGCCTCGGCCTGATGGCCCTGACCCTGTGCCTGAGCGTCACCGGTTGCAGCTCGGTGCTGACCTCGACTCGCAATTCGCCGATCGAGGACGATCGCGGCACGCGCACCATTGGCAGCAAGATCGACGACTCGCTGATCGAAACCAAGGCTTCGGTGAACATTGCCAAGGCCAGCCCCGACCTGGACCAGGGTTCGCACATCGTCGTCAGCAGCTACAACGGCATTGTCCTGCTCGCCGGGCAAACCCCGCGCGCCGACCTCAAGAGCCTGGCCGAACAAACCGCTGGCCAGGTACAGCGGGTGAAGAAGGTGCATAACGAGCTGCAGGTGATGCAGCCCTCCTCCATCCTCGCACGCAACAACGACGCCTGGCTGACCACCAAGATCAAGACCCAGATGCTCACCGACAATGCCGTGCCCAGCTCGCGCATCAAGGTGATTACCGAGAACGGCATCGTTTACCTGTTGGGCCTGGTGACCCAGCCGGAGGCTAACTCTGCTACTGCCGTGGTGCAGGGCGTTTCCGGGGTGCAGAAGATCGTCAAGCTGTTCGAGTATATCGACTAGCCTGGGCTGGCCTCATCGCGAGCTGCGCTCGCTCCTACGAGGAGCGCATCGCGTGGGGAGCGGCGCACAAAAAAGGCGATCCAACTGGATCGCCTTTTTCGTTACTTGACCACCTTCAGGCTCGGCCGCCCGCTTGGGCGTGGCGGCTGGCCACCGCCTTCCGGCGAGCCATCGTCATCGGGCTCGACCGCTTCGTCTTCAAGCTCCTCGTCCTCCATCAACGGCGGCTCCAGCTCAAAGACCATGCCCTGGCCATTCTCACGGGCATAGATGCCCAGAATGGCGCCGGCCGGCACGAACAGCGAATGGGCAACGCCACTGAAGCGCCCCTCGAAGCTGACCGCGTCGTTGTCCATGTGCAGGTTGCGCACGGCGCTTGGCGAAATATTCAGAACGATCTGGCCATCACTGGCAAAACCTTGTGGCACCTGGACAGCCGGGTATTCAGCATTGACCAGCATATGGGGCGTGCAATCGTTGTCGACGATCCACTCGTACAGTGCTCGAACCAGATAGGGGCGACTGGAGTTCATCAACGGCTCCTTAAAGCTTGCGCATTTCACGTTCAACGGAGGACAGGCTCGCCAGGAAAGGCTCGCGGGCAAACTGCCGCTCCATGTAATCCAGCAGCGGCTTGGCTTGCCGCGGCAATTCGATACCCAGTACCGGCAAACGCCATAGTATGGGCAGTAGACAACAGTCGACCAGGCTTTGCTCCTCGCTCATGAAGCAAGCGAACTCGCCAAACAGCGGCGAAACACCGGTCAGGCTCTCGCGCAGCGCCTTGCGCGCCTCGGCGCGGGCGGCATCCTTGCTGCGCGGGTCGAGAATGGTATCGGCCAGCGCGCACCAGTCACGCTGGATACGGTGCATCAACAGGCGGCTGTTGCCACGGGCCACCGGGTACACCGGCATCAGCGGCGGATGCGGGTAACGCTCCTCGAGGTATTCCATCACCACGGTCGATTCATACAACGCCAGGTCACGGTCGACCAGGGTCGGCACACTGCCATACGGGTTCACTTCGGCCAGCTTGGCCGGCAAACGCGCAGGGTCGACGTCGATGACCTGCACGCTGACCCCCTTCTCGGCGAGCACGAGGCGTACCCGATGAGAATAATGGTCAGCAGGGTCGGAATAGCAGGCTAACCGGTTGGTTGCGCCCATGTAGCGCCTCCTCGCAGGGATGCTTGTAAAACTCTAAATGAAAACGCGCCCGGGGCGCCCCGGCCAACATGGCCGGGCGCCCCGGGCGCGTTCAACTACCAGAACTACTGCGTGATCAGTGCACGTCCTTCCAGTATTCGCGCTTGAGCAAATAGGCGAACACGAAGAAGAAAGCCAGGTACAGCAACACGTAGGTACCGATGCGCTGGCTTTCCAGTTTGACCGGGTTGGCCGAATAGGCCAGGAAGGTCACCAGGTTCTTGACCTTCTCGTCGAACTGCTCAGTGGTCAGGGTACCGGAATTCGGCGTAATGGTCAGCTGGTCGCAGGCCTCATGGGTCAACGGGCTGCCCGTCAACGGGTCGAATTGCTTCTTGCCATCGACCACCATCTGCACCTGCTTGCAGCCAACCACCTGGTTACCCTGCAGGCCGACCAGCACGTTGGGCATGCCGACGTTCGGGAATACCCGGTTGTTGACCCCGTACGGACGCGACGGGTCTTCGTAGAAGCTGCGCAGGTAGGTGTACAGCCAGTCGGTGCCACGCACCCGGGCAACCAGGGTCAGGTCAGGCGGAGCGGCGCCGAACCAGGTCTTGGCGTCATTGGGCTGCATGCCGATCTGCATGTGGTCGCCGATCTTGGCACCGGTGAACACCAGCTTCTCAAGCATCAGCTCGTGGGGGATGCCCAGGTCATCGGCCACCCGCTCGTAACGCTGGAACTTGGCGCTGTGGCACCCCATGCAATAGTTGGCGAAGGTGCGCGCACCGTCCTGCATGGCGGCCTTGTCGGTGAGGTCGATATCGACCTTGTCCAATTCCAGACCATGCTCGGCAGCGAAGGAAAAGGCAGGCATCACTGCCAGCAAAAATACTGCAATCAACTTTTTCATCAGCCAGTCACCCTATCCGGAACCGGTTTGGTCTTCTCAAGCCTTGTGTAGAACGGCATCAGCAGGAAGTAGGCGAAATACAGCACCGTGCACACCTGCGACACCAACGTGCGCTCAGGGGTGGGGGCCAGTACGCCGAGAATGCCGAGGATCACAAAGGCAATGCAGAACACCAGCAGGAAGACCTTGCTGATCCAGCCCTTGTAGCGCATGGAGCGCACTGGGCTGCGGTCGAGCCAGGGCAGCACGAACAGCACGGCGATTGCCGCACCCATGGCGATGACGCCAAACAGCTTGTCAGGCACCGCACGCAGAATCGCGTAGAACGGCGTGAAGTACCACACAGGGGCAATATGCTCCGGCGTCTTGAAGGCGTTGGCCTGTTCGAAGTTGGGTTTTTCCAGGAAGTAACCACCCATTTCCGGGAAGAAGAACACCACGGCGCAGAACACGAAGAGGAATACCACCACCCCGACAATGTCCTTCACGGTGTAGTACGGGTGGAACGGAATACCGTCGAGCGGGATGCCGTTCTCGTCCTTGTGCTTCTTGATTTCCACGCCATCGGGGTTGTTCGAACCCACTTCGTGCAGGGCCAGGATGTGCAGCACCACCAGGCCAAGGATTACGATGGGCAAGGCCACCACGTGCAGGGCGAAGAAGCGGTTCAGGGTGATACCGGAAATCAGGTAGTCACCACGGATCCACTGGGTCAGGTCGCCGCCGATCACCGGAATGGCGCCGAACAGCGAGATGATTACCTGGGCGCCCCAGTACGACATCTGGCCCCAGGGCAGCAGGTAGCCCATGAAGGCCTCGGCCATCAGCGCCAGGTAGATCAGCATGCCGAACAGCCACACCAGCTCACGGGGCTTCTGGTACGAGCCGTAGAGCAGGCCACGGAACATGTGCAGGTAGACCACGATGAAGAACGCCGAAGCACCGGTGGAATGCAGGTAGCGCAGAATCCAGCCGTACTCCACATCACGCATGATGTATTCGACCGAGGCGAACGCCTCTTCGGCCGATGGGGTGAAACTCATGGTCAGCCACACGCCAGTGACGATCTGGTTGACCAGCACCAGCAGGGCCAGCGAGCCGAAGAAATACAGGAAGTTGAAGTTCTTGGGCGCGTAGTACTTGCTGAGGTGGTCTTCCCACATTTTGGTGGCGGGGAAGCGCGCGTCGATCCAGTCCATGAACTTGCTCATCATGCTTTCTCCTGGTCGACGCCGATGACAATGAGGTCGTCCGTCTCGTAAGAGTGTGGCGGCACTGGCAGATTGAGCGGCGCCGGCTGGGATTTGTAGACGCGCCCGGCGAGGTCGTAGTGGGAGCCGTGGCAGGGGCAGAAATAGCCACCGACCCACTTGGGCCCCAGGTCAGCGGGCGCGACTTCCGGGCGGAAGGTCGGCGAGCAGCCCAGGTGCGTACACAGGCCGACGAGAATGAGAATTTCTGGTTTGATTGAGCGAACCTCGGGGTCGACATAGGCCGGCTGCACCGAGTTTTTCGATTGCGGGTCGGACAGGTCGCCTTCGATCTTCTTTAAATTGCCGAGGATCTCCTGCGTTCGCCGCACGATGAACACCGGCTGGCCACGCCATTCGGCGACCATTTGCTGCCCAGGCTCCACCTTGGCAATGTTCACCTTCACCGGTGCACCGGCAGCCTTTGCCTTGGCACTGGGAAACCATGACCCCACGAACGGTACCGCAGCCCCCACTGCCCCCGCCGCCCCGACCACGGATGTCGCGGCTACGAGGAAGCGGCGCCGGCCTGCGTTGACGCCGTCATTGCTCATTCAGTCCTCTCCCATCAGCTTGCTTGGCCAGTTGTATCTGGCCTGTACTTAGGTTGTGTCTGTGGCGTTAAAAATTGGCCGCCATGGTAAGAAACAAATCCACACAGTGACAAGGTGATTAGCCCCTCCAAGGGCCACAACCCGCGCTTTGCTTGATCTGCGTCTATGTGCCATGCCGCCACGGACATGCTGACAGGTTAGTTCAAGCCATAAAAAAAGCCCGGTTCCAAGGAACCGGGCTTTTTTCGACTGCCGAAGCGGTATTAACGCTTGGAGTACTGAGGACGCTTACGCGCTTTACGCAGACCCACTTTCTTACGCTCGACTTCACGAGCGTCGCGGGTGACGTAGCCAGCACGACGCAGAGCGCCACGCAGGGTTTCGTCGTATTCCATCAGAGCGCGGGTGATACCGTGACGGATCGCACCGGCCTGACCGCTGACACCACCACCGGAAACGGTGACGTAGATGTCGAACTTCTCAACGGTTTCGGTCAGCTCGAGCGGCTGGCGAACAACCATGCGAGCGGTTTCGCGACCGAAGAACACGTCCAGAGAACGGTTGTTGATGGAAATGTTACCAGTACCCGGACGCAGGAAAACGCGAGCGGTTGCGGTCTTGCGACGGCCAGTGCCGTAATTTTGAGTCGCCGACATAATGAACTTTCCCGTTAGATCTTCAGTTCTTGAGGCTGCTGAGCAGTGTGTGGGTGAGCAGCACCCGCGTACACTTTCAGCTTACGGTACATGTCGCGACCCAGCGGGTTCTTAGGCAGCATGCCTTTGACCGCGGTTTCGATAACACGCTCAGGGGCCTTGGCGATCAACTTCTCGAAGTTGATTTCCTTGATGCCGCCTGGGAAACCGGAGTGGGAGTAGTACATTTTGTCGGAAGACTTGGCGCCAGTTACACGAACCTGCTCGGCGTTGATGACGACGATGTAGTCGCCGGTGTCAACGTGAGGGGTGTATTCTGGTTTGTGCTTGCCACGCAGACGGGTAGCGATTTCGGTAGCCAGACGACCCAGGGTCTGGCCAGCGGCGTCGACTACGAACCACTCGCGCTTTACTGTTTCCGGTTTAGCAGTAAAAGTTTTCATTCTCTAAAGCCTCAGAGGCCGCCCAGCGAAAAATAGACGGCGAATCTTACTGGATAGTGCACAGCTTGCCAAGGGCAAACGCGCAGCCGAACGCTGACGCTTTTGGGGGCTCGGGTCGGGCACGCCAATGTTCGACGGGGTTCTTCCTGAGTGGTGGTGCATCACTTCCGCCACACGGAGAGGTGCCGAATTATCCAGATTGCGCGAAAAATTTCAACCTGCTTTTATGGGCGTCTTTGCCAAGGAGTGTCTTTTCGATGGAATACCGCAAGCTCGGCCGTACCGATCTCGACGTCAGCGCCCTGTGCCTGGGCACCATGACCTGGGGTGAGCAGAACACCCAGGACGAAGCCTTCGCGCAGATTGCCCTGGCCAAGGCCCGCGGCGTCAACTTCATCGACACCGCCGAAATGTACCCCGTGCCACCGCGCCCGGAAACCTACGCGGCCACCGAGCGCATCATCGGCAACTGGTTCCGCGCCAACGGTGACCGCGACGACTGGGTACTGGCCAGCAAGGTGGCCGGCCCCGGCAACGGCATCAGCCACATCCGCGACGGCCAGCTACGGCACAACCGCCAGCACATCGTGGCGGCGCTGGACGAAAGCCTCAAGCGCCTGCAGACCGACCGTATCGACCTGTACCAGTTGCACTGGCCAGAGCGCAGCACCAACTTCTTCGGCAAACTGGGCTACCAGCACCAGGCCAGCGACCTGTTCACGCCGCTGGAAGAAACCCTTGAGGTGCTTGACGAGCAGGTTCGCGCCGGCAAGATCCGCCATGTGGGGCTGTCCAATGAAACGCCGTGGGGCACCATGAAGTTCCTGCAACTGGCCGAGGCCCGTGGCTGGCCGCGCGCGGTGTCGATCCAGAACCCCTACAACCTGCTCAACCGCAGCTTCGAGGTGGGCCTGGCGGAAGTGGCGATTCGCGAGCAGTGCGGCCTGCTGGCCTATTCCCCGCTGGCGTTCGGCATGCTCTCGGGCAAGTACGAGAACGGCGCTCGCCCGGAGAAAGGCCGCCTGACCCTGTTCAGCCGCTTCGCCCGCTATTCCAACCCGCAGACCGTGGCCGCCTGTAGCCGGTATGTGCAGCTGGCGCGGGAACACGGCCTGGACCCGGCGCAGATGGCCCTGGCCTTTGTCACACGCCAGCCGTTCGTGACCAGCAACATCATTGGCGCCACCGATACTGCGCAGCTGCAGAGCAACCTCGACAGCTTGCAGCTTAACCTCAGCGACGAGCTGCTGGCGGCCATCGAGGCGCTGCACCAGGAGCAGCCGAACCCGGCGCCTTGAGCTAGGTGCGGCGTCGCCGGCTTCGCGGGGCAAGCCCGCTCCTACAGGGATCTCACTGCCTGTGGGAGCGGGCTTGCCGGCGAAGCAGGCGACCCGGTGCTGCGGGGTAGACACAATCGCCAAAAAATAAGACGATCCAGCCGGTGATTGACCACTCTACCCTATAAGAACAATGACAATGATGTTTACCCAACCCTCCGCGTCGCTGCGGCGCGTCAGCATCCTGGCCATTGACAAGGTCTTTGCTTCGACCTTGATGCAGGCCAAGGACTTCTTCCACCTCGCCAGCCTGCGTTACAGCAAGCAACTGGGCCTTGGCTTGCAGCCAATGTTCGAGATCCGCCTGGTTAGCCCCGACGGCAAGCCGGTGGACAGCTTCAGCAATGTGCAGCTGCCGGTCGAGGGCGCCCTCGACGATGCCGACATCATCATCCTCCCGGCCTTCTGGGACGATTTCGACAACCTCCAGCAACGCTACCCCCAGGTGCTGCCCTGGCTGCGCGCCCAGCATGCCCGTGGCGCGGTGCTGTGCGCCGAGGCCAGCGGGGTGTTCTGGCTGGCCGAATCAGGCCTGCTCGACGGCAAGGAAGCGACCACCTACTGGCGCTTCTTCGACAGCTTCGCCGAGCGCTTCCCGAAGGTGCGCCTGAACCAGGACAAGCACCTGACCGACGCCGACAACCTGTACTGCGCCGGCGGCACCACCTCGGCCTGCGACCTGTACATCTACCTGATCGAGCGTTTCTGCGGGGCCAACGTGGCCCGCGCCGTGGCCCGCGACATCCTCTACGAAGTGCAGCGCAACTACACCCCGGGGCGCATGGGCTTCGGCGGCCAGAAGCTGCACCAGGACCTGATCATCCTGCAGATCCAGCACTGGCTGGAGGAGCACTTCGCCGACAAGTTCCGCTTCGAGGACGTGGCCCGAAACCACGGCATGAGCATCCGCAACTTCATGCGCAGGTTCCAGGGCGCGACCGGCGACAAGCCGTTGCACTATTTGCAGCGGCTACGCATCGAGACGGCCAAGGGGCTGCTGTCGAGCACGCGCAAGAGCATCAAGACCATCAGCTACGAGGTGGGCTATGACGATGCCAGTTTCTTTGCGCGGTTGTTCCGCCAGCACACGGAATTGTCGCCGAACCAGTATCGGCAGCAGTTCATGCAGGAGGCCTGAGGGCCCACACAGCGAAAGGGCCGCAAAGCGGCCCTGAAATCCCTACGGCTTGTGCGCCCGCGATAGGAATTCGTGGGACTGCATCTCCAGCAACCGGCTCAGGGTACGCTGGAACTCGAAGCTAAGGCGCCCGCCGGTGTACAGGTCCTTGAGCTCCACCTCAGCCGAGATGATCAGCTTGACGTTGCGGTCGTAGAACTCGTCCACCATGTTGATGAAGCGGCGGGCGATGTCGTCGGTGGCAACGCCCATCTGCTCGACGTTGCTCAGCAGCACGGCGTGGAAAATCTTGCCCAGCTCGATGTAGTCGTTCTGGCTGCGCGGCCCATCGCACAGGGCGCGGAAGTCGAACCAGGCAACGTCGTCGCAGGTGCGCAGGGCCTGGATCGGCCGGTTCTCGATCATCAGCGTGTCGTTCTCGACCGCCTGGGTGCATTCGGGCGTCAGCGCCTTGAAGCTGGCGCGCATGCTCTGGTGCGCGGCATCGTTGAGCGGGTGGTGGAACAGTTCGGCCTGTTCCAGGTGGCGCAGGCGGTAGTCCACGCCACTGTCGACGTTCACCACGTCGGTGTACTGCTTGATCATGGCGATGGCCGGCAGGAAGCGTGCGCGCTGCAGGCCGTCCTTGTACAGGCCGTCGGGAACGATGTTGGAGGTAGCCACCAGCGACACACCGTTCTTGAACAGCTCTTCCATCAGGGTGCCGAGGATCATGGCATCGGTGATGTCGGAAACGAAGAATTCGTCGAAGCAGATCACCTTGGCTTCTTCGCTGAAGCGCTTGGCGATGATGGTCAACGGGTTCTTCTCGCCCTTGAGGGTTTTCATTTCCTCGTGCACACGCTTCATGAAGCGGTGGAAGTGCGTGCGCATCTTCTGCTTGAACGGCAGCGCCTCGTAGAAGGTATCGACCAGGTAGGTCTTGCCTCGCCCTACCCCACCCCAGAAGTACAGGCCCTTGACCGGCGTCTGCTCCTTCTTGCCGAACAGCTTGCCGAACACGCCCGGCTTGTTGTTCTGCGCGTGCACGAGGTCGTCGTACAGCCGCTGCAAGTGACGCACCGCCGTTTCCTGCGCCGCGTCATGGAAGAAGTCGGGACGTTTCAGATCTGCTTGATATCGTTCTAGGGGCGTCATGATTTCGTTAGCGAGGCAACAAAAAACGGGCCGTCACTGTAGCGACAGGCCCGCTTAATGGCAATGCGACTTGCGTCAATATGCCTCATTCAAGGCCGTTTTGCGCTGTATGGCGCCGGCTTTGCCAGCGCACACGCTGCACCTGTAGGAGCGAGCGCAGCTCGCGATGGGCTGCAAAGCAGCCCCGCTGTTATGGGCCGCAATGCTGAAACCCAAGGGCCGCTGCGCGCCCCATCGCGAGCTACGCTCGCTCCTACCGGGGTGGTGCCGGCCTGGAGATTTTGGCCTTCAGTCCTGTTGGGGTGCCAGGGCTTCGCGCAGGCTCTGGATGGCCGAATCACGGGCTTCGGCGCTGGCGAACTGCGGGCCTTCGGCCACTTGCTCGTCGTTCAGCCACAGGCTGAAGCCCAGGCCTTCGATGCGCACATCGGCGTCTACGCCCTGCTGCAGCTGCTTGCTTACAGCGCCAGCGCTTTTGCCATCGGCAAAGCTGCGCGACAGCAGCAACTGCTCGCCATCGGCGGCCAGCAGGCGGAAGCGGAAGCTGCCGTCCTCGTCGCGGAAGCTGACGAAACGCGCGCTCTTGGCGGCTTTTTTCTTCACTTCGGTGGTGGCCTGCACGCTGCTGCGGAACGAACGCAGGCCAACGGCCTCGCGCAGCTGCTCAAGGAACGGGGTGGCAATCTTGCGGGCCTTGGCGGCGCCGGCCAGAAGAATGTCTTCCAGGTCGGCCGGGCGCGAGATCAGCTGGTGATAGTGCTCGCGTTTTTCCGCCAGCTGGCCGTCCAGCAGCTGGAACAGGCGCTGCTTGGCTTCACCCCAGCCCAGGCCCTGCAGCAGCTCTTCGCGGAACTCGGCGCATTGCGCCGGCGTCGAGAAGGCCTGGAACAGGGTGAACAGGTGGGCGTTGTCCGGGTCTTTGGCTTCGCCGGGTGCGCGCGAGTCGGTGACGATGCGCGAAATGGCGTCCTTCATGTCCTTGGCGCTGGTGAACAGCGGAATGGTGTTGTCGTAGCTCTTGGACATCTTGCGCCCGTCCAGGCCCGGCAGGGTCGCCACGCTTTCCTCGATCACCGCCTCCGGCAGGGCGAAGAAGTCGTTGCCTTGGCCGAACAGGTGGTTGAAACGCTGGCCAATGTCCCGCGCCATTTCCACGTGCTGGATCTGGTCACGGCCAACCGGCACCTTGTTGGCGTTGAACATCAGGATGTCGGCAGCCATCAGCACCGGGTAGCTGTACAGGCCCATGGTCACGCCGGCATCCGGGTCTTCACCGGTTTCCAGGTTCTTGTCCACCGAGGCCTTGTAGGCGTGCGCGCGGTTGAGCAGGCCCTTGGCCGCCACGCAGGTCAGCAGCCAGGTCAGCTCAGGAATCTCAGGGATGTCGGACTGGCGGTAGAAGGTCACCTTCGCCGGGTCCAGGCCGCCAGCCAGCCAGGTGGCGGCGATCTCCAGGCGCGAACGCTGGATGCGCAGCGGGTCGTCGCACTTGATCAGGGCGTGGTAGTCGGCCAGGAAGTAGAACGAGTCGGCACCGGGCTGCTGGCTGGCGACGATCGCCGGGCGAATGGCGCCGGCGTAGTTGCCCAGGTGCGGGGTGCCGGTGGTGGTGATACCGGTGAGGATGCGCGTGGTCATGGGTGTTCGCTTATTCAGGCTTGGCTCAGTTCGAAAGGCGCGGCAGCAGCAGATCCTTCAGATCGGTCAGCTTGCCATGGAAGAAGTGTCCGCATTCTGCCACTTTCAGCAGCTCATGGGGGCGGCCCAGTGTTTCAGACCATTGGTAAACCAGCTGTGGGTCGACGACTTCGTCGGCGTCGGGCTGCACCACGGTAATCGGGCATTGCTGCGGCAACGGGAATTCGGCGCCAAGGCGCATCACCGCCGGGGCGATCATGAACAGCTGCTGCAACTGCGCGCCTTGCGCTTCCAGGCGCCCGGCCAGGCTGGTCGCGACGAAACCGCCGAACGAGAAGCCCATCAGCACCAGCGGCAACTGCGGGTGCTTGTCGCGCAGCCAGGCCGCGGCAGCCTCGGCATCGGCCACCTCGCCGGCGCCCATGTCATGGCTGCCGGCGCTGGCGCCGACGCCGCGGTAGTTGAAGCGCAAGGTCACGTAGCCGGCATCGCGGGCGGTGCGCTGCAGGGTCGAAACCACCTTGTTGAGCATGGTGCCGCCCTGGACCGGGTTGGGGTGGCAGATCAGCACCGCACCGCGGGCATCGGCCACGTCCAGGTACAAGGCTTCCAGCTGGCCCATCGGGCCGTCGATGAACAAGGGGGTTTCGCGGACAAGCAAGGCACTACTCCGTGACCTCGAAGGGGGTCGATTCGTCTAGGTGAGGAATTCTGTTCTGATTTGCGATCGCTCGCGGTATAC
Source organism: Pantoea sp. Tr-811 (assembly GCF_011752535.1). Classification (NCBI taxonomy): domain Bacteria; kingdom Pseudomonadati; phylum Pseudomonadota; class Gammaproteobacteria; order Enterobacterales; family Erwiniaceae; genus Pantoea; species Pantoea sp. Tr-811. Next base: position 299,832 of record NZ_VWXJ01000003.1, read on the forward strand.
AGCGCAGGTCTGAGCCGTTAACGTAAAGCAAAGCCGTTTATAGAGGAAGGACTCGTGGAACTCTCGCTCCTTGTTTGGTTGTTGCCAACCCTGGCCCTGGTCATCGGTGTGGCGGTCGGTTTCATCGTGGCCCGCCTGTTGCCCAACGCGGCGCCCAGCAGCACCCAGCGTCAGCTGGATGACATCCAGCAGCGCTTCGACAACTACCAGAACCAGGTGGTTACCCACTTCAACAGCACCGCGGTACTGGTCAAGAAGCTGACCCAGAGCTACCAGGACGTGCAGGACCACCTGGCCGACGGCGCCAACCACCTGGCGCTCGACGACCTGACCCGCCAGCGCCTGCTGGCCGCGCTGCATTCCGAAGGCACCCAGGGCCCGCGTGATCGCCTGACACCGCCGAAGGACACCGCCGAAGTACCCCGTGACTACGCGCCAAAAGCGCCGAACTCGCCGGGCATGCTCGACGAGAGCTACGGGCTCAAGCGCTGATTCGCTGAAATGAACAAGGCCTCGAAAGAGGCCTTTTTCTTGCGCAAGATCCTCGCCCCTTGTAGGAGCGGGCTTGCCCCGCGAACACCGGCGCAGCTGGTGCCAGCCACCGCGTCACCTGCTTCGCGGGGCAAGCCCGCTCCTACAGGCAAGCCGCCAACGCCTGCGCCACATCCGCCAACAAATCCTCCACATCCTCCAACCCCACCGACAACCGCACCAACCCCTCGGATATCCCGTGATGCGCCCGTTGTTCAGGCGTATAGCTGGAATGGGTCATGCTCGCCGGGTGCTGCGCCAACGACTCGGCATCGCCCAGGCTTACCGCCCGGGCAAACAGCTGCAGGGCGTTCATGAAGCGCCTCCCCGCCTCGATCCCGCCCTTGAGCTCGAAAGCGATCATCCCGCCCGGTAGGCGCATCTGCCGCTGCGCCAGCGCGTGCTGGGCAAACGATGCCAGCCCCGGGTAATGAATCAGCTCCACCTGTGGCTGCCCGGCCAGAAACTCGGCCAACTGCTGGGCATTGGCACAATGGCGGTCCATGCGCAGGGCCAGGGTCTTGATCCCGCGCATCAACAACGACGCATCGTGGGGCGAGAGCACCGCGCCGGTCATGTCCTTGAGCCCCTCCAGGCGAATCCGGTCGATCAGCGCCTTGCGCCCGACCACCAGGCCTGCGGTGATGTCACCATGGCCGCTGAGGTACTTGGTGGCTGAGTGCACCACCAGGTCAGCCCCCAGTTCCAGTGGCCGTTGCAGGTACGGCGTGCAGTAGGTGTTGTCGACGACAATATGCAGGTCGTGCCCCCGCGCGGCCTGAGCAACCGCCGCGATATCCACCAACTGCATGTTCGGGTTCGCCGGTGTTTCGAAGTAGATCATCCGGGTTTTTGGGGTGATCGCAGCTTTCAGCGCCTCGGCATCGTTGAGGTCCACATGCCGCACCTTGACCCCGAATTCCCCGATGCCGTGGTGCATGTAGGCAAAGGTGCAGCCATACACCGTCCGCCCGACGATCAATTCATCACCCGGGCGCAGCAGGGTCCACAAGGTCGAGGTAATGGCCCCCATCCCCGAGGCCAGCGCCAAGCCCGCCTCGCCACCCTCCAGCGACGCCATGCGCTGCTCCAGCAACGCCAGGGTCGGGTTGGAAATGCGGCTATAGAAGTGGCCACCTTCCTCCCCGGCAAAGCAGGCAGCGCCGTACTCGGCGGTTGGGAAGGCATAGGTTGCGGTTTGATACACAGGTGGCACCAGGGCGCCGCCATGGGAAAGCGGGTCGTAGCCGTGGTGAATGGCGCGGGTGGAAAAACCGGTGTTGTTATGGGAGTCGCGCATGGCAACAGCCTCTGGTGGTTTGTTCTAAGCTTATGCCACCAGGCCAACAGAATTTTTCCAAACTTGCCCACGGTTTAGGGCCTGCCTTGGAAAGAAAACAATAAAAACCACCCCAGGAGGGCAAAGCATGCCTTCAAGCCTCGACCGCACCGACCGCGCTCTGCTCGCAGCCCTGCAGAACAATGCCCGCCTTACCGTTTCGGAACTGGCCGACCAGGTCGCGCTGACCACCTCGCCCTGCTGGCGGCGGGTCAAGCTGCTGGAAGACAACGGCTACATCACCGGCTACCAGGCCATCCTGTCGCCCAAAGCGCTGGGGTTTGGGGTCACAGCGTTCGTCAGCATCATGATGGACTCACATACCAAGGACATGGCCCTGGCGTTCGAGCGCAGGCTGATGGAAATTCCCGAGATCGTGGCGTGCCATAACATCTCTGGGCGGTATGATTTTCTGTTGGAGATACTGGCGCGGGACCTGGAATCGTTTGGGGAATTTACCCGCGAAGTGCTGCAGCGGCTGCCGGGGGTGAAAGAGATCTACTCAAGTTTTTCCTACAAGGCAGTTAAGGAAAAACGGGTGATTCCTGTGTCTGAAACGCATATTTGAATCGAATCTTTCAAACCGGTGGGAAGCCTCCTACCGATTGACAGACCGCGCCTGACATACACGAATAACCAGCCGTAGCACGCTTGCCATGTAGCGATTAGGAGGATGACTACATGGCTCAAAATGAAACCGTCAAATTTGGTGAACCCTTCCGTGATTCGCGCGGTGCGCTGAATCTGAATGAGGGCGTCTGGACGCGCGCCCACGCTCCAGACCGTGTGCCTCTCAGCCCGTTGCCCCCGTTATCTGGGACCGGCTATGGCGGCTGGGGTCTGGATACAGGGCGCCCTCGAGGCACTGGAGGGCCTAGCCGTTTCGCCCGGGAGAAAGGCTGGCGAACAGTTTTCGGCGAAGAGCAATTAGCCGTTAATAACGGCTTCGCTGATCAATACGCCCCCGCCCTTGAGCAACTTCCCGCGCAAATCGAAGCTGAACGCACGGCTATCGAACAACAAGCGATTGCAGGGGCAGCTGGCAACCCTAGCCGGCATGCCGAGTTACGCCAACAGCTCTACACTACGAGCTTGCAACAGAAGCGCGCCGAGTATCTTCAAATCGCACCGGTGGCAACAGGCTTCTACGGCGCCATTCCTTTTTACAAACGCTACGACTCCTTCGCCACCCGGTTGAACGATGACGGCGCGTTCACAATGGGTACCTCCGCCGAGGAATGGGGGCGGCGAGTCTGGGAAACTTACGGCGCGTCAGTGGAGGCTGCCTACCGCCTGCACATCGCCGCGCAGAAGTTTCAGGCGTTGGCGGCGGCCCTGCCGGAAATGGCTCGCCAGGTCGACGAGGCAGAGCTTGCCCAACCCACTGTCGACCTCCCCAGAGCAATCGAGCGGCGGTATGGCCAAATTCTTCAAGAACAGCAAATCTGTTTCGAGTGCCTGCCAAGCTTCCTGCAGCATCAAGTGGCTCAATCCACCCCGACCCAGGAAACCGATACTCTCGTTCAGCGCTTTTCAGCCTACGCAAACACTGCCAATGCGCTGATCGCAGCGAAGCAAGCCGAGGTACCCGCTTTCAGCGACTCCAACCCGAACATCATCGGTCCACTTTCCAAGCCACAAACCGAGGCACTGCAACACCTCGTCGATGAACAGGCCACCCGTCGGGCCGGCGTGCTTTGGGCGGATTATCACCGGGCGCTGGCGCTCACCGAGTCCATTCGTTACTTGCAACAATTCAGCGCAGCGATGGCGAACCTTACCCAGCGAGCGATTGAACTGGAACAACTGCAAGCAAGGCTTGCAGCCGAACGTGCAAGGGCCGAGGAGTCTGCACGTCAGCAAGCAGAAGCCGCGCGGATAGCTGCAGAAGAAGTCGCACGTCAGCAAGCGGAAGCTGAGCGGGTAGCTGCCGAAGAAGCGGCCCGGCGCCAAGCCGAGGCAGCACGCCAACGCATCAGCTACATCAGCAACACCCACTCTGCTGCTTCTGCAACGACCGTCATTCCGATTGGGGCAGCGACCTTCGCTGTCGAAGTCGCGTCGGTTGCCATTCGCGCAACGCTCATCGCAGCCGTAAGTCGATTGGCTGGATTATCGGCCCCCTTGGCGGTAGGCGTACTTTCGGCAGGATGGCCTGCAACGCTCGGTAATGCAGAAAGGCGCTACATAATCAGTACCCCGCTTTCCAGCCTTTCTCCACCTAATGGGCCTGATCTCGCGGCCCTTGCCCTTTCTTCAGCCAGCGTGGACGTGCCCTATTTACTTGCGGGTAGTGAAGAACAGAACGACATCGGCTTGTACGTGGTCCCTGGCGGGAAAGCAGTGGCCGTAAGGGCGGCGACATTCGACACAGAACGCAAGGTTTACAGCCTTGCACTGGAGAACCCACACCGCATTCTGACCTGGACACCCGCAAGCCCGCCCGGAGGCGGTGAAGGTAGCTCTACGAGCCTGCCACCGGCGCCGCCGGGCACTATTGTCTACACCGGCAGTAGTCTGAATCCTGTCAGCAACGCAACGGAAAGTTATCCTGCACTGGACCTGCTTGATCAGGAACGGCTGATCGTTACCTTCCCGATCGACTCGGGATTGCCGCCTATTCTGGTGGTGTTCAAGAGTCCGAGGTATGAGCCAGGAACTGTCACAGGGCAAGGGTCAACGGTCGAAGGGGCATGGCTCTCAGAAGAAACGCGCAATGCAGGCGCAGCAATACCTGCTGCAATTGCTAACCTACTCAGAGGAAGGGAGTTTCGGGACTTCGATGCGTTCAGAAATGAATTCTGGAAAAGTGTCGCCAATACGCCAGAGCTATCAACGCAATTCAATGTGGCCAACAATAGACTTATGCATAAAGGCTATGCCCCCAAGGCACGTGACATCGATCACTACAAAGGCAATACCACTTTTATACTTCACCATGTTACCCCCATTTCGGAAGGCGGAGCCGTGTACGATTTAGACAATATCAAAGTGGTAACACCAGAGGCTCACAACCGAATCCACTACGGGGCATCGCAATGAAAGACAAGAAGAACATTTCCGACTTCACTGAGAATGAATTCCTCAAACTCATTATTTCCATCGCCGACCCGGCGGATGACGTCAGCGAGAAGGAGCTGGACGCTCGCATACTAGATTTCAAAGAAATTTCTGAACACCCCAGCGGATCAGACCTTATTTATTGGCCTGAAGCCGATGGCTTGGACACTCCCGAAGAAATTCTAAGAATTGTGAAAGAGTGGCGTGCTGCCAAGCAATTGCCCGGTTTCAAAGCATCCTAAAGCCTAGCCCCCCGCCTCGGCGGGGAACCTCAACTGAACGAAGCTTCCTACAAGCTCATCAAAAAAACCTCACACCAAATGCAGCACGGTGAATATTCCCATCCCAAACCAGCAAAGCCATGATCCATGCATCACTTCAAGAGAGAACCGCGGTCATGGCCATGCACCTCCCAGAGCACATCGCAACCAAGCTGGCAGAGCAAACCTTCGCCAGTTTCGACGATTTCTCCCAGTCCTTCTGGATGGCCCTCGCCGAGGACCCGGTCTATTCCAACCAGTTCGTCGCCTCGCAACTCAACCGCCTCAAGCAAGGCTGGCCACCCCGCGCGCCGTTCGATGAAACCGCCAAAGGCGTGCGCAACTATCAGGTCTGCCACCTGGACCCACCCGCCTTCGGCGGTGAGACGTACAGCGCTGAAAACCTGCGAATCATGAGCGCCCTGCAGTACGCGCTGTCGTCGGAGGTGCAGTGGTGATCAGCCAAAAATACAGCCTTGCCGACTACACCTGCGCCGAGTTCAAGGTGGTGATCGAGGAACTGCTCCAGGCCTCTGGTACTTCGGCCTGGCAGGATCGGCTGCTTGAGCACTTCATCGACATCACCGAGCACCCGGGTGGCTCGGACCTGCTCTATTACCCAGCCAATGAACTGGAGGGCTGCGCCATGGGTGTGATCGCACGTATCATTGCCTGGCGAAAATCAAAGGGCCTTCCCCTGTTCAAGGACGCGCAATGAAAACGCCGGTATGGATGCTGCTGTTGCTTCTCTCGGGTTGTACCAATGGCGATTTCTTTCTGTTGCCCAGCCAGCAGGACCTGAAATTTGCCTGCGACATGGACCCCTACAAACAAGGGTGCGAACGGCGAAGTGACTATGATCGGCACTTCAAGTCCGTCGAGGGCAAGAAGGGCTAGGCAAACTATGTCATTCAATTCGCACTCTCTGCCGACACCGCCGCGATTGATCGGAGGTATCGCATGAGCAAGACGGCAATGCAGCCCGAAAACACAATCGCCAGGCAAGTGCGGGAAACCCTGAAATGCTATCCGGAACTGGTGCGTCAGTTAACCGGAGGTACAGTACTGCACCGCGTTCAGCCCTCTCGCTACGATGCCAACCCCGTGCACTATCGCGCTGACTCCGATACGCGCTATGCCGATCCCACCAAGCAGGTTGGTGTCTACTATCTGGGTTTTACCGAAGCAGTTGCGATCGCCGAATCTTTCCAGCCTGGGCAAGGCGTCGACGACCAGTCCGTCAGCCTTCGGCAACTTCAGCAAACGTCTCTGCATCGGCTCAAGACAGCACGCGTGCTGAACGTGGTCGACGTGGCAGCGCTGGCAAACAGAGCCACTTACCATAAAGTGCGAGATATCGTGCAAGCCAAGGGACAGGGGCGTGAGGGATACGCACTTACCCAAAACTTAAGCCAGGCGTGCATGGCGATCGCCGAGGTCGATGGTCTTCTTTACCAGTCAGCAGTCTACACCGTGACCGGTTCGCTGGACGGATGCAATCTTGTCCTGTTCGAGGGCCGGAAGCGTCAAGTCGAAGCAGTTAGCCACCAGCGGGTAATGGAAGCGTTGCTATCCAATGGCGAAACAGCCATAGAGCTTTTGGAAAGCCTAGGTGTAGTGCTGGAGTAAGCACCTGGCGGACCTCCCACGAAGCCCGCCTTCACTGCCCCGCCATCAGCGCATTGTGGTAATCACGCGTGATGATTTCCAACGCCACAGGGTCATCCAGCACTTCGAAACGCGGCATAACGTTACTCGGCTCGCCTGGGTCGGAATAGTCCATCCTGCCCACCAGATGCTGAACAAGCGTATTCATCGCTTCGGCATCGGCGGGATCGACATCCAACGATGAAATCAATGCCTCGATAACCGGCCTTGGCTTGTTTCCCGAAAATTGAAACGATGGGTAGAACTTTCTGCGATTGCCTGTGTTGGTGTATGCCAGCAGCTTCCCGGCCTTGGCCTTCTGACTCAATGCTTGCTTGGTAATACCCAGGATCTCGCAAGCCGCTTTGGCATCAAGCAGTTCACAACGGCTGGTCACCCGCTCGAAGGCCCGCGCCTTCATCCGGGCCACAGCCTCTTGATTGCGCGTTGCGATACTGCGCTTGGCCTCGACCTCCACCCTGGCGAGGGCTGCAAATGCCTTTTCGTCAGCGAGCGCCACGGCCTTCAACACCACAACCGCTGACGCTCGTTCAAGATGCTCCTCGAAGCGCTCCCGCAAGGCTGCCTTGGCCGCCTCGACATGCGCGAGCGCAGGATGCATGGCATCGTGGGTGATCACACTCATGGGGCCTCCTCAGGGCCTGAATAGCCCCTGTGCGGATAGGCTAGGATGCCTTGCGATACCTGTCAACTTGTCAATTTGTCTAAACGTAAACCAGGCAGCCATTCAACAGGCACAAAAAACCCCGCCGAAGCGGGGTTTTTCATCTGCAGCAATGCTTAGATCGCGCCACGCTGACGCAGCACATCCAGCACCTGCTTCACGCCTTCCTCAACGCTGGTGTTCTGGGTATCGATGACCAGGTCAGCATCCAGCGGCACATCGAACGGGAAGCTCTCACCCGGGATGTTGTCGCCGCCGGCGGCATACAGGCCCTGTGGGTCGCGCTCGCGGCAGGCCAGTGGCGAGGCCTGTACGTAAACGGTCACCAGGCGGTCCTTGCCGATCAGCGCCTTGGCCTGCTCGCGGCCTTCGGCGTCCGGGGCAACGAAGGCCGCCAGGGTCAGCAGGCCGGCTTCGTTGAACTGGCGCGCCACATGGGCGGCGCGGCGCCAGTTCTCGGTGCGGCCGGCGCGGTCCTGGGGCAGGCCCTTGTTCAGGTCGTGGCGCAGGTTCTGGCCATCGAGCACGTACACCGCACGGCCCATGTCGAACAGCTTGCGCTCCACGGCGTAGGCCAAGGTGCTCTTGCCAGCGCCGGACAGGCCGCTGAACAGCACGGTGGCCGGCTGCTGGCCGAAGCGCAGGGCGCGCTCTTCGGTGGCCACGTGAGCCTGCTTGCCATGCTGGCCGGTGCTGCCATGGGGCAGTACTGGCGGCGCGATGATCATGCCAGCGCCGACGGTGCCGTTGGTCAGGCGGTCGATGACGATGAACGCGCCAGTGGTGCGGTTGCTGTCGTAACCGTCCAGGGCGATCGAGGTGTCCAGGGCAACCTTGACCCGGCCAATCTCGTTCAGTTGCAGGGCACTGGCAGCGCCCTGCTCCAGGGTGTTCACATCGACCTTGTGGGTGATGCTGGCAATCGAGCCCGGCACATAGCTGGTGGCGCGCTTGATGTCGTACTTCTTGCCCGGGAGCATCGGCTCCTCGGCCATCCACACCAGCATGGCGTCGAACTGGTCGGTCACTGGCGGTACGTTGTCGGCATGCACCAGCAGGTCACCACGGGAGATGTCGATCTCGTCTTCCATGGTCAGGGTCACGGCCTGGCCTGGGCCGGCGTTTTCCAGTTCACCTTCGTAGGTGACGATGGACTTGACCCGGCTGCTCTTGCCCGACGGCAGCACCACCACTTCGTCACCCTTGTGCACCACGCCGCTGGCGATGGTGCCGGCGAAGCCGCGGAAGTTCAGGTTCGGGCGGTTGACGTACTGCACCGGGAAGCGCAGGTCGGTGAAGTTGCGGTCGGCCGAGACTTCGACGGTCTCAAGGATTTCCATCAGGGTCGGGCCTGCGTACCACGGCGAGCGCTCGCTGTGGTTGACCACGTTGTCGCCCTTGAGCGCCGACATCGGCACGAAGTGCAGGCTGCTTGGCTTGAGGTCGATGGCGTCGGCGAACTTCAGGTAATCGGCCTTGATCGACTCGAACACGCCTTCATCGAAGCCTTTGAGGTCCATCTTGTTGACCGCAACCACGATGTGCTTGATGCCCAGGAGCGAGGCGATGTAGCTGTGGCGGCGGGTTTGCGTCTGCACGCCATAGCGGGCATCGACCAGGATGATCGCCAGGTCGCAGGTGGACGCACCGGTGGCCATGTTGCGGGTGTACTGCTCGTGGCCCGGAGTGTCGGCAATGATGAACTTGCGCTTGGCGGTGGAGAAGTAGCGGTAGGCGACATCGATGGTGATGCCCTGCTCGCGCTCGGCCTGCAGGCCGTCGACCAGCAGCGCCAGGTCGACTTCCTCGCCGGTGGTGCCGACCTTCTTCGAATCGCGGGTGATGGCCTCGAGGTGGTCCTCGTAGATCATCTTCGAATCGTGCAGCAGGCGCCCGATCAGGGTGCTCTTGCCGTCATCCACGTTACCGCAGGTGAGGAAACGCAGCAGTTCTTTACGCTCGTGCTGAGCCAGATAAGCGAGGATGTCTTCGCTGATCAAATCGGATTGGTGCGACATGGAGTAACCCTGAAAATTAGAAGTAGCCCTGACGTTTCTTGTCTTCCATGGAACCGGCGCCATCGTGGTCGATGACCCGGCCCTGGCGCTCGGAAGTGCGCGTCAGGAGCATTTCCTGAATGATGTCGGTGAGCGTTTCGGCTTCCGACTCGACAGCGCCCGTCAATGGGTAGCAGCCAAGGGTACGGAAACGCACCTTCTTCTTGACGATACGCGCCTTCTCTTCCTCGGACAGGTGCTCGAGGATGCGGTCGTCGTCGATCATGATCAGGGTGCCGTTCTTCTCGATGACTTCACGCTCGGCGGCGAAATACAGCGGCACGATCGGGATGCCTTCGAGGTAGATGTACTGCCAGATGTCCAGCTCGGTCCAGTTCGACAGCGGGAACACGCGAATCGACTCGCCCTTGTTGACCTTGCCGTTGTACACGTTCCACAGCTCTGGGCGCTGGTTCTTCGGGTCCCAGCGGTGCTTGCTGTCACGGAACGAGTAGACGCGCTCCTTGGCCCGCGACTTCTCTTCGTCGCGGCGCGCGCCACCGAAGGCAGCGTCGAAACCATGCTTGTCCAGCGCCTGCTTCAGGCCCTGGGTCTTCATGATGTCGGTGTGCTTGGAGCTGCCATGGGTGAAGGGGTTGATGCCCTGCGCCACACCCTCGGGGTTGACGTGGGTGATTAGCTCCAGGCCCATTTCCTCGACCATCTTGTCGCGGAAGCGGTACATTTCCTGGAATTTCCACTGGGTGTCGACGTGCATCACCGGGAACGGCAGCTTGCCCGGGAAGAAGGCCTTGCGCGCCAGGTGCAGCATCACGGCGGAATCCTTGCCGATCGAGTACAGCATCACCGGGTTATCGAACTCGGCGGCCACCTCGCGGATGATATGGATGCTTTCCGCCTCCAGCTGTTTCAAGTGCGTCAGTTTGTCGACCATGGCTACTCACGAAAAACGATCTTATGGACGGCCTGCGGGCCGTGTTCGAGCGAGCCACTTTATCACAGCGGCTGATTCTATTTAGGCGGGGGGCTAGATCGAAAAGGTCTAACGATATGACTAGGGGTTTGGGCTTGCAGGCCCGCCCCCTTCGCGGGCAAGCCCGCTCCCACAGAGGCCCGCGCCGCCCTGAAGATAGACACCGAACCTTGTAGGAGCGGGCTTGCCCCGCGAAGCAGGCGACACCGATCTCAGATCGGGTTAGGGCAATCGATGAACAAGTGCTCCAGGGCAAAGCGCCGCGCCAGGTAATCCCCCAGGGCCTGCACGCCATAGCGCTCGGTGGCATGGTGCCCGGCGGCGATGAAGCTCACGCCGTTTTCGCGGGCACTGTGGTAGGTCTGCTCGGAGGCCTCGCCAGTCAGGTACAGGTCCACGCCTGCGGCAATCGCCGTGTCGATATACCCCTGCCCGCCCCCGGTGCACCAGCCAACCCGGCGGATCATCTCATCGCCCTCGACCAGCAGCGGCTCACGCCCCAGCACTTCCTGCACGCGGCGGGCGAAGTCACGGGCGGTGACCGGCTCGGCCAGCGAACCGACCAGCCCGACCACCTTGGGGTTGGCCGGGTCCAGCGGGCCTTCCACGGTGATGTCGAGCTGGCGCGCCAGCTGCACGTTATTGCCGACCTCAGGGTGCACATCCAGCGGCAGGTGGAACGCCAGCAGGCTGATGTCGTGCTTGAGCAGGGTCTTCAGGCGGCGTTGGCGAATGCCGGTGACACACGGGTTCTCGCCCTTCCAGAAGTACCCATGGTGCACCAGGATCAGATCGGCCTGGGCCTCGACCGCGGCGTCCAGCAGCGCCTGGCTGGCCGTGACGCCGCTGACGATGCGGCTGACCTGCGGACGGCCTTCGACCTGCAGGCCGTTGGGGCAATAGTCCTGGATCTTCGCGCTGCCCAGGTAGCGCTCGGCTTCCTCGACCAGGGTGTTGAGAGCGACGGCCATGAAAATCTCCTCGAAAACTGCGCTTTTCTCGGGCGCAACGCCTGAAGAACGCCCGTATAATGCCGGCCATTATGGGCCGTCGTCGGCATCGGGGGAACCGGTGTATAGTCGCGCGCGTTCATGCCCCACTGCGCGGCCACAGGCGCCGGCTCTTTTCCAGGATTCGTTCATGTTCAAGGCTTTGCGTTACTTTGGCTGGCCCCTGCTCACCGGCGTGCTGATCGCCATGCTGATCATCCTGCGCTACCCGGAGTGGGTCGGCCTGCCCAGCCAGGACGTCAACCTGCAGCAAGCCCCGCAAACCACGCGCATCATGCAGGGCCCGGTGTCCTATGCCGACGCCGTGACCCTGGCCGCCCCGGCGGTGGTCAACCTGTACACCACCAAAGTGGTGAACAAAAGCTCCCACCCCTTGTTCGAAGACCCGCAGTTCCGCCGTTTCTTCGGCGACAACCTGCCCAAGCAGCGGCGCTGGGAATCGAGCCTGGGTTCGGCGGTGATCATGAGCCCCGAGGGCTACCTGCTGACCAACAACCACGTCACCAGCGGCGCCGACCAGATCGTCGTGGCCCTGAAAGATGGCCGCGAAACCCTGGCCCGAGTGATCGGCAGCGACCCGGAAACCGACCTTGCGGTGCTGAAGATCGACCTGAAGAACCTGCCGGCCATCACCATCGGCCGCTCCGACAACATCCATATCGGGGATGTAGTGCTGGCCATCGGCAACCCGTTCGGCGTTGGCCAGACCGTGACCATGGGCATCATCAGCGCCACCGGCCGCAACCAGCTGGGCCTGAACAACTACGAAGACTTCATCCAGACCGACGCGGCAATCAACCCGGGCAACTCCGGCGGCGCGCTGGTCGATGCCAACGGCAACCTGGTGGGCATCAACACAGCGATTTTCTCCAAGTCCGGCGGTTCCCAGGGCATTGGCTTCGCCATCCCGATCAAGCTGGCGCTTGAGGTGATGAAATCGATTGTCGAGCACGGCCAGGTGATCCGTGGCTGGCTGGGCATCGAGGTACAGCCGCTGAGCCAGGAGTTGGCTGAGTCGTTCGGCATGCAGGGCCGCCCGGGTATCGTGGTGGCGGGCATCTTCCGCGATGGCCCGGCGCAGAAGGCCGGGTTGCAGCTCGGTGACGTGATTCTGAGCATCAACGGCGAGCCGGCCGGTGACGGGCGCAAGTCGATGAACCAGGTGGCGCGGATCAAGCCGAACGAGAAGATCAGCATCGAAGTGATGCGCAACGGGCAGCAGTTGAAGCTGATTGCCGAGGTGGGGCTGCGCCCGCCGCCGGCACCGGCTGCCAACCCGGAAGACAAGTAAAGCTATCGCGAGCTACGCTCGCTCCTACAGGGGGTAGGCGCCCCAGGGTAGGAGCGAGCAAAGCCCGCGAAGGGCCGCAAAGCGGCCCCAATCACATCAATGCAAGATCTGGCTAAGGAACAGCTTGGTCCGGTCACTGCGCGGCCGGTCGAAGAAATCATCCGGTGCCGCCTGCTCCACGATCTCCCCCTTGTCCATGAAGATCACCCGGTTGGCCACGGTGCGGGCAAAGCCCATCTCGTGGGTCACGCAGAGCATGGTCATGCCGTCTTCGGCCAGGCCGACCATGGTGTCGAGCACTTCCTTGACCATTTCCGGGTCCAGCGCCGAGGTTGGCTCGTCGAACAGCATGATCTTCGGCTTCATGCACAGCGCCCGGGCAATCGCCACGCGCTGCTGCTGGCCACCGGACAACTGCCCCGGAAACTTGTGCGCCTGCTCCGGAATGCGCACGCGCTCCAGGTAGTGCATGGCAATTTCCTCGGCCTTGCGCCGGGGCATCTTGCGCACCCACATCGGCGCCAGGGTGCAGTTCTCAAGAATGCTCAGGTGCGGGAACAGGTTGAAGTGCTGGAACACCATGCCCACCTCACGGCGGATCGCCTCGATCTGCTTGAGGTCGTTGGTCAGCTCCACGCCATCGACCACGATACGCCCCTGCTGGTGCTCTTCCAGGCGGTTGAGGCAGCGGATGGTGGTCGACTTGCCCGAGCCCGACGGCCCGCACAGCACGATACGCTCGCCCTGGCGCACGTTGAGGTTGATGTCCTTGAGCACATGGAACTGGCCGTACCATTTGTTCACGCCCTGCATCTGGATGATGCCTTCGGGGCCGGCCGCTTGTTTGATCGCTTCACTCATTTGCAAACTCCTAACGCTTGTGGCCAGTGTCCAGCTTGCGCTCCAGGTGCATGGAGTAGCGGGACATACCGAAACAGAAAATCCAGAACACCAGGGCAGCGAACACATAGCCCTCGGTGGCCATGCCCAGCCAGGCCGGGTCGGCAGCGGCTTGCTTGACGCTGTTGAGCAAGTCGAACAGGCCGATGATGATTACCAGGCTGGTGTCCTTGAACAGGGCGATGAAGGTGTTGACGATGCCGGGGATCACCAGCTTGAGCGCCTGCGGCAGAATCACCAGGCCCATCGCCCGCCAGTAGCCCAGGCCCATGGCCGCGGCCGCTTCGTACTGGCCCTTGGGAATGGCCTGCAAGCCGCCGCGCACCACCTCGGCCACGTAGGCCGACTGGAACAGGATGACCCCGATCATCGCCCGCAGCAGCTTGTCGAAGCTCATGCCCTCGGGCAGGAACAGCGGCAGCATCACCGACGACATGAACAGCACGGTAATCAGCGGCACACCGCGCCAGAACTCGATGAAGGTCACGCACACCACTTTCACTGCGGGCATTCGCGAACGCCGGCCCAGGGCCAGCAAGATGCCCAGTGGCAAGGCGCCGACGATCCCCACGGTGGCGATCACCAGGGTCAGCATCAGCCCGCCCCACTGGCTGGTGGCAACGTTGCTCAGGCCGAGCAACCCGCCGTGCAGCAGGGTATAGGCCAGCACCGGGTACAGCACCAGAAAGCCCAGGCCATACATGGCCTTGCGCGGGAAGCGCTTGATGAACAGCGGCGCAGCGCCGAGTACCGCCAGCCACACGGTGAGGTCGACGCGCCAGCGCAGTTCGGCCGGGTAGTAGCCATACATGAACTGGCCGAAGCGCTGCTGCACGAACACCCAGCAGGCGCCCTGCTTGGTGCAGTCGGCGCGGGTGGTGCCGACCCAGTTGGCGTCGATCAACGCCCACTGCACCAGCGGCGGCACGATCAGCCACACCAGGTACACGGCGAACAGGGTCAGCAGGGTGTTGAGCCAGCTGGAGAACAGGTTTGCACGCATCCATGCGAGCACGCCGACGGTTTTCACCGGTGGCGGCATGTCGGGTTTGAAAACATGGGCATTCACGGGCGTATCCTCACCGCTCGATCAGCGCGATGCGCTTGTTGTACCAGTTCATCAGCAGCGAAATGCTGATGCTGATGGCGAGATAGACACTCATGGTGATGGCGATCACCTCGATGGCCTGGCCGGTCTGGTTGAGCACGGTCCCTGCGAACAGCGAAACCATCTCTGGGTAGCCGATACCGGCTGCCAGCGACGAGTTCTTCGCCAGGTTCAGGTACTGGCTGGTCAGCGGCGGAATGATCACCCGCAGTGCCTGGGGGATGATCACCTTGCGCAGGGTTGGGCCCTCGCGCAGGCCCAGCGAGTGGGCCGCTTCGGTCTGGCCGTGGCTCACCGAGCGGATACCGGAGCGCACGATCTCGGCAATGAAGGCTGCCGTGTAGATGGTCAGCGCCAGGGTCAGCGCCAGCAGTTCGGGAATCAGCACCCAGCCACCGACGAAGTTGAAGCCTTTCAACTGCGGCACTTCCCAGTGCAGCGGGCTGCCGAACAGCAGCGCGCAGGCGCCGGGAATCACCACGAGCAGCGCCAGCCCCACCCAGAACTTGTGGAACGGCTCACCGGTTTCGTCGAAGCGCCGGTTGGCGTAACGCACCATCGCCACCACAGCCACCAGCGCCACCAGCACCGCCACCGCGAACGGCCAGAAGCCCTCGGCCATGGAAGCACCGGGCATGTTCAGGCCGCGGTTGCTGATGAAGAAGGTGTCGTCGATATTGATGCTGCCCCGTGGCCCCGGCAGGGTCAGGAACACCGCGAAGTACCAGAACAGGATCTGCAGCAGCGGTGGAATGTTGCGGAAGGTTTCCACATACACCGTGGCCAGCTTGTTGATCATCCAGTTCGGTGACAAGCGCGCCACACCGATGACGAAACCCAGCAGGGTAGCCAGGATCACGCCGATGAAGGTTACCAGCAGGGTGTTGAGCAGGCCGATGACGAACACCCGCGCATAGCTGTCGGATTCCACGTAGGGAATCAGGTGCTGGGCGATGCCGAAGCCGGCGCTGCGTTCAAGGAAGTCGAAGCCCGAGGTGATGCCCCGGTGTTGCAGGTTGGTTTGCGTGTTGTGGAACAGGTACCAGCCCAGGCCCACCACGAAGATGATCGTGAGAACCTGGAACAGCCACGCGCGCACACGTGGATCGCTCAGGGACAAGCCCTTTCGTGCGCCGATTTGATTTTGCATGAAGTGCCCCGAAAAGTAGGGATTCGAACAACCTGCGGCGGCGGAATGCCGCCGCAGGTGCAACCATCAGCGCACAGGGGGCGCGTACTGGATGCCGCCGTTGTTCCACAGGGCGTTCATGCCACGGTCGATCTTCAGGTCGGTGCTCTGGCCCAGGTTCTTCTCGAACACTTCGCCGTAGTTGCCGACTTGCTTGACGATCTGCACTACCCAGTCTTTGGGCAGCTTGAGGTCCTTGCCATACTCACCGTCGGCCCCCAGCAGGCGGGCGACGTCCGGGTTCTTGGTGGCCTTGGCTTCGGCCTCGACATTCTTCGAGGTGATGCCGGCCTCCTCGGCGTTGAGCATGGCGAACAGGGTCCACTTGACGATGCTGAACCAGTCTTCATCGCCCTTGCGCACCACCGGGCCCAGCGGTTCCTTGGAAATGGTTTCCGGCAGCACCACGTAGTCGGCCGGCGCAGCCAGCTTGGAACGCTGGGCGAACAACTGCGACTTGTCCGAGGTCAGCACGTCGCAACGGCCAGACTCCAGCGACTTGGCGCTCTCGTCGGAGGTGTCGAAGGTGATCGGGGTGTACTTCAGGTTGTTGGCGCGGAAGAAGTCCGACACGTTCAGCTCGGTGGTGGTACCGGCCTGGATGCAGATGGTCGCGCCATCGAGCTCCTTGGCGCTGGAAACGCCGAGCTTCTTGTTCACCAGGAAGCCCACGCCGTCGTAGTAGGTGACACCGGCGAACACCAGGCCCATGCCGGCATCGCGCGAGCTGGTCCAGGTGGTGTTGCGCGACAGCACGTCGACTTCACCCGATTGCAGCGCGGTAAAGCGTTCCTTGGCGTTGAGCTGGCTGAACTTGACCTTGGTCGCGTCGCCGAACACGGCGGCGGCCACGGCGCGGCACACGTCAGCGTCGATGCCGACGATCTTGCCTTGCGCATCAGGTACCGAGAAGCCTGGAAGACCGTCGCTCACGCCACACTGGACGAAGCCCTTCTTCTTTACCGCATCCAGGGTGGCGCCGGCCTGGGCATTGCTCACGGCGCCCAGCGCGGCGGCAGCGGTCAGGACTGCCAGGGTGGTTTTCAACATCTTCATCTACAACCTCCAAATCGCTCTTGTTGTACGAGCCGGAATTGCACCGCACCCTTATGAGGCGCATCCGACCCTTGTTGGCTTGTTCTTGGGTCAATTGGCGCAATGGGCTGTTCTATGACAGCCTTCGCGTGCAAAGGGTGTTACCGTCGGCAATCGCCCTGTGCATCGAAGGTTGAATAGCAAAGCGCATACCACATTTGTCGGCTGTAGCGTTTAAGCTTTCGTCAAGTAGGAAAAGTTGTATCGTTGCGACATTCTTTTTCTGACAATCAGATCCCCTGCCTTCTTTTCACGCACTCCTTATATAGGCACGCACACTTTCGGAGCAGTCATGACCCAACCGCTGATTCTCGAACCACAGAAAACCGCAGACGCCTGTGTGATCTGGTTGCACGGCCTGGGCGCCGACCGTTACGACTTCCTACCTGTGGCCGAATTCATGCAGGAACGCCTGCTCAGCACCCGCTTCATCATGCCCCAGGCCCCAACCCGCCCGGTGACCATCAACGGCGGCTACGCCATGCCCAGTTGGTACGACATCAAGGCCATGACCCCGGCCCGTGCCATCGACGAGGCGCAGCTGGAGGAATCGGCCGAGCAGGTCATCGCCCTGATCAAGGCCGAACAGGCCAAGGGCATCAACCTGTCGCGGATCTTCCTCGCCGGCTTCTCCCAGGGCGGCGCCGTGGTGCTGCACACTGCCTTTGTAAAATGGCAGGAAGCGCTGGGCGGGGTGATCGCCCTGTCCACCTATGCCCCGACCTTCAGCGACAGCCACCAGCTCAGCGCCTGCCAGCAACGCACCCCGGCGCTGTGCCTGCATGGCGTGCACGACCCGGTGGTGATCCCGTCCATGGGCCGCACGGCGTTCGAATACCTGAACACCTGGGGCGTGGCCGCGCGCTGGCAGGAATACCCGATGGAGCACGAAGTGGTGGTCGAGGAACTGGGTGACATCCATGACTGGCTGAGCAAGCAGTTGCAATAAGCCGGTTCACCTGTCGTTGTGGGCGCTTTCGCTACGCCGCGCCCATTTCTTGCATTACACTGCCCGGCGTACATTCCTTAACCAGTTGATGAGACGATCGTGCTCAAGGCACTCAAGAAAATATTCGGCAAGGGAGACGCCGCGCCGCAGGCCGTCGCTCCTGCTGCCAGCGTGACGCCGCCGCCGGCGCCCGCGCCCCTCGCACAGCCCGAGCCCAGCCCCGCCCCCAAGCCGGCCACGCCTCGCGCCAAACCCGCCGCCCAGGCTGAAGTGCCGGTCGCTGCCAAGGCCCCGGTGGAAAAACCGGCCAAGGACAAACCGCGCCGCGAACGCAAGCCCAAGCCACAGGCCAGCCTGTGGAAGCCTGAAGATTTCGTGGTCGAGCCGCAGGAAGGGAAAACCCGCTTCCACGACTTCAAGCTGTCCAATGAGCTGATGCACGCCATCCACGACCTCGGTTTCCCGTACTGCACGCCGATCCAGGCACAGGTGCTGGGCTTCACCCTGCGTGGCCAGGACGCCATCGGCCGGGCCCAGACCGGCACCGGCAAGACGGCCGCGTTCCTGATCTCGATCATCTCCCAGCTGCAGCAGACGCCGCCGCCCAAGGAACGCTACATGGGCGAGCCGCGGGCGCTGATCATCGCGCCAACCCGCGAGCTGGTGGTCCAGATTGCCAAGGACGCCGTGGCCCTGACCAAGTACACCGGCCTGAACGTCATGAGCTTCGTGGGCGGCATGGACTTCGACAAGCAGCTCAAGGCCCTGGAAGCGCGCCACTGCGACATCCTGGTAGCCACCCCGGGCCGCCTGCTGGACTTCAACCAGCGCGGCGAGGTGCACCTGGACATGGTCGAGGTGATGGTGCTGGACGAAGCCGACCGCATGCTCGACATGGGCTTCATCCCCCAGGTGCGGCAGATCATCCGCCAGACCCCGCCCAAGAGCGAGCGCCAGACCCTGCTGTTCTCCGCCACCTTCACCGACGACGTGATGAACCTGGCCAAGCAGTGGACCACCAACCCGGCCATCGTCGAGATCGAGCCGGAGAACGTTGCCAGCGAAACCGTGGAACAGCACGTGTATGCGGTGGCCGGCAGCGACAAGTACAAGCTGCTGTACAACCTGGTGACCCAGAACAAGTGGGAACGGGTGATGGTGTTCGCCAACCGCAAGGACGAGGTGCGGCGCATCGAGGAAAAGCTGGTGCGCGACGGCATCAATGCCGCGCAACTGTCGGGCGACGTGCCGCAGCACAAGCGTATTCGTACCCTGGAGAACTTCCGCGAGGGGCGCATTACGGTGCTGGTGGCCACCGACGTGGCCGGGCGTGGGATTCACATCGATGGCATCAGCCACGTGATCAACTTCACCCTGCCGGAAGACCCGGATGACTACGTGCACCGCATTGGCCGTACCGGCCGTGCGGGCAGCAGCGGTGTGTCGATCAGCTTTGCCGGCGAGGATGACTCGTACCAGCTGCCGGCGATCGAGGAGTTGCTGGGACGCAAGATCAAGTGCGAAATGCCGCCGGACGAGCTGTTGAAGCCAGTACCGCGCAAGCACCACTGAAAGCCCGGCCTTACCTGGCCTGGTAGGAGCGAGCGCAGCTCGCGATGCGCCGCGCAGCGGCGCTGAACGCCTGGCGGCGTATCGCGAGCTGCGCTCGCTCCTACGGAATCTGTGTCTGCCTGTCAGGGGCTACCAACGCCCAGCGGCGTCCTGGTCGCTTTGCCTGCCTTCCACCCACCTTGGCCCTTCCTGGGTATGCTCCTTCTTCCAGAACGGCGCGCGGGTTTTCAGGTAATCCATGATGAAGTTGCAGGCCTCGAACGCGGCCTGCCGGTGAGCACTGGCCACGCCAACGAACACGATCGGCTCACCCGGCTCCAGCGCCCCGATGCGGTGCAACACCTCGACCTTGAGCAACGGCCAACGCTGCTCGGCTTCGGCCACGATCTTGCCCAAGGCCTTCTCGGTCATGCCCGGGTAGTGTTCGAGAAACATCCCCGCCACTTCCCGGCCATCGTTGAAATCGCGCACATAGCCAACGAAACCGACCACGGCGCCCACACCCACGTTCGCCGCATGCATGGCATTGGTTTCAGCCCCCGGGTCGAACGGCGCCTCTTGCACTCGAACGGCCATGCTCAACCTCCGGTCACCGGAGGGAAGAACGCCACGTCGTCGCCCTCCTCCAGCGGCTCGTCAAGCCGGCACAGCTCTTCATTGCGCGCACACATCAGGTTCTGTTCGGCCAGCACCGCGTAGTGGCCACCTTTGGCCAGCAGGGCCTGGCGCACATCGTCGAGTACCTTGAACTCGCCGTCCAGGCGCTCGGCATCGATGCCCAGCAATTCCCGGTAACGGGCGAAATACATCACCTTGACCTTCATCACGCCTCCACCTTGTAGTGGCCGCTCTTGCCGCCGACTTTTTCCAGCAGGCGCACCTGCTCGATGACCATACCCTTGTCCACCGCCTTGCACATGTCGTAGATCGTCAGCGCGGCAACGCTGGCGGCCGTCAGTGCCTCCATCTCCACCCCGGTCTGCCCCGCCAGCTTGCAACGGGCAACGATGCGCACCGCATCCTGGCCATCGGCGCCAAGCTCGACCTTGACGCTGGTCAGCATCAGCGGATGGCACAGCGGAATCAGGTCGCTGGTCTTCTTCGCCGCCTGGATGCCGGCAATGCGGGCCACGGCGAACACATCGCCCTTGGGGTGCTCGCCATCGACGATCATCTGCAAGGTCTGCGGCAACATCCGCACCCGCGCCTCGGCCACGGCCTCGCGCTCGGTCACGGCCTTTTCGGTGACGTCGACCATGTTGGCGCGCCCCTGGGAATCAAGATGTGTCAGCACTGCTCTGCTCCTGTGGAGGGAGTCCGCAGTGTAAACCCGTGGGTCAGGTTTGAGCAGAGATATGTATCGGCAGGTCCGGCCTCTTCGCGGGGCAAGCCCGCTCCTACAAGAGCGGGCTTGCCCCGCGAAGAGGCCAGAGGCGGTTACAAGTGAGACTCGGCGTACTCGGCCAGCACCGAACGTGGCACACCCTGCAGGGTGATGTGCACGCCATGGGGGAAGTCCTTGAAGCGCTCGGTCAGGTAGGTCAGGCCCGAGCTGGTCGCGGACAGGTACGGCGTGTCGATCTGTGCCAGGTTGCCCAGGCATACCACCTTGGAGCCCGAGCCGGCCCGGGTGATGATGGTCTTCATCTGGTGCGGTGTCAGGTTCTGGCACTCGTCGATCAGGATCAGGCTCTGCTGGAAGCTGCGCCCGCGAATGTAGTTCAGCGACTTGAACTGCAGCGGTACCCGCTCAAGGATGTATTCCACGCTGCCATGGGTGCTCTCGTCATCCATGTGCAAGGCTTCGAGGTTGTCGGTGATGGCGCCCAGCCAAGGCTCCATTTTCTCCGCCTCGGTGCCCGGCAGGAAGCCGATTTCCTGGTCCAGCCCCTGCACGCTGCGGGTGGCGATGATGCGCCGGTAGCGCTTGCTGACCATGGTTTGCTCGATGGCCGCGGCCAGGGCCAGGATGGTCTTGCCGGAACCGGCGGCGCCGGTCAGGTTGACCAGGTGGATATCCGGGTCGAGCAGGGCGAACAGCGCCAGGCTCTGGTGGATGTCCCGAGGCTTGAGGCCCCAGGCCTCCTGGTGCAGCAGCGGTTCCTGGTGCAGGTCGAGCAGCAGCAGTTCGTCGTTGCGGATACCTTTTACCCAGCCGACGAACCCTTGCTCGTCAATGATGAACTCGTTGATGTGCACCGCAGGCAGGTTGTCGATCATCTGCACCCGATGCCAGGTGCGGCCACGCTCCTGGCGGGTATCGACCTTGCTCACGCGGTCCCAGAACGACCCGCTGACCGAGTGATAGCCCTTGGACAGCAAGGACACGTCGTCAACCAGCTGGTCAGTGCTGTAGTCCTCGGCGGGGATCCCGCAGGCACGCGCCTTCAGGCGCATGTTGATGTCCTTGGTGACCAGCACCACGTCCAGGTCGGTGCGCCGGCTACGGACTTCGAGCAGGGTGTTGATGATGATGTTGTCGTTGAGGTGTTCGGGCAACAACTTGCTGGGTTCGTTGCGCGGGCTCATCAGAATCGACAGGAAGCCCTTGGGCCCGCTCTTGCCCCGCTGGATCGGTACGCCCTGCTCGACATCGCTGGGCGAGGCGTCACCGAGGGTCTGGTCGATCAGGCGGATGGCCTGGCGGCATTCGGCGGCGATGGTCTGTTTGCCAGTCTTGAGCTTGTCGAGTTCCTCCAGCACCGTCATGGGAATGGCGACGTGGTGCTCCTCGAAGTTGAGCAATGCGTTGGGGTCGTGAATCAGGACGTTGGTATCGAGCACATAGAGGATTGGCTTGCTGGAGGAAGGGTTGCGTCCTTGGTCATCCATACTCGGTCACCTTATGTCGAAGCCACACGGCGAGGTCTGTTGCGCCGCAGAGTGACTGCCGGTCTTCCCGTATCCGCGTTGTTACGGGCGGGAAGCGAACCTGCCGAGGTGGGCCTGGATGACGCCACCTGTGCTGCAGGAATCGGCTGTCTGGTTTCTTCATACCGCAAAAGCCATGACCGGAAAAAGCATTTTTACGTGTTTTTGAAGTTTATTTTTCCGAATGACGAAGAGGCCTTGGCGACGCCCCCTGGGGGGTCTACAGTCAGAAGTCATACCCCCTATTCGCGATAAGCGTAATCGCGGCAGTCTTCCCAACCGATCCCGCTTTGCGCCGTGTTGCGCAGCAACCACTCCACGGCCGGTTGCGCATTGGGCAAGGTGTCGTGCAGCTGGATCACGCCCTTGCGCCACAGCAGCATCAGGGTGATCACGCGCTGGGCCGAGCCCTCGGCGGTCAGCGGGCCGTCGTCCTGGGCATCGATATCCCACAGGGAAACCCGCAACTGCTGGCTGGCCATGAACGCCTCGCCATCGGCCCGGCGCTGCCCGTAGGGCGGGCGGAACAAGGGCACGTACTGCTCGGGCAAGTCGGCCTGGACCCGCGCCTGGGCGCGCCGGATCGAGTCCTGCCAGCCTTGCCACTGGGCGTGCGAGCGGTATTCCCAGCCCTGGATGCCTACGCATTGCCCGGCATACAACTGCCCCAAGGCATTGGCCGGGCCGCTGTCACGGCGTTGCTGCACGCGGTTGCCCAGCACGAAGAAGGTGCCCTGCAATTTCTGGCTGCGCAGGTACTCGGCCAGGGCATCGGTGCTGCCGCCATCGGGCCCTGGGCCGCCAACGAAGGTCAGCAGGAACATGCGGTCGTTCAATTCATCGCCATTGCGCTCACGGCTGGAAAGGCGCTCCACCTCGCTGGTGGTTTGCGGCAGCAGCGCGGCCTTGCGCAGTTGCTCGTCCAGGTAGCGAACATGGAACTGATGGCTGGGTTCGACCCATCCGGTGTAAAACTCGCCGACATCGGTGGCGAATGTGGCGGCTTTGGTACGTAAATCCGCCATGGAGTCGACCAGGTAGCAGAACGAGGCATCCTGCTCGCAGCTAAGCTGCGCCTGCTGGTAGCCCTGCCACAGGCGCTGCCACATCTGGGCTCGCACGGCGCGGATCTTCTGCAGGTTGATCTGGCGCAAGCCCAGGCGCGCAGCCAATGCGCCATCGCTGAGCAGCTCGCTTTCATGCAGCACCCGGGCAAAGGAGAGGATTTCGGCACGCGAAGCCACATCGAACAAGGCCGGGCTGTCCAGCTGTTCAGGCCACAGGCTGCGGTCGATGCTGGCGGGGGGAATGGGGGCGGCCTGGGCGGCCAGGCTCAGCAAGGTGGCCAGCAAGGCAACGGCAATACGCACGATGAGTCTCTCCATGACAGCCAAACGGGCACTATAGCGCCTGGGAAGGCGATGGTCTGTGACTATCGTCGGCATAGTTTGGACTTGCCGGGCCCACCCCGTAGAATTGCCGCCAACGATGCCAGGAGCCGACCCGATGCTGACGGTGATTTCCCCCGCCAAGACCCTCGATTACGACACCAAGCCGGTCACCGACCGCTTCACCCTGCCGCAGTATCTGGACGATTCCCAGGCACTGATCGTGCAACTGCGCGAGCTGTCGCCGGCGCAGATCAGCGAGCTGATGCACCTGTCCGACAAGCTCGCCGGCCTGAACGCCGCGCGTTTCGGCAGCTGGACCCCGGACTTCACCCCGGCCAATGCCAAGCAGGCGTTGCTGGCGTTCAAGGGCGACGTGTACACCGGCCTGGACGCCGAAACCCTGGCCGACGATGACTTCAGCTACGCCCAGGACCACCTGCGCATGCTGTCGGGCCTTTACGGCCTGCTGCGCCCGCTGGACCTGATGCAGCCCTACCGCCTGGAAATGGGCACCAAGCTGGCCAACGCCCGCGGCAAGGACCTGTACGCCTTCTGGGGCACGCGCATCAGCGAATGGCTGAACCAGGCCCTGGCCGATCAGGGTGACGACCTGCTGCTGAACCTGGCCAGCAACGAATACTTCAGCGCGGTGAAGCGCAGCGCCCTCAAGGGCCGGGTCATCAACGTCGACTTCAAGGACTGGAAGAACGGCCAGTACAAGATCATCAGCTTCTACGCCAAGAAAGCCCGCGGCATGATGAGCCGCTTCGTGATCCAGGAGCGGGTCAACGATCCGCAGCAGCTCAAGCAGTTCGATGTGCAGGGGTACTATTACAGTGCCGAGCAGTCGAAGGCGGACCACCTGGTGTTCCTGCGCGATCACCCGGCTGACTGACCGTATCGAACCCACTCGCTCGCGCAGGAGATCACCCAACCCTGCGCAATACAATTACCTGTAGGAGCGGGCTTGCCCCGCGAACACCGGCGAAGCCGGTGCCATACACCGCGGTGCCTTCTTCGCGGGGCAAGCCCGCTCCTACAGACATTTCCATTCAATCGGCCGTTGGAACGAGCGCTTCCTGCGCAAGGCCTGGGTTTGCACTCACGGCAACAGCACAAAGCCTGCCTTCAGGCCAACCGCTTCCACCCCTTCAAGCACCGCCAGGCCGGGGGTCACCTCAACCTGGCGTGGCAGTTGCTCGATGTGCTCACGAAACAGCACATACGCCTTGCCTGCCTCATCGCGCTGCAGCGCCTCGACAGGCACCACCACTGCCTGCTCACGCCGGGCCACCACTGCGGTCAGCTCCGCGCGCATGCCCAGGCGCAACGGCAACTCACCGGGTGCCTCAGGCAAGCGCAGGCCGACCAGCACGTCGTACCAGGCCACAGGCCCTGTGTCGCTGCGGGCCTGCTGGCCAATCTGTTCGACCTGCCCCGCGAGCACCTGCCCGGCGATGACGACTTCAACTTCAAGCCCCTCGCGCACCTTATCCACATCTTGCTCTTGCACCTTCGCCGCCACGTTCAACTGCTCAAGATCGACAAGCACCATCATCGGCATGCCTCGGCTCATCGCCTGCCCGACCTGCATGGGCCGTGAACCCTGGGCCGCGTCGCTGGCCACGCCCTCCAGCACGCCGGTAAAGGGCGCACGGACCACCCTGCGCGCGCGCATCATCATCAACCCGCTCCAGCGCGCCTCGGCGTTGGCCAGCTCCATCTCGGCAATCCGCAGGGCATCGCCTTGGCCGCGTGCACGGGTCAGCAGCAGTTCCTGCTCGGCATCCCGCAACGCTTGGCGCTGTGCCTGCAACATGAGTTGGAGGCTATCCACTTCCATGCGCGCGACAATACCGCGCTCGAACAGGCGCCGGGTTTCAGCCAGGCTTGCCGCACTGGCAGCTACCGCCGCACGGGCGGCACCCAGGGCGCGAACGCTCTGCGACACCTGCGGCCCGCTTTGCCATGCACGCAACTGGCGCAACTGCTCGCGGGCCTTCAAACGCTCGGCTTCAGCTTCGCGCAGCTGAATATCCAGCTGGGCGGTGTCCAGCGTGAACAAGGGCTGGCCCGCTACCACCTGCTGCCCATCCTTCACGAGCACAGCAGCCACCACCCCGTCGAACGGTGCATTCAAGGTTTCCTCCCGCGCCGCCTGCAACCTGCCCACCAGCCCAAGGCGGCTTTCAAGCAACTGCGGTTCAACGCGCACCCAGCGCTGTGGGCCGGTAGGCGACGCCTCGGGCCAGGCTTGCCAGAACAGCGCCAGCAGCAGGCCGGCTGCGACCAACAACGATAACCACCGCCACCTAGTCATTGAGTGCCACCTGCCAGCGTTCGAGCGTTGCGCCCAGCACCTGGTCCAGCATCACTTGCGCCTCCAGGTAATCGAGAGTGGCATCGAGCAGCGCACTCTGCGCGTAACGCAGGTCGCTTTCGAAACTCAGCACCTGGAAGTTACTGGAGCGCCCGGTCGCCAGCTTTTCTCGCTCGATGGCCAGCTTGCGCTGGGACAAACCCTGGGCACGCTCGGCAATTTGCAACTGCCGCCAGCGCACCTGGATATCCCATACAGCGCTGGTGACCTCACGCTGCAACTGCTGCCGGGATTCGGCCTGGCTCAGGCGCTGCTGCTCCATGCCGACTTGCGCTCGCAGCAAGGTTTGACGCCGGCTGAGGTCGCCAATCGGTATTTCCAGCTCCACCGCCACGTAGTGCTCCCACGCCAGCGCATTCCCGGGCCGCTCGCGCAACTGGCTAGCCCCGCCGACCAGCGACAGATCCCACCACTGCGCGTTCTGCGCTACCCGCAGTTCAAGGGCGGCCTGTTCACCTGCCACCAACTGCATCAGATACGCCGGTTGCAAGGCTTGTGCCTGCGTCAGGGCCTGGTCGGCGTCGATCTGCAGTTGCGCGACATGCAACGACTCCACCGCCTTGAGGGGCGTTGACAGGTCCAGTGCCAACAGCTGTGCCAGCGCCAGGCGGCTCTGCTGCAACTGGTTGCGGCTGCCCTCGCGCGCCAGTTCCTGGCTGGCGACTTCGGCTTCGGCCTGGACGATATCGAACGCTGCCATGCGCCCGGCTGCGATCAGCGCCCGGTTGACATCCACCAGTTGCCGGGCACGCCGCAACCCATCATCGGCAATGCGCAGTTGCTCCTGGGCGCGCAGCAGGTTGCGGTACAGGTTGATGGTGCGGGTGATGACCTGCGCCACGTTGTCCTTGAGGGCGAGCCGGTTAAGCTGTTCGCTGAGTTGAGCCTGGCGCAAGGGGGCATCGGCAATACCGCGCCCAGCGCCGCGTAGCAACGGCTGGATGATCGCCAGGTTAGCGCCATCGCTGTAACGTCGCCCTGCCCCATTGGCACGGGTATGCGCGTAAGCCCAATCCAGGCTCAGGCGGGTGCCGTAGGGTGTTAGCAGGCTGGCTGACGGGCTCAGTTGCCCTTGCCGATAGCGGTCGGCGTGGTTGCGGTTGGCCAGGTAGCGGCCCTTGAGCGCCAGTTGCGGGGCGAAGGCATCACGGGCGACGCGCAGGTCGAATTTCTGTGCGATGCGCTCAAGGTACGCGCTACGGATTGCCCGGTTGTCGCGCAGCGCCAAGGCGACGGCGTCACCCAGTTCCAATGCCACGGGCTCGCCACCTGGCACCGACCGTGCGCTGACGGGCGCAACCCGTTGCACAGTCGCATGGGAGCGGTGCTGTGCGTTGTCGGCCATGGCCAAGCCCGCTACCGTTAAAGCCCAAGCCATCGCCAACCACCTAGTCATCCCGCAGCGCCACTACCGGTTGCAGCCGCGCCGCCACCCGCGCGGGCTGCAAGCCGAAGAACAGCCCGAGCAGCAGCGAGATGCCCATGCTCAGCGGCACAGACCCTGCCGAGAAGGAAAAACCCCAACCGGACGTGATCGCCAACAACCAGGCGGCCGCCAAGCCCAGCATCACCCCCAACAGCGCACCGGCCACCGACAGCAACAACGCTTCGAGCAGGAACAGCCAGGCGATATCGCGCCCTCGTGCGCCCAACGCCAGGCGCACGCCGATCTCCCGGCGGCGCTGGGCCACGTTCATCACCATGACGTTCATGACCCCGACCCCGCCGAGCACCAAGGCGATGGCGGCGGTGCCGGCCAGCATCCAGGCCATGACTCGCGACTGCCCGGCCATGCTTTCCAGCATCTGGCGGGGCAGTTGCACATCCACTTCATGCCGTGGAAGCTGGGCCTGGAGGTAATCGCGCAGCGCACTGGCGGCTTGGCTCAAGGTCGCAGCATCCGTGCCACGGGCGATGAAAGTCGCAACCTGCGGAGCAGGATTGAGCCGCTGCATACCGGCCAGCGGCATAAGCAGCAGGTTGTCGAAATTGACTGGCAGCATGGGGTTGTAGCCCTGCGGCGCCAGCACGCCCACCACGTCGAACACGTAGGCCCCCACCTGCAGGCGGTCGCCGCTGCTGGCCCGCAACTCATGGGCCAGCGCTGCGCCCAGCACTGCATGTGGGGCTCGGTCGTCGAACCGGGACAGTAACCGGCCATTGCCCAGTTCCAGCTTGAGCACTTCGTTCAGTTGCGCGGAGCTGCCGGTCACCATCGTTTCGACACCCAGCGCGTTGAGCTGAACGGTCACGATGCTGGACGCCAAAGGGGCCAGCGCAAGCACTCCCGGCGGCAGCGTGGCCAGGTCCAGGCGCACGGCGCCGCTGCCTTCATCGGCGGCCTCCAGGTTGACGACCATCAGCTCGCTGCCCATCCCTTGGAACATCCGCTGAGTGTGTTGCGTGGCGCTGTGGCCGATATTGATCAACGCCACTAACGCGGCGCAGCCCACGGCTATGCCAAGTAATGCGAGCCAGGCCCGGGTGCCGAGTTGGCTCACACTGCCCTGCGCTTCCCTCAGCCGTTGCGGCCAACGAGGCCCGTAGCCATCAGGCATCGAACACCTCACCTTGGCTGACCTGCAGGCGCCGATCCATGCGCAGGGCGATGGTCGGGTCATGGGTGACCATGAGCAATGTCATGCCTTGTTCGCGGTTCAGTGACATCAACAGCGCGATGATCCCTTGCGCGGTTTCGCCATCCAGATTTCCGGTAGGCTCGTCGGCCAACAGGATGCGCGGCCCGGTAACCAGCGCCCGGGCGATGGCCACCCGCTGGCGCTGGCCACCGGACAACTCGGCAGGCAGGTGAAAGGCCCGGTGAGCCAGGCCCACCTGTTCCAGGCAGGCGCTCGCGGCCTGCCGCGCTGCCTCCTGGGGCATGCCTCGGTAGCTCAACGGCAGCGCTACATTGTCCAGGGCAGTAAGGCGCGGCAGCAGGTTGAAACTCTGGAACACGAAGCCGAGTAGGTAATTGCGGGTGACGGCTCGCTGGTCGCCAGTGGCATGGGTCATGTCTTTGCCGTCTAGTACAAGCCTGCCTGCGTTGGGCCGGTCGAGCAGGCCGATGAGGTTCAGCAACGTGCTTTTACCACAGCCCGAAGCCCCGACCAGAGCACAGGCCTGGCCAGGGGCTACGTTGAACGAGACGTCGCGCAGAATGGCCTGGCCGTTCAACACACGACCGATACCGGCCAGGGAAACGATAGGCGTCATGACTTTTCGGTTCCTGGCTCCGCTTCGTCTGTTGCCTGAGCGGGATCAGGTTGGGTCAGATCCTCCTTACCCCATTCATTGGCGAGCATATCCACTAATGACGTGTTGAATTCTGGCCATTCAACTTCATGCATGGACAATTGCATCATGATGTTGGCTTCGTAATTTCCATACTCGGCCACTTCTATAGGCGGCAATGAATTGTAATAGGTGAGAATCTCACGCAGCCCATTATCACTACGGCCAGTTTGCTGGTGCTCGGCATTCATTCTTCGAATCATGTCTTGCGCCCATGCATTATGCAGATCCGTCTTCACCGATCGTGCAGCCCGCCTTTCATTGACTGTGAAGGCACCGCTTTCGTCGTGAACGATTAAGCTAAGTTGCTCACGACTAAAACCTTCAAAGGGGTTAGGGCCTTTGCCTTTGGAAAAATCATTAGCCTGGCGGGCACGCTCCAGCCACTCCTGGTCTTCAGTATCAGGCAGTTGGGAGTCATAAAAATCCTTAGCCCAATAGTAAGATGAACCGCCAAGCCTATCGAGAATCTTGGACGCCAAATCGGCCAATTCCTTGCGCGAAAGCTTGCTATCGCGCTCAGCTGCGCGCTCTGCAGCGGCACTTAGCTTTTTTGCCAGGCCCGAAAGCTGCTCATCTTCACTCGCGTGCTCACCCCCTGTTTCCAACGCTACCGAACTGCTTAGTTTTTCTTCTGATCGCTTGACAGTTGCCAGTGCGGCCGAAGCGCTGCCAGCCGTGAACAGACCATTGATAGGACTCATCAAGTACTCCTTTTATAGGTTCAACTACAGATCACTTACCTCAGCCGCACTTCTGTACTTTCAAGCCAGAAATGCAGCCATCGGTTAATGTGCTCTTACTTCATGGTGAACTCTGTTTTCCAGGAGTAGTCAGCCGCAGTCCCAGTGATAGTCGCCGTGCAGGACGCTCCGCCACTTGGCGTTGCTTTTTTGGTCCACTCCGGCTGCTTCATGCCATTGGACAATGTTCGTAACTGGAATGTCGTACTAAATACACAGGTCTTGCCGCCCATCGTGTAGCGAATCATCGCCGCATTTACGTCTGGGCTCACGACCCTTTGAACGCGCATGAAGGTTGATGCACCTTTTTCAATCTTTTGGTCGGGTTGAGGATTGGCTATCTGGTAGGTACTGGTCTCATTGGAGGTCATCAGCTTCATAACCGCTTGCTGGTTCCCAAGGTTCTTGATGGTCACCTCCACAAGGGGCCCCGCCTCCACCATCCCCACCAGCAGCAACGAAGCACCGCCCAACACGATCTGCATTGTCTTTTTCATCAGCTTACTCTCATCTCTTCCATGTGTTTATGGATGAGACGCCCTCACTGGCCATCGGCCCGAGGCTGCCCAAGACGCTCCTTCGTTCATGGACAGCCCCCACAAGGCGTCCTCAGGGGGTTAACGGCCGCCTGGGCTAAAACCTTAGCTTTCGTAAGGTCTTGGTGTGTTTCCGGATGTGTGGAGCAGGCGGTTGCGGGTGACGGCTCGTATGCCTGCATCGGCATTGGACATGTCGCACCCATCCAGTGGCAGCTTGCCTTGGCAGGGTTGATCGAGCAGGCCGATGATGTTCAACAAGGTACTTTTGCCCGAGCCAGACGCGCCGACAATGGCGCAAGATCCGCCTTGAGTCACGGCTAAGGACGAACCCTGCAGGACGGGATGACCGATTAGCTGTCGACTGACGCTTTGCAGCTCAATGATCGGGGTCACAGGGATTTGTCCTGCACCGACCCTCTGTCGAACGTAACGTCTTCGTGGGCCTTAGAGGGTTGCTCCCGTTTACCCCAATCATTTGCCATGATATCGACCAATGATGTTTTGAACTCAGGCCACTCAACTTCTTGACGATTCAACAGCATCATGAAGTCAACTTCCCAGTTACCTGGAATTTGAGCTTCCTCTATAGAAGGCAGCGTTCTGTAGTAATCAATTATTTCATGAATACCTTGGTCTGTGCGGCCGCTCTGCTGGCGTTCAATATCCATTTTCTGAACAATATACACACTCCAAGCTGCGCGTTGCCCGCTCAATTCAAAACTGGCTGCTCTTCGTTCATTAACGGTAAAATCACCACCTTCGTCATAGGCAATTAAACTTAACTGATCGGTTGAAAGCCCTGCGAAGGGATTCGCCCCCTTGCCGTTCGCAAAGGCCGTTGCTTGCCTAGCCCGCTCAAGAAGCTCAGCATCATCTGTATCTGGTAAGAAAGCATCGTAGGATGTTTTGCTAAACGCATAACTACCCCCTGAAAGCTTGTCATTAATCTTTGAAGCTAACGCTGCCAACTCTGAGCGGGACAGCTTCGCATCTCGCACTGCGGCCCTCTCAACCGCCGCCGCAAGCTGGCGCGCGAGGTTCGAAATCTGCTGCTCCGACGAGTTTTCCTCACGCACTACTGTCAACCCTGACTCATCCGAACCAACTACGGGCTGCTGCCGTTCCACAGGGGAACCGCGAGTAACAACAGCAGAATTATTCAAAACTTTCTGAATATCCATTCCTCAAATCTCCTGATGCACTGAGCTATCTAATAGCAGCCACACATCAGGCTTAACGCGATGTGCGGCCACTGGGACAGCTCTTAATTCATGGTAAATTCAACAGCCCATGAATAGTCAGCATTCGTTCGAGTTATAGTCGCCGTACAATTAGCCCCTCCGCTCGGCGTGGCGGTTTTGGTCCACTGGGGTTGCTTGATTCCTCCGGGCAACATTTTCATCTGAAATATGGTTCCGAACGCACACGTTTTGCGACCTTGGACATAACGAACCATGGCCGCATTGACATCCGGACTCACTGATCGCTGCACGTCGAAACTGATGGTTTCTTTGGGTTTGACCGTCGCTTTAGGTTTTGGGCTTGCAACTTGGTAGGTACTGCTTTCATTGGTCGTCACCATCTTGAGCACAGCGTCTTCGCTACCCAGATGTTTAAACGTCACAGCGACGTTCGGCCCCGCCTCCACCATCCCCACCAGCAGCAACGAAGCACCGCCCAACACGATCTGCATTGTCTTTTTCATCAGCTTACTCTCATCTCTTCCATGTGTTTATGGATGAGACGCCCTCACTGGCTATCGGCCCGAGGCTGCCCAAGACGCTCCTTCGTTCATGGACAGCCCCCACAAGGCGTCCTCAGAGGGTTAACGGCCGCCTGGGCTAAAACCTTAGTTTTCGTAAGGTCTTGGTGTGTTTCCGGATGTGTGGAGGCCAACGCCCCGTTCAAGGGAAAGGCTTCAAATTGCCATCAAGCCATAATTACGACGCCAAAAAAACGACATGCACAGGGTTATCGCCAAACGCCATAAGACCGTTCGTACCTTTTTTGACGGATTTTGAAAAATATTTTCACGTGATGGCATAACAACACCGCCTCTCAGTTTCGTCCTTTATAACCGGGGGTAAAACTCCGACGTGCTATCAAATTGAAAGTATTTGCCACTGAAAAATTATTTAGAAATCTTTCATCGAAGCGGAACCCACCCAGGAACTTCTCCCGCTTGCCATCGCTCATAGTGCCGTAACGAATTTCACGCTGTTACCGTGTGAGAGATGACTTACAGATGACAACGCGGCAGGTATCGATACCCGCCTTCAGCATTCAACAGTCGCAACGGAAATGCCCGAGGCCCTGTATATCAAGGAGTAACGCGCCCTTCAAAAATCGTCCTAGTGGTTGATTTCAAAGGATTTTTCCACTTGAAAGAACAAGCACAGCATTGCGCCATGTAGCGCACTGCAATAAAGACGGCTGCAATACGGGGCACGCCTTTTAATTATTGGCCGATGGCTGCCATTTATTAGTGCACAACTTTGTGCGCGACGGTTTCATTCATGCCTGCGCTCGGCGAAGTGTGCATTCGCCATGGACCCGTGCGCCCAAAAACTGTTGTTAATCAACCCAGCTCGGCACTTCCCGGAGGTGCCGGCGTGATAAACACATGAGGTGATAGCGATGCGTATCAGCATCTTTGGTTTGGGTTATGTGGGTGCGGTCTGTGCAGGCTGCCTGACGGCACGTGGCCATGACGTGATTGGTGTGGACGTGTCCAAGACCAAGATCGACCTGATCAACCAGGGCAAGTCGCCCATCGTCGAACCTGGCCTGGAAGCACTGCTGCAGCAAGGCATCGCCAATGGCCGCCTGCGCGGCACCACCGACTTCGCCGAAGCCATCCGCGCAAGCGAAGTGTCGATGATCTGCGTCGGCACCCCGAGCAAGAAGAACGGCGACCTGGGCCTTGAGTACATCGAGTCGGTGTGCCGCGAAATCGGCTACGTGCTGCGCGACACCAACCGCCGCCACACCATCGTGGTGCGCAGCACCGTGCTGCCTGGCACCGTCAAGAACGTGGTGATCCCGATCATCGAAGACTGCTCGGGCAAAAAAGCCGGCGTCGACTTCGGTGTCGCGGTGAACCCTGAATTCCTGCGTGAAAGCACTGCAATCAAGGACTACGACCACCCGCCCATGACCGTCATCGGCGAACTCGACCAGGCCAGCGGCGACGTGCTGCAGGCGCTGTACGAAGAACTCGACGCACCGATCATCCGCAAGCCGATCGAAGTGGCCGAGATGATCAAGTACACCTGCAACGTCTGGCACGCCACCAAGGTCACCTTCGCCAACGAGATCGGCAACATCGCCAAGGCCGTGGGTGTCGATGGCCGCGACGTGATGGACGTGGTGTGCCAGGACAAGGCCCTGAACCTGTCGCAGTACTACATGCGCCCAGGCTTTGCCTTCGGCGGCTCGTGCCTGCCCAAGGACGTGCGCGCCCTCACCTACCGCGCCGCCAGCCTCGACGTGCGTGCCCCGCTGCTCGATTCGCTGATGCGCAGTAATGAATCCCAGGTGCAGAACGCCTTCGACCTGATCGAAAGCCACGACAAGCGCAAGGTCGCCCTGCTTGGCCTGAGCTTCAAGGCCGGCACCGACGACCTGCGCGAAAGCCCACTGGTGGAACTGGCCGAACGCCTGATCGGCAAGGGCTACCAACTGGACATCTACGACGAGAACGTCGAGTACGCCCGCGTTCACGGGGCGAACAAGGAATACATCGAGTCGAAGATCCCCCACGTCTCGTCGCTGCTCAATGGCGACTTCCAGAAAGTCATCGACAACGCCGACATCATCGTCCTGGGCAACCGTGACGAGCAGTTCCGCGCCCTTGCCCAGCAAGCGCCGGTCGGCAAGCAGGTGATCGACCTGGTCGGCTTCATGAGCAAGTCGACCTGCGCCACCAGCCGTACCGAAGGCATCTGCTGGTAAGCCCTCGGCCGGGCGACGCAGGCCTCCCCACCTGCGTCGCCCAACCTTTCCCGAATTCTCGACGGATGCTGAACATGCAAAGGCTCCAGACCGTGCTGTTGCAGTGCGCCGGGTGGCTGCTCTACATGAGCCTGCTCATGCTGATCGCCCTGGCCCTGCCAGCCGATATCTTCGACTCGCAGTCGAAGCACTTCATCTTCCTGGTCGGCGCAGTCGGCATCTGGCGCTACTCCATGGGCGCCACCCATTTCATCCGCGGCATGATCTTCCTCTACGGCGTGTACCCCTACCTGCGGCGCAAGGTGCAGAAGATGGGCAAGGCCGCCGACCCGTCGCACGTGTACCTGATGGTCACCAGCTTTCGCATCGAGGCGCTGACCACCGCCCAGGTGTACAGCTCAGTGATCCGCGAAGCGATCGACTGCGGCTACCCCACCACCGTGGTCTGCTCGTTGGTGGAGATGTCCGATGAGCTGCTGGTCAAGAGCCTGTGGGCCAAGTACAACCCGCCCGAGCGCGTCACCCTGGACATCGTGCGCATCGCCGGCACCGGCAAGCGCGATGGCCTGGCCTACGGCTTTCGCGCCATCTCGCGGATGTTGCCGGACGAGAACGCCGTGGTGGCAGTGATCGACGGCGACACCGTGCTCGCCGAAGGCGTGGTGAACAAGACCGTGCCCTGGTTCAAGCTCTACCCCAACGTCGGTGGCCTGACCACCAACGAATTCTGCGAAGTACGCGGCGGCTACATCATGAGCGAATGGCACAAGCTGCGCTTCGCCCAGCGCCACATCAACATGTGCTCGATGGCCCTGTCCAAGCGCGTGCTGACCATGACCGGGCGCATGTCGATGTTCCGCGCAAGCGTGGTCACCAACCCCGAGTTCATTGCCGACGTCGAAAGCGACTCGCTGATGCACTGGCGCCTGGGCCGCTTCAAGTTCCTCACCGGTGACGACAAGTCGAGCTGGTTCAGCCTGATGCGCCTGGGCTACGACACCTTCTACGTGCCGGACGCCGCCATCAACACGGTCGAGCACCCGCCGGAGAAGAGCTTCCTCAAGGCCAGCCGCAAGCTGATGTACCGCTGGTACGGCAACAACCTGCGGCAGAACTCCCGCGCCCTGGGCCTTGGCCTGCGCCGCCTGGGCCTGTTCACCAGCATCGTGTTGTTCGACCAGCGCGTGTCGATGTGGACCAGCCTGTTGGGCCTGACCGTGGCGGTGATCGCCAGCCTCAAGTTCGGCATGGCGTTCCTGCTGGTGTACCTGCTGTGGATCGGCATTACCCGGTTGATCCTCACCATCATGCTGCTGTGCTCCGGCCACAACGTAGGCCCGGCCTACCCGCTGATTCTCTATTACAACCAGATCGTCGGCGCGCTGATGAAGATCTACGTGTTCTTCCGCCTCGACAAGCAGTCCTGGACCCGCCAGCCCACTGCCCTCAAGCGTGACCTCGCCAGTTTTCAACAATGGTTCAACACCTGGTCCTCACGGACCATGACCTTCTCGGCTGCCAGCATCTTCGTCGCTGTGCTGTTCATGGTCGTGTGAGCCCAACCCGGATCGGAACTAACAGGAACAACACCAGATGAATACCGCCGTGAACGTCAACGTCGTGCATGAGTCCGAAGCCCAGCGCCAACACGCCCGGGTACGCATCCCGGCCAAGCTGCGTTTTCTCGACAGCGAGCGCCAGGCCCACGATGTGAAGGTCGACGACCTCTCCGCCGGTGGCCTGAGCTTCCACACCAAACAGCCCCTGAACGTCGGTGACGTGCTGCGCGGTCGCCTGCAGTTCACGGTCGACAACCTCGGCCTGTCGATGGACATCGAGTTCCAGGTGCGCGCCTACCAGAGCGGCAGCGGCCGCACCGGCGCGCAGTTCCAGAACCTGGAGCCGCGTGACATCGCCACCCTGCGCCACATCATCACCACCCACCTGTCCGGAGAGCTGATCAGCGTGGGCGATGTGCTCAGCACCCTGCAGCGCGACAACTTCACCAAGGCGCGCAAGCAGAAGGACGGTGGCAGCGGCCTGTCGGCGTTTGGCCGGCTCAAGGCCGTGACCGTGACCCTCGGGGTGTTCGTGGTCGGTGTGGCAGCCTTCGGCTTCGTCGCCAAGTCGTTGTACGGCATGTACTTCGTCAGCCATGCCGAAGCCGGTGTGGTGGCGGTGCCGACCAGCAACGTCACCATGCCCCGCGACGGCACCGTCAGCAGCCTGGTGCAAACCGGTGGCCAAGTGGCCAAGGGCGCACCGCTGGCGACCTTCACCACCAGCATGCTGGACATGCTCAAGGGCAGCCTGGACGACTCGCAGCTGGAGCCGGCGAAAATCGAGGAGCTGTTCGGCAAGCAGCTGTCCGGCACCCTCACCAGCCCCTGCGATTGCGTGGTCGCCCGCCAGCTGGTGGACGACGGCCAGTACGCCGCCAAGGGCCAGCCGATCTTCCAGCTGGTGCCGCGCACCACCAATCCAACGGTCGAGGCGCGCTTCAGCTACCGCCAGTTCGACGAGGTCAAGCCAGGCACCCGGGTCAACTTCCAGGTCGCCGGCGAAGACGACGTGCGCACCGGCAAGATCGTCAGCAGCGCCAGCCTCAACAGCGAAGACCTGGCCTCCGACATCCGCGTGCAGATCAAGCCTGACGATGGCCTGCCGGCAGAGCTGGCCGGGCGCCCGGCGGCGGTCAACAGCGACCGTGGCCCGTCGCTGAACTGGCTGATCGACAAAGCCGTGGCCCGTGGCCTGTAAGGGGATTACGCCGATGATTCGTACAGTGCCTTTGCGAGGGCTGCGCCCTCGTTCGCGGGTCAAGCCCGCTCCTACAGGCTCCGAGTCGCTCCCTGCTCTGTTTGTAGGAGCGGGCTTGCCCCGCGAACGCGCGCACCGCGCGCGCCCGCTGGCCTGGTGTGCCCTGGCTGCTGCCATCACCCTGGCCGGCTGCTCAGGCCTGCCCGACCAGCGCCTGGCCAACGAAGCGCTCAAGCGCGGCGACACCGCCCTGGCCGAACGCAACTACCAGGCGCTGGCCGACCTGGGCTACAGCGACGCGCAAGTGGGCCTGGCCGATATCAAGGTATCGACCGGCGACCCCAGCCAGTTCAAGCAGGCCGAAGCCACCTACCGCGCCGCCGCCGCCACCTCGCCCCGAGCCCAGGTGCGCCTTGGCCGCCTGCTGGTGGCCAAGCCCGACAGCACCCAGGCCGAACGCGAAGAAGCCGAAACCTTGCTCAAGCTGGCCGCCCAACAAGGCGAACAGAAAACCCTGATTCCCCTGGCGATGCTGTACCTGCTGTATCCGCAAAGTTTCCCCAAGGTCAACGCCCAGCAACAGATCGAGCAGTGGCAAGCCGCCGGCTACCCGGAAGCCGGCCTGGCGCAGATCCTGCTCTATCGCACCCAGGGCACCTACGACCAGCACCTGGACGACGTGGAGAAGCTGTGCAAGCAAGCCCTGAACAGCATGGACGTGTGCTACGCCGAGCTTGCCACCGTGTACCAGAAACGCGGCCAGGCCGACCAGCAGGCAGCGCTGCTGCAGCAGCTGCAGTCGGCCTATGCCCGCGGCGCGGTGCCCGCCACCCGAGTCGACAACGTGGCGCGGGTGCTGGCCGACCGCAGCCTCGGGCAAACCGACGAGAAAACCGCCAAGGCCCTGCTCGAACAGGTTGCCCCGGCCAACCCGGCATCCTGGGTCAGCCTGGCGCAGGTGCTGTACGACTTCCCCGAGCTTGGCGATACCGACCAGCTGATGGCCTACATCGACAAGGGCCGCGAAGCCGAACAACCGCGCGCCGAGTTGCTGCTGGGCCGCCTGTACTACGAAGGCAAGACCGTGCCGGCCGATGCCGTGAAGGCCGAGCAGCACCTGCAGGCCGCCGCCGACGCCGGTGAAATCAGCGCCCACTACTACCTCGGCCAGCTGTACCGCCGCGGATACCTGGGCGAGGTGCAGCCGCAAAAAGCCGTCGACCACCTGCTCAGCGCCGCCCGGGGCGGCCAGAACAGCGCCGACTACGCCCTCGCCCAGCTGTTCAGCGAAGGCCACGGCATCCGCCCGCAACCCAGCAACGCCTGGGTATTCGCCCAGCTGTCGCAGGCCAGCCCGACAGCGCAATCGGCCGAGCTGCTGCAGCAACTCGATCAACAACTCACGCCCGAGCAGCGTACCCAGGCCCAGGGCCTGCTCGCGCAGGAACAGCAGGCCCGCGGCAGCATGGCCCAAGGGCGTCGCACCCTGGCACTCGATGCCCTGCAAGACGAAGACCCCGAAGTAGAAGCCGAGGACTCGCTATGACGCTCAACCCCTTCGTGAAAGCCGGCATCGGCCTGAGCTTCGCCCTGCTGTGGTCCTGCCCGACCCTGGCGGACATCACCGCCCAGAAGAACTTCGGCCTGGAAGTAAAAATCACCGGCCAGTCCGAGGACGACCGCGACCTGGGCACCCGCCCTGGTGGCGACGTCAACGGCCTGGGCCTGGACCTGCGCCCCTGGGTGTACGGCGAGCGCGGCAACTGGAGCGCCTACGCCATGGGCCAGGCGGTGGCGGCCACCGACACCATCGAAACCGACACCCTGCGCCAGAACGACGACGGCACCACCACCGACACCGGCAGCGACAGCCGCCAGCCCGACAAAAGCTACCTGGCCATGCGCGAATTCTGGGTTGGCTACAGCGGCCTCACCGCCTACCCCGGCGAACAGCTGCGTCTGGGGCGCCAGCGCCTGCGCAGTGACGACGGCATGTGGCGCGACACCAACATCGAAGCGCTGAACTGGACCTTCGACACCACCCTGCTCAAGGCCGACCTGGGCGTGGCCCAGCGCTTCAGCGAATACCGCACCGACCTCACTGAGCTGGCCCCGCAAGACAAGGACCGCACGCACCTCTACGGCAACGTTGCCGCGCAATGGACGCCCGGCCACTGGGTCGGCCTGCGCGCCCACCACACCCATGACAGCGGCAGCCTGAAGAACCCCGGCGAAACCGTCGACGCGCTGGACAAAACCCGCACCGGCGACCTCACCTGGCTGGGCCTTGAAGCCAACAGCGACGCCTACAACTGGCGCAACGACCACACCGTCAACTACTGGGGCAGTGTCACCTGGCTGACCGGTGACCGCGACAAGCTCAGCACCGAGCAAGTGGGTGACGACCAGGTTGCCACCGGCAAGCAGAGCGGTAACGTCAACGCCTGGGCCACCGACCTCGGTATTCGCCTGCGCCTGGACCCACAGTGGCAGGTGGGCGCGGCCTACGCCCGTGGCAGCGGCGGCGGTGGCGACGATGGCTCGAACAACTTCGAGCAAACCGGCCTTGAGAGCAACCGCTCCAACTACACCGGCACCCGCTCGCGCGTGCACCGTTTCGGCGAGGCCTTCCGTGGCGAGCTGGGCAACCTGCAGGCCGCCACCCTGTTCGCCTCCTGGCAGCTGCGCGAGGACTACGACGCAAGCTTCATCTACCACAAGTTCTGGCGTGTCGACGGCAGCCAGAACATCGGCTCCAGCGGCATCAACGCAGTGGTCGACGACAACGGCGTAAACCGCCAGTTGGTCGATGGCGAGAAAGACCTCGGCCAGGAAATGGACGTGGTCGTCACCAAGTACTTCAAGCAAGGCCTGCTGCCGGCCTCGATGAGCCAGGCGATCGACGAACCGTCGGCACTGGTGCGCCTGCGTGCCGGTGTGTTCAAGCCCGGCGATGCCTATGGCAAGGAAGCGGACTCGTACATGCACCGCGCCTTCGTCGACGTGATCTGGCGCTTCTGAGGCCGGGAGAAACCTGATGAACCTTCACCCGCACATCCGTCACAGCCTGTTGGCCAGCGCCCTGCTGCTGGCCAGTGGGCTGGCCGCAGCCGCAGAGCCCCAGGTGCACGCCAAGGAACTGCAGCAGGCCAAGACCTACACCGTGGCCAGCGCGCCCATCGAGCCCTTGCAGATGGACCCGCCGAAGCTGCCCGACCTGAGCGGCTACACCGCCGCTGCCGTGCAGCGGAAGATCGACCGCAGCCACACAGGCAAGGTCAGCCTGCGCCGCATGTTCCAGGAAGACACCCTCAAGGAATTCGTCGGCGGCGACAACAAGGCCGCCGAGTGGGTGCAGCGCCAGCATGGCATTCCCCAGGCGATCTTCATCGACGACGGCCACGTCGACCTGGCCGAACTGAGCAAGAAGGTGCCCCGGCAGTACCTCAGCGAAGTGGAACCTGGGGTGTACCTGGCGCGCCTGCCGATCGTGGTCGGCAACAAGGGCATTCTCGAAATCGACGGCAAGGTCAAGCAGCTGCGCCTGTCCCAGGAAGGCGGCGCGTTCCTGGTCAACGACGGCAAGCTGTTCATCACCGACACCCAGGTGACCGGCTGGCGCGAGAAGGACAACGGCCCGGCGACCTTCCGCACGCCGAAGGAGTTTCGCCCGTTCCTGCTGTCGTGGGGCGGCACCGAGACGTACATCGTCAACACCACGATGGCCAGCTTCGGCTATGCCAAGTCCAAGTCCTATGGCGTGAGCATTTCCCAGTACACGCCGAACATGTCCAAGCAGAAAGGCCGCGCCGAACCCACCGGCTGGATCCTCGGCTCGACCTTCAGCGACATGTGGTACGGCTTCTACTGCTATGAAACCGCCGACTTCGTGGTCAAGGACAGCACCTACCACGACAACATCGTCTATGGCATCGACCCCCACGACCGCTCGCACCGGCTGATCATCGCCGGCAACACGGTGTACGGCACCAAGAAAAAGCACGGCATCATCGTCTCGCGTGAGGTCAACGACAGCTGGATCATCCACAACAAGAGCTACGACAACAAACTCTCGGGCGTGGTGATCGACCGCAACAGCGTCAACAACCTGGTGGCCTACAACGAGATCTACCGCAACCACACCGACGGCATCACCCTGTACGAAAGCGGCGACAACCTGATCTGGGGCAACAAGCTGATCAACAACCGCCGCCACGGCATTCGCGTGCGCAACAGCGTGAACATTCGCCTGTACGACAACATCGCCATGGCCAACGGCCTGGTCGGCGTGTACGGGCATATCAAGGACCTGTCCGACACCGACCGCGACATAGCCCTGGACCCATTCGACGCCAAGGTGTCGCTGATCGTGGTCGGTGGCGAGCTGGCGGCCAACGGCTCCGGCCCCCTGTCGATCGACTCGCCGCTGTCGGTGGAGTTGTACAAGGTGTCGATGCTCGCCCCGCGCAAGGCCAGCGGCATCAGCCTCAACGGTGTGCTCGGCGAGCGCCAGGACGAAATCCTCGACCTGCTGGTGCGCCAGCAGAAGGCCGTGCTGATCGACCCGGTCGAACGCCAGACCGAAATGCTCGATTAAGGAAGCCCAGACCATGACTCCACACCTGATGAAACTGCTGGGCCTGTCTGCCGCCCTCCTGGCCATCAGCCAGGGCGTGCGCGCAGGCGACGTGAAGGCGCCCACCTTCACCGCCGAGCCTTGCTGCCAGCTGTGCCCCGAAGCGCACGATGCCAGCCGCTACACCACCCGCTACCAGCAGAACTTCACCACCCTGGTACAAGCCCAGGGCGACTGGCTGTTCCGTACCCGCGAAGACCTGCGCACCGAATTCAACACCACCCCCGCCGGCTACAAGCGCCTGCAGCAGGTGCACGATGCGTTCAAGAAACGCGGTGTGGAACTGGTGGTGGTCTACCAGCCCACCCGTGGCCTGGTGAACCGCAACATGCTCAAGCCCGAAGAGAAAGCCGCCTTCGACTACCAGAAGGCCCTGGGCAACTACCAGGCCATGCTCAAGCGCTTCGCCAGCATGGGCTACAACGTGCCCGACCTGTCGCCGCTGACCAACGAACAGCTGGCCGCCGCCGACCAGGGCAAGGACTTCTACTTCCGTGGCGACCAGCACTGGACGCCGTATGGCGCCGAGCGCGCAGCGAAGATCGTGGCCAACACCGTGCAGCAGATGCCGGCCTTCGAAGGCATCCCGCGCAAGGCATTCGAAACCCACAAGTCCGGGCGCATGGGCAAGACCGGCACCCTGCACAACGTGGCCGGGCAACTGTGCGGCACCAGCTACGCGGTGCAGTACATGGACCAGTTCGCCACCGAGCCGAAAGGCGCCAGCGGCGGCGGCGACGACCTGTTCGGCGACAGCGGCAATGCGCAGATCACCCTGGTCGGCACCAGCCACAGTGGCAAGAACTACAACTTCTCCGGCTTCCTGGAGCAGTACATCGGCGCCGACGTGCTCAACGTGGCCTTCCCTGGCGGCGGCCTGGAAGGCTCGATGATCCAGTACCTGGGCAGCGAGGAGTTCCAGAACCACCCACCGAAGATTCTCATCTGGGAATTCTCGCCGTTGTATCGCCTGGACCAGGAAACCATCTGGCGGCAGATCCTAGCCCTGCTCGATGACGGCTGCGACGCACGCCCGGCACTGATGAGCGCCAGCACCACACTCAAGCCCGGCAAGAACGAGTTGATGGTCAACGGCAAGGGTGGCGTGATCAAGAACCTGGTCAACCGCAACCTGCAGATGGACGTGAAGTTCGAAGACCCGTCGGTGAAAGTGCTGCAGGCCACCCTGTGGTACCTCAACGGCCGCCACGAAGACATCAAGCTGGAAAAACCGGAAACCTCCGACACCGACGGCCGCTTCGTCTTCCAGATGCGTGAGGACGAGGACTGGGCCAGCCAGAGCCTGCTGGCCTTTGAGGTACAGGGCCCGGAAAGCGGCACCCAAAAGGTCGAGGCCAAGCTCTGCAAACGCAACAACTTTGCCGTGCCCGCGCAAACCGCGCAGGCCGGCCAGTGAGGCGCCCCATGACTGCAATCAAGCGAATATTCAGCCCCGCCCTGCTCACCCTGGCACTGTTCGGCGGCGCCGCGCACGCGGCGCTGGTGCCACCGCAGGGCTACTACGAGGGCATCGAGAAAATGAAGACCGGCGACGGCAACTTCCGTTGCGCGCCGGCGCCCAAGCCCTTCACCGGCGCGCTGCAGTTCCGCAGCAAGTACGAAGGCTCCGACAAGGCCCGGGCGACCCTCAACGCCGCCTCGGAAAAAGCCTTCCGCACCTCCACCGAAGACATCACCGGCCTTGAAAAAGGCGTCAGCAAGATGGTCGGCCAGTACATGCGCGATGGCCGCCCGGCGCAGCTCGACTGTGCCCTGACCTGGCTGGGCACCTGGGCCCGCGCCGATGCGCTGCTGTCCACCGACTTCAACCACACCGGCAAGTCCATGCGCAAATGGGCGCTGGGCAGCATGAGCGGTTCGTGGCTGCGCCTGAA
Source organism: Pantoea sp. Tr-811 (assembly GCF_011752535.1). NCBI lineage: Bacteria > Pseudomonadati > Pseudomonadota > Gammaproteobacteria > Enterobacterales > Erwiniaceae > Pantoea > Pantoea sp. Tr-811. The sequence continues at coordinate 343,922 of NZ_VWXJ01000003.1, forward strand.
GTTCTCCAACTCACAACCACTGGCTGCGCACCAGGCCGAGGCCGAGTTGATCGAGAAGTGGTTCGCCCGCCTGGCCGAACAGACCGTGCGCGACTGGAGCGGCCTGCCCCTGGCGAAGATCAACAACCACAGCTACTGGGCGGCCTGGTCGGTCATGGCCACCGCCGTGGCCACCGACCGCCGCGACCTGTTCGACTGGGCGGTGAAGGAATACAAGGTGGGCGTGAACCAGGTCGACGAGCAGGGCTTCCTGCCCAACGAGATCAAGCGCCGCCAACGTGCCCTGGCCTACCACAACTACGCCCTGCCGCCGCTGGCGATGATCGCCAGTTTCGCCCAGGCCAACGGCGTGGACCTGCGCGCGGAAAACAACTTCGCCCTGCAGCGCCTGGGCGAAGGCGTGCTGGCCGGCGCCCGCGACCCCAGCCACTTCAAGGAACGCGCCGGTGAGCAGCAGGACCTGACCGACCTCAAGGTCAACAGCAAGTACGCCTGGCTCGAACCCTGGTGTGCGCTGTACCACTGCGTGGGCGACACCCTGCAGCGCAAGCAGCACATGCAGCCGTTCAACAGCTTCAGGCTTGGCGGCGATGTAACCCGGGTCTACGACCCGAAAAAGTAACGCAAACCCCCTTTGTAGGAGCGGGCTTGCCCCGCGAATAGGCCGGAACGGGTAACGGCGATGTCCGCGCTGACGCCTTCGCGGGGCAAGCCCGCTCCTACAAGGGGATCTAGGTAGCCCTCCACATGTGCGTGGGGGGTTTGGGGGGCGCTGTGCCCCGGATGCTGTGAACAAAAAGGAGAACCGGGATGGTCTTCTCGTCCAACGTGTTCCTGTTCCTGTTCTTGCCGGTTTTCCTCGGCCTTTACTACTTGAGCGGGCAACGCTATCGCAACCTGCTGTTGCTGGTCGCCAGCTACATCTTCTACGCCTGGTGGCGGGTCGACTTCCTCGCCCTGTTCGCCGGCGTCACCCTGTGGAACTACTGGATCGGCCTGAAAGTCGGCGCCGCCGGTGTGCGCAGCAAACCGGCGCAACGCTGGCTGCTGCTGGGCGTGGGCGTGGACCTGGCGATTCTCGGCTACTTCAAGTACGCCAACTTCGGCGTCGACAGCCTCAACGCGATCATCACCTCGTTTGGCCTGGAGCCGTTCATCCTCACCCACGTGCTGCTGCCAATCGGTATCTCGTTCTACATCTTCGAGTCGATCAGCTACATCATCGACGTGTACCGCGGCGACACCCCGGCCACCCGCAACCTGATCGACTTCGCCGCATTCGTGGCGATCTTCCCGCACCTGATCGCCGGCCCCGTGCTGCGCTTCAAGGACCTGGTCGACCAATTCAACAACCGCACCCACACCCTGGACAAGTTCTCCGAAGGCTGCACCCGCTTCATGCAGGGCTTCATCAAGAAAGTGTTCATCGCCGACACCCTGGCGGTGGTCGCCGACCATTGCTTCGCCCTGCAAAACCCCACCACCGGTGACGCCTGGCTCGGTGCCCTGGCCTACACCGCGCAGCTGTACTTCGACTTCAGCGGCTACAGCGACATGGCCATCGGCCTGGGGCTGATGATGGGCTTTCGCTTCATGGAAAACTTCAAGCAGCCGTACATCAGCCAGTCGATCACCGAGTTCTGGCGGCGCTGGCACATCAGCCTGTCGACCTGGCTGCGCGACTACCTGTACATCACCCTGGGCGGCAACCGCAAAGGCACCTTCAACACCTACCGCAACCTGTTCCTGACCATGCTGCTCGGTGGCCTGTGGCACGGCGCCAACTTCACCTACATCCTCTGGGGCGCCTGGCACGGCATGTGGCTGGCCATCGAGCGAGCGCTGGGCATCGACACCAACCCGCAGCGCTTCAACCCGGTCAAGTGGGCCTTCACCTTCCTGCTGGTAGTGGTCGGCTGGGTGATCTTCCGCGCCGAGAACCTGCACGTCGCCGCCCGCATGTACGGCGCCATGTTCAGCTTCGGCGACTGGCAGCTGTCGGAACTCAACCGCGCCCAGCTCACCGGCCTGCAGGTAGCGACCCTGGTCATTGCCTACCTCACCCTGGCGTTCTTCGGCCTGCGCGACTTCTACCGCAACGCCCGGCCAACTGACACGACTACACCGCTGCAGCTCAACGCCGACGGCTCGCTTGGCCTGGACTGGACCCGGGTGATGTCCCGCGTCCTGATCCTGCTGCTGTTCGCAGCCTCGATCCTCAAGCTTTCGGCGCAAAGCTACTCGCCGTTCCTGTACTTCCAGTTCTGAGGTGGATGCCATGACCCGGACATTACGTGTCACCTATTCCCTGTCGTTCCTCGGCCTGCTGGTGGGCATGGGCGCCTGGTCCACCGCTGGATTCGAAAGCTTCCAGCGCACCGAGCACATGACCCTGCTCAACGGCAAGCTGGCCAAGGCCGCCGAAACCCACTACGACGACCAGTTCCCGATCAAGCGCCTGGGCACCAACCTCTGGGCCGCGCTCGACTTCAAGCTGTTCAACGAAGGCCGCCCAGGCGTGGTGCTGGGGCGCGACCAATGGCTGTTCAGCGACGAAGAATTCAAGCCCAGCGCCGGTGCCGAGCAACAGATGCAGGACAACCTGGCGCTGATTCGCGGCGTGCGCGACACCCTGCAAAAGCACGGCAGCCAGCTGGTGCTGGCGATCATCCCGGCCAAGGCGCGGGTGTATTCCGAGTACATCGGCAAGGAGCAACCTGCCAGCCTGCATGACGACCTGTACAACCAGTTTCATGCCCAGGCGCGCCAAGCGAACGTGTTCGCCCCCGACCTGATGGCCGCCATGGAACAGGCCAAGGCCCGCGGCCAGGTGTTCCTGCGCACCGACACCCACTGGACACCGATGGGCGCCGAAGTGGCGGCGCAGGCGCTGGCCGAAGCGGTCAGCCGCCAGAGCCTGCTCAACGGTGACCCACAGGCCTTCATCACCGAAGCCGGCAGCACCGCCCCGTACAAGGGCGACCTGACCAACTTCCTGCCCCTGGACCCGCTGTTCAGCAACCTGCTACCGACCCCGGACAACCTCCAGCAACGCACCACGCGCCCAGCCTCGGCCGATGCCGAAAACGGCGACGCCCTGTTCACCGACACGCAGATTCCAGTGGCCCTGGTGGGCACCAGCTACAGCGCCAACCCGCACTGGAACTTCCTCGGCGCGCTGCAGCAGGCGCTGCACAGCGACGTTGCCAACTACGCCGAGGACGGCCATGGCCCACTGCTGCCAATGCTCAAGTACCTGCAAAGCGATGCCTTCAAGAACGCCGCGCCACAAGTGGTGGTGTGGGAATTCCCCGAACGTTACCTGCCCATGGGCAACGACCTCAGCAGCTTCGACCCGCAGTGGATCGCGCAGCTGAAGCACTCCCGTCAATCCGAAGAAAACCTGGCCTTGTCGTCCACCCGGGCGAACCACTGATAGAAAGAGAGGAAACGCACATGACTACCAAGACTTCCATTGCCAAAGCCCTCACCCTTGCGGCCGGCCTTTCCCTTGCCTCGATGCAGGCCTTCGCCGGCGCCGACGCCGCGCTGTATGGCCCGAGCGCGCCAAAAGGCTCGACCTTCGTGCGCCTGTACAACGCAGCGAGCAGCCCGGCTGCAGCCAGCGTCGGCAACACCCAGATCAAGCAGGTGGGCGCCCAGGCCAGCAGCGACTTCAGCTTCCTGCCAGGGGGTGACTACACCGCCCAGGTTGGCGGCAAGAGCGTGCCGGTGAAGCTGGCCGCCGACAAGTACTACACCCTGGTCAACAGCAGCAGCGCCACCCCCCAGCTGATTGAAGAGCCGCCGTTCAAGAACAAGCAGAAAGCCCTGGTGCGGGTGCAGAACCTCAGCGACCAGGCCGTGACCCTGAAGACCGCCGACGGCAAGACCGAAGTGGTGCCGTCGGTGGCCACCCAGGGCCGTGGCGAGCGTGAAATCAACCCGGTCAAGGTCAACCTGGCCCTGTTCGAAGGCAACAAGAAAGTCAGCGACCTGAAACCGGTCGCCCTGGAGCGTGGCGAAGCCGCCGTGCTGTACGTAACGGGTTCCGGCAGCAACGTGTCGCCGGTGTGGGTAACTCGCCCCGTGGCTAGCAACTGATCCCCCTGCCTCATAACGACTATTGGAGAAACATGATGATCCCGGTAATTCTTTCTGGTGGTAGCGGTTCGCGTCTGTGGCCTTTGTCGCGCAAACAGTTCCCCAAGCAGTTCCTGGCCCTGACCGGTGAACACACGCTGTTCCAGCAAACCTTGTCGCGCCTGGTGTTCGAAGGCATGGACAGCCCGATCGTGGTCTGCAACAAGGACCACAAGTTCATCGTCCAGGAACAGCTCGCTGCGCTGAACCTGCAAACCCAGGGCATCCTGATGGAGCCATTCGGCCGCAACACCGCACCGGCCGTGGCCATGACGGCCATGAAGCTGGTCAACGAAGGCCGTGACGAGCTGATGCTGGTACTGCCCGCCGACCATGTGATCGACGACCAGAAGGCCCTGCAGCGTGCCCTGGCCCTGGCCACCGTGGCCGCCGAGCGGGGCGAGATGGTGCTGTTCGGCGTGCCGGCCAGCAAACCGGAAACCGGCTATGGCTACATTCGCTCCAGCCAGGACGCCCTGCTGCCTGAAGGTATCGCCCGGGTGGCCCAGTTCGTCGAGAAGCCCGACGAGCAGCGCGCCGCCGAGTTCGTCGCCGCCGGGGGGTACTTCTGGAACAGCGGCATGTTCCTGTTCCGGGCCAGCCGCTTCCTGGAAGAACTCAAGCGCCACGATTCCGACATCTACGACACCTGCCTGCTGGCCCTGGAGCGCAGCGACGAAGACGGCGATGTGCTGAGCATCGACGAAGCTACCTTCGAATGCTGCCCGGACAACTCCATCGACTACGCGGTGATGGAAAAGACCCAGCGCGCCTGCGTGGTGCCGATGTCGGCTGGCTGGAGCGATGTGGGCTGCTGGTCGTCGCTGTGGGAAGTGCACGACAAGGACGCCGATGGCAACGTCACCAAGGGCGACGTGGTGGTGCAGGACAGCCGCAACTGCATGATCCACGGCAACGGTAAGCTGGTGTCGGTGATTGGCCTTGAGAACATCGTGGTGGTCGAAACCAAGGACGCGATGATGATTGCCCACAAGGACAAGGTCCAGGGCGTCAAGCAGATGGTCAAGACCCTGGACGAACAGGGCCGCAGCGAAACCCAGAACCACCTGGAAGTGTATCGCCCGTGGGGCTCGTACGACTCGGTGGACATGGGCGGGCGCTTCCAGGTCAAGCACATTACCGTGAAACCGGGCGCCAGCCTGTCGTTGCAGATGCACCACCACCGTGCCGAGCACTGGATCGTGGTGTCCGGCACTGCCGAGGTCACCTGCGACGAGAATGTGTTCCTGCTCACCGAGAACCAGTCGACCTACATTCCGATCGCCTCGATCCACCGCTTGCGCAACCCGGGCAAGATTCCGCTGGAGATCATCGAGGTGCAGTCTGGCAGCTACCTGGGCGAGGATGATATCGAGCGCTTCGAGGATGTGTATGGGCGAACCTCCACACCCGTCGAGCGCGGCGTTTCGGTGAAGACCATCGCCCAATAAGTGAGGCCCATTCGCGGGGCAAGCCCGCTCCTACAGGCCTTGTAGGAGCGGGCTTGCCCCGCGAATGGAGGGCAAAGCCCTCCCCCCTTCCCGCCATTTAAGGCTACGATGGTCAAACCTGCGCAACCTAGGTCTGAGCACGCCATGATCATCGGTGCCTTTCTCATTCTCACCTGGCTGGTGTTGCTGCTGCGCTACCCAGCCAAGGCCCTGCCGATTTCCCTGGCGGCCGTCTGTGGCCTTGGCCTGGTGGCCCTGCTGGTGATCTGGCAGGACAGCCGCGAAGCCTCGCAACTGGCACGCCTGGACTTGCGCCTGAGCTACGCCCCCGAACACTGCCCCGCCGACCGCGCCCTGCAGGTGCACATGAAAAACGGTAACAAGGCCCCGCTCACCGAGTTGCGCTGGCGCGTGGCGGCGTATGCGCCGGGCGATACCGTGAACCTGGCCGAGAACACCTACAACGCACCGCGCTACCGTGGGCCGGGTGAACTGCAACCGGGGGCCGAGTGGAAAGACTGCCTGCCGTTGCCGCCGCTGCGCTCGGGGTATCGGGCGCAGACACTCGAATTCCGTGCTGAGCATCTGCAGGGTACATTTGCCAATTGATCTAGCGCCTGTGCTTGCCCCGCGAAGAGGCCGGCACAGGTCCACCCACACCTCACCTGCCAACAGGCCCCCACCATGCCCACCGTCCTGATCACCGGTTGTTCCAGCGGCATCGGCCGCGCCCTGGCCGACGCCTTCCGCGATGCCGGCCACAACGTCTGGGCCACCGCCCGCAAGCCTGAAGACGTCGAGCGGCTCCAGGCCGCCGGCTTCACCGCCCGGCAACTGGACGTAAACGACAGCGAGGCCTTGGCCCGCCTGGCCGATGAACTGGAAACCCTCGATATCCTGATCAACAACGCCGGCTACGGTGCCATGGGCCCGCTGCTCGATGGCGGTGTCGAGGCGATGCGCCAACAGTTCGAAACCAATGTGTTCGCCGTGGTCGGCGTCACCCGCGCGCTGTTCCCGCTGCTGCGCCGCTCGCGAGGGTTGGTGGTGAACATCGGCAGTGTGTCGGGGGTGCTGGTCACCCCGTTCGCCGGGGCCTACTGCGCATCCAAGGCCGCCGTGCACGCCTTGAGCGATGCCCTGCGCCTGGAGCTGGCGCCGTTCGGTGTGCAGGTGATGGAAGTGCAGCCCGGGGCGATCGCCTCGCAGTTCGCCAGCAATGCCCAGCGCCAGGCCGACCAGGTGCTGGCGGCGGACTCGGCGTGGTGGCCGTTGCGTGAGCATGTGCAGGCGCGGGCACGGGCCTCGCAGGACAAGCCGACCTCGGCGGCGGCGTTTGCCCAAGGGGTGTTGGCGGCGGTCGGCAAGGCGCCGGTGCCTGCGCTGGTCAGGCTGGGCAATGGCAGCACGGCGCTGCCGTTGATGGCCCGGTTGCTGCCTGGGCGGCTGCTGGACTGGGCGTTGCGCAAGCGCTTTGGGTTACTCCGCCCCCTCTGATATCGGTGTCGGCCTCTTCGCGGGCAAGCCCGCTCCCACATTGTCCGCGTTGTTGCTGGTGTTGGTAGGAGCGGGCTTGCCCCGCGAAAGGGCCGGCCCAGGCGACCACAATCAGGCAATCGAGCGCAGTACCCCGCCATCCACCCGCAAGGCAGCCCCGGTCGTTGCACTGGCCTGTGTCGACGCCAAGTACACCACCATGTTCGCCACTTCCTCCACCGTCGCCAGCCGCTTGATCAGCGATGTCGGCCGGTGCTCGGCCAGGAAGTTGGCTTCCAACTCATCGGTGGAAACGCCTTGCTCCTGCGCCAGCTTGGCGAAGAAATCACCCACCCCTTCCGAGCGGGTCGGCCCCGGCAGCACCGCGTTGACGGTGACCCCAGTGCCCGCCAGCGTTTCGGCCAGGCCACGGGACACCGCCAGCAACGCGGTCTTTGTCATGCCGTAATGGATCATTTCGGTCGGGATCTGCAAGGCCGACTCACTGGACAGGAACAGCACCCGCCCCCATTTGCGCTCGGCCATGCCCTGGGCGTAATGGCGCGACAGGCGCACGGCGCTGAGCACGTTGACGTCGAAGAAGCGCTGCCAGTCGGCATCATCGATCTCGAAGAACGGCTTGGGTTCGAAGATGCCAAGGTTATTGACCAGGATGTCGGTGTGCGGCACCTGGTCGAACAGTTGCTGCGCGCCGGCCTGGGTGCTGAGGTCGGCGGCAATGCCGATGATGCGCGCCTGGGGCAGGCGCTCGCGCACGGCCTGCAGGGCTTCGTCGACACGGGCCTGGGTGCGGCCGTTGAGCACCACTTCGGCGCCCGCCTCGGCCAGGCCCATGGCGATTGCCAGGCCGATGCCGGCGGTGGAACCGCTGACGATGGCGCGCTTGCCGTTCAAGGAAATGTGCATCTGTGCCTCCTCGCTGCTCTGGGGATTTGTTGGGGCCGCCTTGCGGCCCATCGCGACCTACGGTCGCTCCTACAGGGGATTCGATCGGCCCGGTAGGAGCGACCGCAGGTCGCGATGGGCCCGGTAGGAGCGACCACAGATCGCGATGGGCTGCGCAGCAGCCCCCGCCTTACGCTTTCTCGTCAAACGCCTGCCAGCCACCGCCCAGGGCCTTGTACAACCCCACCAGGGCCTGCGACACCGCCGCCGAGCTGTCGATCCACTGCTCTTCGCTGGCCAGCAACGCGCTCTGCACGGTCAGCACATTGAGAAAGTCCACCGCCCCTTCCACATACTGGCGCTGGGCCGTTTCCAGGGCGATGCGGTTCTGCCGCACCGCCTCTGCCAAATGCTCGCGACGCAATTGGCTGGCGTTGTACAGGCGTAGCACATCATCGATTTCATGCCAGGCGCCGAGCACCACCTTGCGGTAGTTCAACGCCGCTTCCTGCTGCTGCGCCTCACGCAGCTGCAGGTTGCCCTTGAGCCGGCCACCCTCGAAAATCGGCAACGACAACTGCGGGCCAAAGGCGAAACGGCGCGAATCCCAGGCACCGAAGTCCGACAACTGCATGGCCTGGAAGCCGACACTGCCAGACAGGCGGATGCTCGGGTAGAAATCGGCCTTGGCCACGCCAATGCTGGCGGTGGCGGCGTGCAGGCGGGCCTCGGCCTGGCGAATGTCCGGGCGCCGCTCAGCCAGCTCGGACGGCAGGCCAATGGCGAATGTTTGCTGCGGGGCCGGCAGCTCACCGCCTTGCAGCAACTGGGCCTGCAGGCTGCGTGGTGGCTCGGCGGCCAACAGGCTGAGGGCGTTGATCAAGTCGTCGCGCCGGGCCTCCAGGCTCGGCAGGCGTGCTTCGATGGACGCGACCTGGGCGCTGGCCTGGGCCACGTCCAGGCGGGTCGCCACGCCTTCGGCCTGGCGGTCTTCAGACAGCTTCAGGCTGTGCCGGGCAACCTTGAGGTTGTCGCGGGTCACCTCAAGGGTGTGCTGCACGGCGCGCAGCTGGATGTAGTTGCCGGCCGTTTCCGAAAGCAGCGCCAGCAGTACCCCACGGCGGTCGTTCTCGGCCACTTCGACACTGGCATCGGCCGCTTCCACCTGGCGCCGTACACGGCCCCACAGGTCCAGCTCCCAACCTGCCACCAGGTCACCCTGCCAGAGGTTGAACGCTTCCTTGCCGGCCTTGCCGGAAGGGTCGCTCAGGCCCTCGGCGCTGTTGCGGGCCCGGCTGTAACCGGCGCTGGCACCCAGCGACGGCGACTCGTCGGCCGCCACCGTGCTGCGCAGGGCGCGGCTCTGCAGCAAGCGCGCACTGGCCATTTGCAGGTCGAGGTTGTTATCCGCCACGCGCTGGATCAGCGCGCTCAGCTGGGCATCGTGGAAGGTTTCCCACCAGCGCAGCTCCAGCGGCTCGGCCTGGGGTTGGCTGGCGGCAGCCTCACCTTGCAGCGCGGCCCACTGGGCAGGCGCTTGGCTATCGGGCCGCTGGAAATTCGGCCCGAGGGTGCAGCCGGCCATCAGCACGGCCAGCAACAACGGGCTCAAACGAATGGCAGGGCTCATCGGGCACTTACCTCTTTACCGGCCAGTGGCTCGCCCTGGGTGTCGATGGTCGCTTCCACCGACATGCCCACACGCAGGCGTTCGAGCAGCGGCTGGCCGTCATCGAAGACGATCTTCACCGGAATGCGCTGCACCACCTTGGTGAAGTTGCCGGTGGCGTTGTCCGGCTTGACTGCGGCGAAGGTCACCCCCGTGGCCGGGGCGATGCTCTCGACATGGCCCTTGAGGGTTTCGCCGGCGAAGGTATCGACGCTGATGTGCACTGGCTGGCCTGGTTGCACGTGGGTCAGCTGGGTTTCCTGGAAGTTGCCGACCACGTAGGCATGCTGCAGCGGCACTACCGACAACAGCCGCGCCCCCGGGTTGACGAAAGCCCCCACGCGCAGCGCCCGCTCGCCGACCATGCCGTCCACCGGCGCCGTGATGCGTGTGTAGGACAGATCCAGCTGGGCCTTTTCAAGGCCCGCTTCGGCGCGCTTGAGCTGGCCATCGGCGCTGGCCACCTGGGCCGTGAGGATGTCCACCTGCTTGCGGGTAGCCACCAGCGCGGCCTGGGCGTTGGCCAGGCGGGCCCGGGCCTGGTCGACACGGCTGCGCGCCTGCTGGGCGTTCTGCACGGTGCCGGCGCCCTGCTCGGCCAGGCGGCTGTAGCGGTTGACTTCGTGGTCGGCGAACGACGCCTCGGCCTGGGCCGCCGCCACCGCCGCCTGGGCCTGGGCAATCAAGGCGGCCTGGCGTTCGAGGGTGGCGCGGGCATCGGCGCTCTGCGCCTTGGCCACCAGCAGCTGGGCCTGGGCGGCGTCCAGCGCCGCCTGGTAGTCGCGCGCATCGATGGTGGCCAGCAGCTGGCCCGCCTGGACTTGTTGGTTGTCTTCAACCAGCACTTCCTTGATGAAGCCTGCGACCTTGGGCGCGACCACGGTGTAGTCGGCGATCACATAGGCATCGTTGGTACTCTGGCGCTGGTCGCTGCCAAACAGCCAGGGGCCGACGATGCCGGCCAGCACGGCAACGCCGAGCACCGAGCCGATCAAGAGGGTTTTGCGGTTGTTGGTCATGTTCAGCGTCTCGAATTCATCCAGGATTCAGGCCACCGCGCGCGGCGGATAGACCCGGGTAGGCACGAAAGGAATCAGGCAGATCAGCGCCACGGCGATGCAGGCCATGACCAGGTACAGGTCGGCCGAGGTCAGTACCAGCGCCTGGTCGTGAAGGCGCTTGGCCAGGCCTGCGGCGTTGTCGTCGATCAGCGGGGCGTTGCCCAGGCTGTCCACCAGGTGGTTGGAGTGAAAATGCCGGCGCAGGGTGCCGAGGGCGTCCAGCAGGCCGCCGGCGATCACGGCGGCCAGGCCTTTGACGGTGTTGAACCAGCTGGAGGCGAACGGGCCTTCCTGCGGGGTCATGCCGTTGGTGGAGAGCATCAGCAGCGGCAGCACCGCCATGGGCTGGCCGAATACCTGCAGCAGGTAGAACGGGTAGAAGTCGCCGCGGATCCACTGGCTGGTCAGCAGGCTGCTGCCCAGGCAGGACACCGCCAGCATGGCCAGGCCCGTGGCCAGTACCCAGCGGCAGTCCACTGCGCGCAGGTTGCACAGCGCGGCGGTCAGCGGCAGGGCGAGCAGTTGCGGCATGGCCACCAGCATCATCAGCGGGCTGGTTTGTGCCGGGCGGTAGCCCTGGATCTGCGCCAGGTAGGCCGACGGAATGCTGGCAACGCCGGAAAGCACGATCAGCACCCCTGCCAGGGTCACCAGGGCAAAGCTCAGGTTGCGCCGCTGCAGCATGCGCAACTGGAAGAACGGCAGCGGCTCGGACCATTCGTTGAACATGAACAGCACCAGCAGCACTACGCCGCCGCCTAGCAGCCAGCAGATCAGCGGCGAATCGAACCAGCCCCAGCGGTCACCGAGCGACAGGCCGAGCACGATGCTGCTGATGGCGGGCAGGCCCAGCAGCACGCCGCGCCAGTCGAACTGCTTGAAGCGCTCCAGGCGCAGCGGGTCCTGGGGCAGGCCCCAGCCGACGCAGAACATGGCCAATGCCGAGGGCAGGATGATTTGCCAGAACGCCCACTGCCAGCCGACGTACTCGGTCCACAGCCCCGCCAGTGGTGTGCCAAGGTTGGGGCCGAAGGTGGCAGTCAGGGCGTAGCAGGCCAGGCCGTAGACCTTGATGCCCGGCGGCAGGAAGCGCAGTGCCACGCTCATCAGCATCGGCGGCAAGGCGCCCGAGGCGAAGCCCTGGAGGATGCGCAGCAGCATCAGGCTGTGCAGGTTGGGGGCGAACGGCTGCAGCAGGCCAAGCACGGCGAACAGGCCGACCGCGCTGATGGTGAAGCGGCGCAGGGAAAAGGTGGTGGCCAGCCAGGGGGCGAAGGCCATGGCCGAAACCGAGGCGGCGCTGTACACCGCGAGCAGCCAGGCGCCTTCGTCGGCGCCAATGCCCATGGCACCGCGAATGTCGGCCAGGGAAATCTTGGTGACCGACTCGTTCAGCCCGGCGCAGAGCACGGCCAGCAGCACACCGAACAGCCCGACCACCACCCGCAGGCCGAACGCCGTCTGCACGGGGGCGGCCGGCGCAGGGGCGGCGGCAATCGCGGCAGAGGGGGCGGACAGGGAACTCATGGGCAGACATCTCCAGCAACAAATTTGCGACTGGAGCCAGTCTAAGAAGGTCGAATGCTGACGAAAACTGACTTATTGGCAGTTTTATATTGCGTGGAGCGCAATCGGAGTCGAGATCGAGTCGCCTGCTTCGCGGGGCAAGCCCGCTCCTACCCCGCGAAGCAGGCGGTGCGGCCTCAAGGGTCGACACTGCAGCAGGCTTTCAAGGTCTGCCGCAACCAGCGGTGCGCCGGGTCGTTGTGAAAACGCGGGTGCCAGGCCTGCAGCACGTTCACCCGCTCCAGCGGCACCGGGATCTCGAACGAGCGCAAAGGCAGGCCGAGCTTGTACACGCTGTTGAGGATATTGGCCGGCATTGGCAGGATCAGGTCCGAATCCGGCAGCGAGAACAGCGCCGAGTGAAAGCTTGGGGTAATCAGCGCCACCCGCCGCTGTACCTTGAAATGGGCCAGCTCCACATCGATCGGCCCATTGGCCCGGCCACGGCGGGACACGCTGATCTGTGGATAACTGGCAAAGCTGTCCGGCGTGATCGGCTCGTCGAAGATCGGGTGGTCGCGCCGCGCCAGGCCCACGTAATAGGTCTGAAACAGGCTCTGCACCTTGATCTCTGGCCCCAGGTCGACGGTGGAGCTGATGATAAGGTCGGTACGCCCGTCGCGCAGCACGCTGTCGTCATCGCCCCCTGGGCTTTCTGGCACGAAACGCAGCACGGTGCGCGGCGCCTGCTCGTGCATGCGCCGCAGCAGCTGGGCGCCGTACAAGGCAATGAACAGGTCATTGGTGCGAATGTTGAATGCGCGGTCGAGCCGGGGCAGGTCGACTTCATCGGCGCTGCGGAACACCTCGCCGGCCTGCTCCACCAGCGCCGCCACCTGCTCGCGCAGGGCCAGGGCCCGCGGCGTGGGCACCAGGCCACGGCCGGCGCGTACCAGAATCGGATCACCGAGGGCATCACGAATGCGCCCCAAGGTCCGGCTCATGGCTGCCGGGCTCAGGTTCATGCGCTGCGCCGCACCCACCACGCTGCCCTCATCGAGCAAAGCATCGAGGGCGACGAGCAGGTTCATGTCCGGGAGTTGCATGACCAGGTTCCGTTACAGCTGCGGGGAAAGGCGATGGTAGCAGGTTGGCGGATTGCACCAGACGCAATGCGCTCGTGCGTGGTGGGGCATTTATTCCCAGGATGGATTGAGCCAAGAATCATGCATGGCAGGCCAGCCCCTTTCGCGGCTAAACCCGCTCCCTGTAGGAGCGGGCTTGCCCCGCGAAAGGGCCAGACCTGCAAAAATGCCTACCTGCTACATTAAAGGATCCCCATGCCCAACCCCGTCCTGATCGCCATCGACGCCTCCCCCTCTTCCACCGCCCTGCTCACCCTGGCCCGCCGCTACTGCCGCCCGGGCGAGCACGAACTGCACGTGCTGCTGGCCATCGACTCGACCTTCGCCGTGCACGATAAACCCGCCCCCTACACCGCCGAGGAGCTGGAGGAATACCCCGCCGCCTGCGAAGAGCAACGCCTGGGCGAGCGCGCCGTGGCCGAGGCCGTGGAACAACTGCGCCAGGCAGGCTTCAGCAGCCAGGGCTGCATGCTCGCCGGCCAGCCGGTAGACGCCATCGTGGCCAAGGCCCAGCAACTGGGCTGCGAACTGATCATCATGGGCCACCGCCACCTGTCGCGGCTGGGCCGGTTACTGGACCCGTCGATCAGTGCCAAGGTGATCGATCAGGTAGGCATGCCCGTCTTGGTTTGCGCAGCCTGAACCGCTTGTCCGCTCGGTAATGCAACTGCATTGACCAGGCAATGCATTCGCATTACCTTCAAGGGCATTGCTGCAACCCAAGGATACCGGACCAATGGCTACTCACTTCGACGTCGAGTCCACCCTGACCGATCGCTACCAGACCACCGTTCCCGAAACGGTGCGCCGTGCGCTGGGTTTGAAAAAACGTGACAAGATTCACTACTCGATTCGCCCGGACGGCGAGGTGATACTCACCCGCGCAGAGGCAACCGAGGACGATCCCGTGCTAGGCCAGTTCCTGAGTTTTCTGGCCCACGACATCGCAGCCAATCCTCAACGATTGCAGGTTGTCGATGCCGACCTCATCGCTCGCCTCGACAAGCTTGTGGGTACTGCAGAGGTCGATCTGGATCAACCTCTCTCGGCGGACGATGAATGAGTGATGCGAGCAAGAAGCCGCTGGTAATTCATGGATGGACAGTGTTCGCCCACCCGCTGTTCCTGGCCAAGCTCGAAGCGCTCAGTGCACAGGTTCAGGCGCAGATGCAGAAAGACCCTGCGGGCTACACGAAAAAGAACGCGTTCAAACGGCTGGCAGCAATCAAACGTCTGGCGTTCGATGTGATCCCCCAAGATCCGACCAAGGTGGAGTACCGGCTGGGTGCAACATTGGGCGGTGAACACAAGCATTGGTTCAGAGCGAAGTTTTTCCAGCAATACCGGTTGTTCTTTCGCTACCACACACCCAGTCGGATCATCGTGCTGGCATGGGTCAACGACGATTCGACCAAGCGGGCCTATGACAGCAGCGATGACGCTTATAGGGTCTTCGGGAAGATGTTGCTAACCGGCCACCCGCCAGACGACTGGGATCAGTTGCTGCGCGAGTCAGGGCCCGCGCAAGTAAAGCCTAGCTAGTACAGCTCATTCCTCGCCCGGCTTCACCACCACCGTACAGGTTGTCCCCGCCGCCAGCAGGAACCCTTCTGGCACCTCATCGATATGAATCCGCACCGGCACCCGCTGCGCCAGCCGTACCCAGTTGAAGGTCGGGTTCACGTCGGCAATCAGCTCGCGGCTCTGTGGGTTGTCGCGGTCGTAGATGCCGCGGGCGATGCTCTCTACGTGGCCCTTGATGCGCTCGCCGCTCATCATCTGCAACTCGGCCGGGTCGCCCACGTGCACATGGGGCAGCTTGGTTTCCTCGAAGAACCCATACACCCAGAACGACTGCTCGTCGACCACCGCCATCACCGCTTCACCGGTGCGCGCATAGTCGCCCTTGTGGATGTTCAGGTTGGTCACGTAGCCATCCACCGTGGCGACGATATGGGTGCGCTTGAGGTTCAGTTCGGCTGCCGCAAGCCCCGCCAGGGCCTGCTGGTATTCGGCCTGGGCGGCGTTGGCGATGTTGCTGGCGTCGTCGCGGTTTTCCCGGGAGATCACCAGGTTGTCCAGGTCGGCGCGGCGCTTGGCGTTGACCTTGCGCATGTCCCAGGTGGCCTTGCGCGAGGCGACCAGCGCCTTGGCCTGGTCGACCGCCAGTTGGTAGTGCTCGGGGTCGATCTGGATCAACAGGTCGCCCTTCTTGACCCGCTGGTTGTCCTTGACCGGTACGTCGACCACATAACCCGGCACGTCGGCGGCAACGTTGATGATGTCGGCGCGCACACGGCCGTCGCGGGTCCAGGGCGTTGTCATGTAGTGCAGCCACAACTGGCGACCGATCACCACGGCAGCGGCCAGCACCAACAGGGTGGCGATCAGGCTGAAGAACTTTTTCATCGATGGATTCTCACCAGTAGAGCGACAGCGCCAGGGCGCCGAACAGGCAGACGAACAGGCTCAGGCGCAGCAGCGCCGGGTGCCAGAAGAAGCGGTAGCCATCATGGCTGGCAATGAACCGGTCCAGGCCCCAGGCCAGGCCCAGGGCGAACAGGAACATCAAAGTCATGGTGGGCATGTACACGCCATGGAAGGCGATTTCACGGGGCATGGCATTACTGAACATGGTGCGTTCCTTTCGCCGGGGCCAGCGGCGACTGTGGGTCCAGCAGGGAAGAACGGATGAAGTGCAGGTAGCTCTGCGCCCGGCGCAGCACCGAGGTGTCGAAGTGCCGGGCAAAGGGCTCGTCGGTGGCCTGCACACGGGCGATGGCGTGGTCCACCGCCACCAGGGCGCGCTCGTGGTTGCTGGCGCTCGGTTGCAGGAACAACCGCGCCAGGGCCCGGCCCATCACGCGGATCGCCTGGCGCCAGGGCTGCGACTCGGCGTAGGCCGGGTGCACCGGCGCCCGCGCCTGCTCCTTGCGCAGCTCGATGATCGCGTGGCCGATCTCCAGCACCGTGAACATCCAGCCCATCAGCTGGCTCTGCACCTGTGGCTTGCCCGCCGCCAGACCATAGGCCTGGTGCAGCAGGTCGCGGGTGCGGCTTTCGAATGCGCTGCCGAGGCCACGCAGGCGCCCGCTGATGGCGAACAGCACCTGGCCGCGCAGCTCCTGTTCCAGGCGGCTCCACAACCAACGGCTGTTGGGCGGCAGGATGATCGCGCCAGCAGCGGCGCAAACGAACATGCCGATGACCATGCCGATGTAGTCGTTGATGAAGCTGTACGGGTCGTAGACGGTGAGGTTGTTCGGCACTGAGCCGATGGCGAAGAACACCAGCAAGCCAATGCCGTAGCCCGCGTAGGCCGGGCGCGACGACAGGAACGCGCCGAGTGCCAACACCGGCGCCAGGACCATGCACAACAACGCGAAGCCGTCGATCCAGGGGAACACGAAGAAGGTTTCGAAAAAGCCGACGAAGGCGCCGATGGCCGTGCCACAGGCCATCTGGAACGACATGCGCTTGGGATTTGGCGATGCCGCCGACAGGCCCACGGTCACCGTGGCGATCAGGGTCATCATGGCGCCGCTGGGCCAATCGCTCATCAGCCAGTAACTGCCCAGCAGCAACAGCACCGCCGAGGCGCGCACGCCAGCGGCCAGCGACACCAACCAGCTGGTCTGCGCCACGTAGGGCTCGTCCCACTGCTCGCGCTGGTGATTGTGCGCGGCCAGCGAGGCGTGGGTTTCGGCGTAGCTGTACATCTCGTCGACGAAGCGGTAAAGCAGCTCGAAGGCGGTGTGGAAGTCCAGCTGGTCGGACTCGCTCGGCCCGGTGGCCAGGTAGTCGGCACGCAGGCCACGTACCTGGGCCTGCAGGCCCTCCTTGTAGGCGCCCAGCTCCAGCGTCAGGCGCAGGGCATCGGCGTCGGTGAGCGCCCGGCCGACATAGGGCTGCAGCAGCTCGACCAAGGTGCCAAGGCCAGGCTCGATGGCGCTGACGATCTGCAAGGGGCCGCGGGCGCGCAAGCGTTCCAGCAGGCGATGCAGGGCGTTGAAACGGGTGGTGATGGCCATGAACTCGCTGTTCATGCGCACCAGCCGGCCCGAACGCCGGCGCATGTGCGGGTCTTCGAAGGCGGTTACGTTGCGCAGGCTCTCCAGGCCCACCGCCTCGGCAACGAAACGCACGTTGCTGGTTTCGAAGCGGTCGCGCTGGCTGTCGCCGCGCAGGGCTTCGACCACCACACCTGCGAACACGCCAAAGCGCTGGTACAGGGCGTTGCGCATGGCGGCGCTGGCCGACTGGGGCAGGATCGCGGCGCTGACGAAGGTCGACACCATGATACCCAGGGCAATCTCCAGCACCCGCCACACGGCGGCCATGAACGCCTGGTCGGGGTGCTGCAGCACCGGCAGGCCGATCATCGCTGCGGTGTAACCGGCCAGCACGAAGCCGTAGGCGCGGAAGGTGCGGTAGCGCATGGCGCCCGCCGAGCACAGGCCCACCCACAGCGCGAGGCTGGGCAGGAACAGCTCGGTGTTCTGCGGGAAAATGGCAATCAGCGCCACCATCATCGCTGAGCCTGCCAAGGTGCCGAGCACCCGGTAGAAGCTCTTGGCGAACACATGGCCGCTCTGCGGCTGCATGACGATGAACACGGTGATCATCGCCGTGCGCGGTTGCGGCAGCTCCAGGCGCATGGCCAGCCACAGGGTGATGAACGCCGCGGCCAGCACCTTGAAGATGTACACCCAGGTCACCCCGTCGGTACGTGCCCAGGCGAAAAAGCCCCGGCGCCACTCCAGGCGCTGCAGCCAGCGCACGGGCAAACTGCAAGCGCTCATTCGGCGTTACCCGGCTGCTGGTCGAACAGGGCCAGGCTGGCCGGGGTTTTCGGGGCGGCCTGGCGCTGTTCGTCCGGCACGTCCTTGCCCGCCTGCAGGCCGCCGCCCAGGGCGGTGACCAGCTCGGCATGGGCGATCAGGCGCGCGGCCTGCACCTGCTGTTGCACCTGTTGCTGGCGAAACAGCAAGGTCTGGGCATTGAGCACATTGAGGTAGTCGGTCAGGCCGCGCTGGAAGGCGACCGTGGCGATGTCGTAGGTTTTCTGCGCAGCGGCCACCGACTCGGCGGCAAAGTGCGCCTGTTGCTGCATCGACTCACGGCGAATCAGCTGGTCGGAGATGTTCTTCAGCGCACCGATCACGGTCTGGTTGTAGCGCGCCACGGCCACGTCGTAACCCGCCGAGGCCACGCCCAGCTGCGAGCGCAGGCGGCCGCCATCGAAAATCGGCAGGCTGATCGCCGGGCCCACGTTGTAGTTGAACTTGCGCCCGGTCAGGAACTCCAGCGGGCCACCGCCGGTGGCCATGAAACCCAGGCTGCCGACCAGGTCGACATTGGGGAAGAAACCGGCATGGGCAACGTCGATGCCGCGGGCCTGGGCAGCCACCTGCCAGCGGCTGGCAACCACGTCGGGGCGCTGGCCGACCAGTTCGGCGGGCAGGTTGGACGGCAGCTTCAATGGCGCGGCCAGGGTCAGGCTCGGGCGCTGCAGTTGCGCGCCCTCCCCCGGGCCCTTGCCAGCCAGGGCGGCCAACTGGTTGCGGGCCAGGGCGATTTCTTCATCCAGGCTGTCGAGCTGGCGGTGGGTTTCAGGCAGCGGCGCCTCGGCCTGGCTGACTTCGAAATGGGTGCCGATGCCACCGGCCAGGCGGCGCTTGGCCAGGGCCAGGATCTGCTCTTGCTGTTCGAGTTCGGCCTTGACGATGTCGCGCTGGGCAAAGTGCAGGCTCAGCTGGATATAGGCGCGCACCACGTTGTTCTGCAATTCGAGCTGGGCCTGGCGGGCCTCGGCCACGCTCATGTGCGCCTGGTCCACGGCCTGCTCGCTGGCATTGCGCTCGCGGCCCCACAGGTCCAGGGCGTAGCTGAAGCCAATGGCGGCGTTGTTGTCCCAGGTGTTGGCCCCCGACAATGCGCCGGGGCCGTAGAACTGGTCCTCCGGCCAATTGTGCCGCTTGAGGCTGGCCTGGCCGTTGGCCTGCAGCTGTTCAGCCGACTCGACCACCCCGGCCATGGCCTTGGCCTCGCGTACCCGCGCCGCCGCCATGGCCAGGCTCGGGCTACCGGCCACGGCAAGGTTCACCCAGCGGTTCAGTTGCGGGTCGGCATAGGCCTGCCACCACTGTTGGTCGGGCCAATGGGCATCGCTGGCTGCCTCGCGAATGGCGGCATCAGGGGTCAGGGAATTGGCTTGCAGGGTCTTGCTTTGCGGGGCAATGCCCCAGGTTCCGATACAGCCGCTCAAGGTGAGACTAAGGGCACAGGCACTGAACACTTGAAGCGTTCTGATGATGCGACGCGGCACAGCTGCGATTTCCCGAGGAAGAGGTGGAGGGGCCGGGCAATTCTAGGGGGCAGCCGCACTGGCGATAAGCGCATATTCCTGCGAATCTTTGTTACCGAAACAGCGATAATCCGCCTTTGGTCGAAGGCAAGTTTTCATAACTTTTGCGTTACTTCATGACACAATTTTGTCCTCTATATCGAGAGTGACCCATGGACACCCTGCAAAACATGCGTGCTTTCAGTTGCGTAGCCCAGCTAGGCAGCTTTACCGCCGCCGCCGCGCAACTGGATACGACCACCGCGAACGTGTCGCGGGCGGTCTCCAACCTGGAAGCCCATCTGCAAACCCGGCTGCTCAACCGCACCACCCGGCGCATCGCCTTGACCGAAGCCGGCAAGCGATACCTGATGCGCTGCGAGCAAATCCTCACCTATGTCGAGGAAGCCGAGGCCGAGGCCAGCGACGCCCATGCCCGGCCTGCCGGGCAGTTGAAAGTGCACTCGATGACCGGGGTCGGCCAGCATTTCGTGGTCGATGCCATCACCCGCTACCGCGAATCGCACCCGGACGTGACCTTCGACCTGACCATGGCCAACCGCGTGCCAGACCTGCTCGAAGAGGGTTACGACGTGTCCATCGTGCTCGCCACCGAGCTGCCGGACTCCGGTTTCGTCTCCCAGCGCCTGGGCATCACCTACAGCATCGTCTGCGCCTCGCCCGACTACGTGGCGCGCAACGGCTTCGCGCACAAGCCGCTCGACCTGCTGCAGCACGCGTGCCTGCGCATGGTCAGCCCGGTGATTCCGCTGGAGAAGTGGTTGTTCGATGGCCCGGAAGGCCAGGAGCTGGTCAACATCACCAGCTCGCCGTTCCAGGTCAATTCGGCAGACGCGATGAAAACCGCGATCCGCAGCGGCATGGGCATGGGCGTGCTGCCGATCTACTCGGCAATCGACGGCCTGCGCGATGGCAGCCTGGTGCGGGCGCTGCCGGACTACCGCCTGCAGGAGCTGAACCTGTACGCCATCTACCCCTCGCGCCAATACCTGGATGCCAAGATCAAGACCTGGGTCGAGTACCTGCGCAATTCCCTGCCAGAGATTCTGGCAGCCCATGAGGCGGACCTGAAAACCCATGAATTACTGATCGCCAACTGAAAAAGCTGCTGCACGGCGGCGGTGGACAATGGTAGGTTGCTAAGCAACCAACCCGACCCACCGCCCTGAGAAGTTGCCCGATGAAAAAGACCGTCCTGGCCTTCAGCCGCATCACCCCGGCCATGGCCGAGCGCCTGCAGCAAGACTTCAACGTGATCGTGCCAAGCCCCAAGCTCGGTGATATCAGTGCCCAGTTCAACGAAGCCCTGCCCGAGGCCCACGGCCTGATCGGTGCCGGGCGTAAGCTTGGCCGTGCGCAACTCGAAGGTGCGGGCAAGCTGGAGGTGGTGTCCAGCGTTTCGGTGGGCTACGACAACTACGATGTCGACTACTTCAACGAACGCGGCATCGCCCTGACCAACACCCCCGACGTGCTCACCGAAAGCACCGCCGACCTGGGCTTCTCGCTGATCATGGGTTGCGCCCGCCGCACGGCCGAGCTCGATGCCTGGACCAAGGCCGGCAACTGGCAGGCCACCGTTGCGCCGTCGCACTTCGGCAGCGATGTACATGGCAAGACCCTGGGCATCGTCGGCCTGGGCAACATCGGCGCGGCCGTTGCCCGCCGTGGCCGCTTCGGTTTCGGCATGTCGATCCTGTATGCCGGCAACAGCCGCAAGGCGGCGCTGGAGCAGGAGTTGGGCGCGCAGTACCGCAGCCTTGAGCAGTTGCTGGCCGAATCGGACTTCGTTTGCCTGGTGGTGCCGCTGTCCGACGCCACGCGCAAGCTGATCGGTGCCCGCGAGCTGAAGCTGATGAAGCCCAGCGCGTTTCTGATCAACATCGCCCGCGGCCCGGTGGTGGACGAGGCGGCGTTGGTCGAGGCGCTGCAGAACGGCACCATTCGCGGGGCCGGGCTGGATGTGTACGAGAAAGAACCGCTGAGCGAATCGCCCTTGTTCCAACTGCCCAATGCACTGACCCTGCCGCACATTGGCTCGGCCACGGCGGAAACCCGCGAGGCCATGGCCAACCGGGCCATGGAGAACCTGCGGGCGGCGCTGCTGGGTGAGCGGCCGCGGGATTTGGTGAATCCACAGGTTTGGAAGGGGTGATGGTTTTTTAGCGCTTGTGGTGGCCTCTTCGCGGGGCAAGCCCGCTCCTGCATCGCCAGGCCTGTGATGTACCTGTGGGAGCGGGCTTGCCCGCGAAGAGGCCGGGACAGGCAATAGCGATTACCGCTGGCGCCGCCGGCCCAGCACCTTGCGCACCACATACCGGGGGCGGTGCTTGGTTTCCTGGTAGATCCGCCCGATGTACTCCCCCAGTATCCCGATGCCGATAAGCTGCACCCCGCCGAGGAACAGGATCGCCGTCATGATCGACGGGTAGCCTGGCAAGTCGTTGCCGTGGAGCATCTTGTCCACCAGCATGTACACGGCAAAGGCAAAGGCGAACAGCGACACGCCCGCCCCTACGTAGCTCCACAGCCGCAACGGCACGGTACTGAACGAAGTGATGCCGTCCAGGGCCAGGTTCCACAGCCGCCAGAAACTGAACTTGCTGTTGCCCGCCACCCGCTCCGGCCGGTCGTACTCGACGATCACCGTGCGAAAACCCACCCACGACAGCACGCCTTTCATGAACAGTTGCTGCTCGGGCAACTGGCGGATAGCAGCCACCACCTTGCGGTCGAGCAGCCGAAAATCGCCGACGTTCTCTTCGATATGGGTTGAAGCAATGCGGTTGTGCAAGCGGTAATAAAGCCGTGCGCTCCAGCGCTTGAACGGCGTATCGGCAGTGCGGCTGCGGCGCTTGGCCAGCACCACGTCGGCCCCCTGCTGCCATTGCTCGATCATCTGCGCAATGAGCGACACCGGGTCTTGCAGGTCGACATCGATCGGCACCACGGCATCGCCTTCGGCGTACTCAAGCCCGGCGAACAAGGCCGACTCCTTGCCGAAATTGCGCGAGAAATTCACCACCGATACCCACTCGTCCCGCGCCGCCAGGGCCGCGCAGATGTCTTCGCTGGCGTCATCGCTGCCGTCATTGACGAACAGGATTTCCACGGTCGTGCCCTGCAGGGTCGGCTCGTTGCGCACGGCCTGGTAGAACCGCTCCAGGGTGTCCTGTTCGTTGTATACCGGTACGATCAGGGTGATGTTCATGGCGTGTTCCGCCTGAAAACTACGGCCTGCGAAAACCAGTAACCTGCGACCAGGCTCACTGCAGAAAAGATCACCAAAGTCAGCCAGGGCGACAGCGCGGCCCAGTCGGAAAACGCCCCAACCACAAAGCTCAAGGCTCCCATACCTGCAACGAAAATCAGGTAGCGAGAACCATTGGTCCGTGAACCGAAGGTGAAGTGAGCGTTCAGGCAGTATGAGAGGCTAGCGGCAACTGCGAACGCGATAATGTTACTGGGAGCCTGATACCAACCCGCGCACCCATGCAGCAGGAAAAATAGCAGCCAGTGCACCGCCGTGTTGCCGACACCGATCAAGCCGTAACGGTAGAAGCGCTGCAAGATCACCACCGGTAGGCCTCCTCTCCCTTCGGTGCTTTCATCAAAATATAGGCCGTACCATCAACCACATGGATGGCATAGAACAGGTCATCCACCACCGCAACAGGGCTGCGGGCCAATACCTGTTTACGTTCAAGTGGTGGATGCGAGCCAAAGTTGTTCAGCCCGAATCGAGGCATCATCTCCGGCAAAAGCAGGAAATTGACATTGAGTACATAGCGAAGGGCGGGCATCGCCTGGAACGCACCATTGCCTGCCGCAAGCCAGTGCCCACTGCTGCCGATGTCGAGCATGTAGATCCGCTTGGCGTCGTAGAGCGATGGCTGGCTTTGAATACGTTGCGCCAGTGCTGTCCCGACCGATTGCTGCAACTCTTTCTGCACCACAAGCAACCGGCCATAGGCGTAGGAAAACGAAAGCATGAACAGCAACGGAAGGGCCAGCAACCAACCCAAACGTGGCTGCAGGCCATAAAGCAGGCGATGCGCCAGGAGTGCCAGCAGCACCATGAGCACCCCAAAACCCTGAAGCAGACGGGCTCCATCGTCAAAATGCGCGAACAACAGCATCATGCCGTAGACCAAAATCACCACGGCCACTATCGGTAAGAACAACATCAACGCCAGCAGCAGGCGTTCCAAAACTGGGCGGCGATTGCACACGGTATCGCGCAGCGCCAGCAGCAGTGCGGCCAACACCAGCGCCAGCAGGCCAACGAACATCCAGGCAGTACCAGGGGTGATCAGCAACATTACATGGCCGAAAATGATCTTCAACCGCAGCACCACCTCGGGTAGCCAGCCGCCATCAAGCGGTAGCAGCGCAGTACGAGGTGTATCTATTAGCGGATAGACCACCAGGTAGTACAACCCGCAGCCACCCAGCAACTGCCCCAACCGAACAAGCAGATGCACGCAGGCCTGGCGCAGACCCGCATGGGCGAGCACCTGACGCATCACTTCGATGCAACAGAGCCCGGCAAAGACATTGACGCTTATCTGATAAAAACTGACGGCCGCAGCTACCAGCAGCGTACCGCCAAGGCATTGCCACGCGGGCGTGGCCTTAAGTGTGATCGCCCAGATGCATAACGCCAGCGCTATCGCCATGCCCGGCCCGTCGTACTGGTAGGACAACCCTTGTAGAAAAAACGGGTTGTACCAAAGTGGCAGAACAACAAACAGGCAGGTCGCCGTCGGCACGGGAAAGTAATGCCTGACCAAACTGGCCATGGCCATGGCGCTTGTTCCCGCCGCCAGCAGGACAGGCAAAGGAAAAAGATTCGGTGCACCCGCGTAAAACCCTAAAAACTGGTAGAACCAGGCAAGCAGGATGCGTCCTTGGCCGGTCCAGGAGTCGTTGCCACTCTCTTCCAGCCCTGCTGCCTGGGCGCGCCAGATGTCATCGATATAGGGATAGTCTGCAAGTAACAGCGGCAGCAGGTGCAGCGCCACTGCCAACAGGCAAAACAACTTCACCTGTCGCGGCGACAGCTGCACGTTCCATGATTGCGCAAGGATCATTCGGAAGTCCGGTGGCTGATGCTTCCGGGGTTAGTCTAGCCATCTGCCGGATTACCGCCCCTGGCATTTTAAGCAGTTGCAGCCCGCAGATCAGCGTGCTAACGCCACCTCGTGGCGTACCTTGGGCTTGCGAAATACCAGCACGTTGCCGCCCATCACCGCCACCAACCCCAACAGTGCCGGGCTGGTCCACTGATACCCCTCGGCAAACGCCGAGATGTTCAGCGCCACCAGCGGGAACAGCACCGTGCAGTAAGCCGCGCGTTCCGGCCCCATGCGCCCGACCAGGGTCAGGTAGGCGGTAAAGCCGATCACCGAGCCGGGAATGACCAGGTACAGCAGCGAGCCGATGTAGCGGCTGTTCCACTCCATGGCGAAGGGTATGTCGCTGGCCAGGCAGTACCCGGCCAGCATCGCCGCGCCATAGAGCATGCCCCAGGCATTGGTGGTCATGGGCTTGAGGCCGGCTTTCTGCTGCATGCTCGACAGCATGTTGCCGGCCGAGAAGCACAGCGTGCCCAGCAACGCCAGGCCTAGGCCGTAGAGGGTTTCAGGGCTGGCGGCGTGGAGCGACAGTTCCGGCCAGAACAACAGGCCCAGCCCCAACAGGCCCAGCGCGCCTCCACCCAGCACGTTGCCGGCAATTTTCTGGCCGAAGAAGATCCGCGCGTTCAGGGCGTTCCACAGGGTGGCGGTGGAGAACACCACGGCGATCAGGCCGCTGGCGATCCACTGGCTGGCGGTGAGGAAACACATGAAGTTGACGCAGAACAGGCAAAGGCCCTGGGCCAGGCAAACCAGGTGGCCGCGCCGGTTCATCGGCTGCAGGCGGCGGGTGAGCAGGAGGATGGCGAACAGGATCAGGCCGGCCAGGGCGAAGCGGTAGACGATCGACACGGGAATGGCGACCACGCCAAGCTGCAGTTTCAGGGCGATCCAGGTGGTGCCCCAGATCAGGACGGTGAGCAGGTACAGAGACAGGTTCATGGTGGTGGTTCCTTGGGCCTTTCAAAGTCGGCGCCCGGCTTTTCGCGGGGCAAGCCCGCTCCTACAGGCCGGTGGGTTCTCTGTAGGAGCGGGCTTGCCCCGCGAATCGAGGGCGCAGCCCTCGCCGGAGCCACCAGTGTTCCCCCTGCCCCGCCCCCACCGCTTGCACAAACTTGCGCTTTTCCTAGCCAACCAGCTGTCACCGCCCCCCAGGCGCAGTACGATGGCAGCCAGAGGACCCAACCATGACCCCACTCAGCCAACTGCAAGTGTTCAACGCCATGCACGCCTCGCCCAACGCCCGGCTGGAGCTGAGCGCGCAGCTGGGCGACGGCCTTGCCGCAGCGCTGTGGAGCAACCGCGACGACGCCCGCGACTACCAGGCGCCAAGCCACCACACCCTGTCGTGCTACATCGCCGACGGCACCGGTACCTTCCGTCGCCAGCGCCCGGCGGACAAGGGCGCGCCGAACAAACTGTGCATCATGCCGGCGGGCTTTGAGTCGAACTGGGTGGTCAACGGCGCCATTCGCCTGGCGCACCTGTACGTCAGCGAGGCGCAATTCGCCCTGGGCTGCGTGCGCCTGCTCGACCGCGAGCCGCGGGAGTTGCAGCTGCACGAGGCAACCTTCATAGACGACCCGCAGCAGTCGGTGCGCTTTCGCCAGTTGATCGGCCTGGCCTGGGACGAACCTGCCGAGCGCCTGCTGGCCAGCAGCCTGGCCCACGCGATCGTCGACCACGCCGTGCTCAGCCAGGTGGGGTTGCGCCAGGGTGTGCGGCTCAAGGGCGGGTTGGCACCCAGCCTGCGCCGCCAGTTGGTGGATTACCTGGAGGCGAATCTGGACCAGCCGATCACCCTGAGTGAACTGGCACTGCGCTGCAACCTGTCCGAATACCACTTTGCGCGGATGTTCCGCACCAGCTTCGGCCTGCCGCCCCACCAGTACCTGCTGGCGCGGCGGCTGCACCGGGCTTGCCAACTGCTGCGCCTGGCCGAGTTGCCGTTGGGGCAGGTGGCGCTGCTGTGCGGGTTCGCCAGTGCCAGCCATTTCAGCAACCGCTTCCGCCAGGCGTTTGGGGCAACCCCAGGCCAGTACCGCATGGCTACATGCAGCTGAAGGACCCACTGCGTCCCACTCCCCGGTAGGAGCGAGCGCAGCTCGCGATGCGCCGCACCCGCGGCGCTGGGCTTCGAAACGAGCACCGCTGGCGCGGCGCATCGCGAGCTGCGCTCGCTCCTACCCTCAGGGGAGCGTCAGAACTCGAAGGTACTGGACAAGCTCACCTGCCGCGCATCACCAATGGCGACGAAATACTGGTTCACCGCCGAGCTGTAGTACACCTTGTCGAACAGGTTCTTCACGTTCAACTGCAAGCGCACCTTGTGTTCATCGAGCTTGGTTTCGTAGCTGGCGAACGCATCTGCCACGGTGTAGCTCGGCAAGTCGAAGGTATTGGTCGAATTGCCTGGGCGTTCACCCACGTAGCGCGCCCCGGCGCCCACCCGCAGGCGGTCGCCGCCGAACAGGCTGCCGAAATCATACACCGCCGACAGCGAGCCGCTGTGCCGGGCCACGTTCTGCAAGCGGTTGCCCTTGAGGTCTGGGTCCTTGGTCACCTTGGCATCGGTGAAGGCATAGCTGCCGATCAGGCTCCAGTGCTCGCTGAGCTGCCCGGTCAGGTCCAGCTCCACGCCCCGCGAATTGACTTCACCGGCGTTGCTGTACAGCGTCTCGCCCGTGCCGCTGTCGAAGTTGGCCACCAGCACGTTCTGCTTGGTGATGTCGAACAGCGCCAGGGTGCCGCTCAGGCTGCCCGGCATGTCGAGCTTGGCGCCCAACTCCCAGGACTTGCCCTCCTCCGGCGCCACCGACGAGTCCAGCACCACGCCACCGGTCAGCGGGGCAATGCTGGAGTTGGGCTTGAACGACTCGCTGTAGCTGCCATAGAACGACAACTGGTCGTCGACCTTGTAGACGATGCCCGCATGCGGCACCCAGGCCTGGCCGCTGGTGTCGGTGTTGGCCTTGAATGGGCGGCCACGGCCGGCGTACTGGTCGAACTGCTGGAAGCGCGCACCCGCCACCACGATCCAGTGCTCATCCAGGTGCAGCGCATCCTGCAGGAAGATCGCATCGGTGCGCAGCTTGTCGGTCTGGTCGCTGTCGCTGGCCCGCACCGTACTGCCTTCCACTTCCTGGCCGTACACCGGGTTCAGGTAACTGAAAGTGGACTTGGCCGTCTGGCGAATCAGGTCGCCGCGAAAGATCTTGCGGTCTTCGTGGTCGACCCCGAACAGCAGGTCGTGCTGCATGCCGGCCAGTTGCACATTGCCGTTCAGGCTCAGGGTGGCGAACTGGTCGCGGCTCATGGCGTTATGGGTGCCGTCGATGCTGCGGGTCAGGGTGCCCTTGGCCTCGTTCACGCCGGTAACGCGCACTTGGCTGGCGTCGTAGGTTTCGCGGTTGAAGCTGTAGCCGAAATGCAGCTTCCAGTCGTCGGCCAGTTGGTGATCGACTTCCAGGCGGTACAGGTCGGAGCGCCCTTCCATGTCGTTGAAGGGTTCGTCGAGGCGGCGCGTGGCCGGAATGTTCAGCGGGTGGCCATTGCTGCCGAACGCGGTGCCGCGGTCGAAGGGGTAGAGGAATTCACGGTGCTCGTAGGCCAGTACCACCTGGGTGTCTTCGCCCAGCCAGGCGAACGACGGCGCTACCAGCGATTCACGGTGCACCCCGAAGTTGCGCCAGTAGTCTTCGTCTTCGTGGTCGACGATCAGCCGGTAGGCGAAGTTGCTGTCGCCCAGTGCGCCGGTGCTGTCGAAACCGCCGCCGCTGCCGTTCTTGCCACTGCCGTAGGTGGAGCCGCGCACGGTCAGGGCATTGTACTGCTCCAGTTGCGGGCGCTTGCTGACCACGTTGATGACCCCGCCTGGGTCCTGGATGCCGTACAGCAGCGAAGCCGGGCCCTTGAGCACTTCGACCCGCTCGGTGCTGGCGTTGAGGCTGCGGCCCTGCACCAGCGGCATGCCGTCGCGCATGATCGAGCCATCGCGGTTGTCGCCGAAGCCACGCTTCATCACGGTGTCGGAGGTGCCGCCAAAGTTGTTGCCCTGGGTGATGCCGCTGACGTTGGCCAGGGCATCGTCGAGGTTACGTGGCGCCTGGTCGCGCAGTACCTGGGCCGGCACTACGTTGATGGCCTGGGGGATGTCCTGGGACGGGCCCTGGCCGCGCATGATCGAGGCGCTGGCCGGTGGCTGGTAGCTGTAGTTGTCAAGCTGCGAGGTAACGTTGGTGGCCTGCAGGTTGAGGGCGCCGGAGGTGTCGACGGTTTCCAGCGTCAGGGTGCGGGCATCCAGGCGGCGCCAGGTCAGGCCGCTGTTGCCCAGCAGCTGCTGCAGGGCCTGCTCGGCGCTGAAGTTGCCGTTCAGCGCGGGGGCCTGCACGCCGGGCAGTTCGAGGGTGTAGACCACGCTCTGGCCGGTGGCGCGGCTGAAGGCGTTGAGCGCCTGGGCCAGGGGCTGGCTGGGTTGGGCAAAAGCGTGCAACTGGACCTGCTCGGCGGCCATGGCGAAGGGCGCAGCGGCGAGGGCCGAGCAGGCAGTGAGGCCGAACCAGAGGGGGACGCAACGCGGGGTGAACTTCATGGACGCTGACCTGTTAGAGGGTGATGACTGCGAATGAATCGCACTTACACTCATTACACGGATGTCACATCCAGTTACCTCATCACCCTTTGGAAAATATTTTGCTGGGCCGGCCCTTTCGCGGGGCAAGCCCGCTCCTACAAGGGTACGTGCGGGGTTTGTAGGGCGGGTTTGCCTGCGAAAGGGCCGGTATGGGCAACTACCTGATGACGGTCAGGCGCCCGAGTAGGGTCTGCCGTGAAAACCCGAGGACCTGGCCCAGCGAGTCCAGCGCCGCCAAGGGCTCTGCAACCGGGAAACTGCCACTGACCTTGCGCCGCCCCAGTTCGCCATCGAGCAGCACGATCCGCCCCGGGTAATAGCGCCCCAGGTCGTCGACTACCTGGGCCAACGGCACCTGGTAGTAATTCAGCCAGCCTTGGCGCCAGGCCAGGCGGCTGTCGCTGTCCACGCTCTGGGTTTCGCCAGCCTGGCCATCGGCGAAGGCCAACTGCTGATTGGCCGTCAGCTCATGGGCCGCCTGCCCCTGGGCCGCCGTTACCGCCACCCGCCCGCTGCGCACGGTCACCTGGGCACCGTCGCCCTGCTCACGGACCTCGAACTGGGTGCCGAGCACGCGCACCTGGCCCTCGCCCGCCTCGACCACGAACGGCTCGCCGGTGTGGGTCACCTGGAAGAACGCGGCACCATGCAGCAAGCGCACATGGCGCTCACCTTGCTGGAAGTGCACGGCGATGGCGCTGCCCGCATCCAGGGTCACCTGGGACTGGTCCGCCAGGGTCACCTGGCGGATTGCCTCGCCGCTGCTGAAGTCGGCTTGCAGGTTCTGCAGCCAGTCCACCGGCCGCCACCCCCCTGCCACGCCCATGGCCAGCACCAGGCAGGACGCAGCGGCCATGCCACAGAGCGCGCGCCAGCGCCCGCTGCTGGCGGGCCGGGCCATTGCCTGCAGGTAACGCTGCAGGTCAGCGTGCTCCTCCTCGGCCATGCGCGCCGCCGGCGCTTCGCTGATCTGCCATAGTAACTGGGCTTCGGCATAGGCCTCGCGGTGCCTGGGGTCGGCAATCAGCCAGCGCTTGAAGTCGGCGCTCTGGGCTGCCTCGGGTTGCTGGTTGATGCGCAGCAACCAGTGCAGGGCGGCGTCGGACTGCACGGCGGTGATCAGGTCTGGATGGCTCATTGGCGGGCGCTCCCAGGCCGGCGTGGGGAAAACGCGGGCTCGGCAACACTGGCCTTGCACGCTTCAAGGGCGCGCATCATATGCTTTTCCACGCTGCTCTGGGACAGTTGCATGGCCTTGGCGATTTCGCCGTACTTGCAGCCGTGGATACGGTTGAGCAGGAAAATCTGCCGGGTACGCTCAGGCAGTGCGCGCAGCGCCGCTTCAATGCGCTGCAGGTCGTGATCGGCCTCCAGTGCCTGCTCCGGCGCCGGGGCATCGTCGTCCAGCGGCTGCGAGGCCTCGGCCAGGCGTTCACGGCTGCCCTCGCTGCGCAGGTGGTCGATGGCAAGGTTGCCGGCGCAGCGCAGCAAGTAGGTGTCGAGCGCTTCGACCTTGACTTCGGGGCGGCGCCAGAAGCGCAGGAACAGCTCTTGCACCAGGTCCGATGCCGTGGCACGGCAACCGACGCGGCGGCTGATCAATGCCTCCATGCGCGCCCGCTGGCTCTGGAACACTTGCACAAAGCGGGCGCGGCTGCCGTCACTGTCGGTTTCGCTCAACGCATCACCCACCCAGCAGCGCCAGCAGCGGGCCCAGCACCAGGCTCAAGGCTGCCAGGCCAAGCAGCACCTTTGGCAGGTAAGGCAGGCCGAACACCCATAGGGTGACCCCGGCCATCAGCACCGCCACCCACTCCAGCAGACCGTGGTCCCAGCCGCGCAGGTGCACGGCAAGCAGCAACGACAGGGCCAGCAACAACCAGCCGGCGATCCGCAGGTTGCGCAACTGGCCAGGGCCTGGCTTGCGCCCGAGCAGGTCGCTGAAGTGCTTCTCCATGGCCAGGCACAAGGCAACGAAACCGCTGAAACCGATCAAGGCAACGCTGAGCATCAGTGCACCTCGGCCACGTCAGTGGTCGCCTTGGCCGCGCGCGGCGCGCGCTTGGCTGCAGGCTTTGGGGCACGCAGCATCTGCCTGGCAGCCCAGGCGAGGAACAACCCCGTGCCCAGGGCGGTGAGGTCGAACCCGGCCATGGCCCAGTCGGCGGCGGCCAGCGAATGCTCAAGCCCCTGCTCGCTGGTCAGCGAGTTGAGCAGCGGCAGCAGGGCAAAGGCCACCGCACCGAGTGCCAGTTGCTCACCCCAGGCCTTGCGCCCCGGGCGCAGCATGGCATGCACCAGCGCCAGCAGCCAGGCCAGGAAGAACGCGTTCACCTCCCAATCGGCACGGCCTTGCAGCGTGGCGGGCACCAGGCGGTTGGCCCAGAAGAACCCCGCCACGGCCAGCAGCAGGCCGCTCATGCTGGCGATGTTCAGCACCTCGACCAGGCGCAACTCGCCCGGCAAGCTGGCGCTCTTGGCATGCTTGAGCTGGCGCTTGCCCAGCCACATCACAAGCCCGGTGCCGATCACCGCCGTGCCGGCCACACCAAAGAAGAAGTACAGCCAACGCAGCCATGGCCCGGCAAAGTTGCCCATGTGCAGGCCGACGAAGCTGAACGAGGTCATCATCGCCGCGCTCTCGGGCTTGCCCTGGGTCAGCAGCGCGCCAGTGGCGCCGTCGAAGCTCCAGTTGGCGCTGCGCTTGTAGGCGATGCTGTCTGCCGAGGCCTGGGCGAAGCTGACCCGGGCGTTGCTGTCGCCAGGGTTCTGCACCTGGATGTAGCCCATGCGCGCACCCGGCACCTGTTCCTGAACCTTGGCGTACAGGCTGGCCAGCGGCACCAGCGGCGTGGCGACATTGGCCACCTTGGGCACATCGTCGCGGCCGAATACCTCCTTGAAATAGCCGTCGCTGTCGCCGTAGCTGGCCATGATGCTGGCCGGCATCACCATGTACATGAAGATCACCAGGCTGCTGTAGCTGATCATCAGGTGGAACGGCAGCACCAGCACGCCGATCGCATTGTGGCCGTCCAGCCAGGAGCGCTGGCCCTTGCCGGGGCGGAAGGTGAAGAACTCCTTGAAGATCTTCTTGTGGGTGATGATCCCGGTCACCAGCCCCAGCAGCATGATGAATGCGCAGAACGTGGCCAGCCAGCGGCCCCAGGGGTACGGCATCTCAAGCTGGAAATGGAAGCGGTAGAAGAAATCGCCGCCGCGGCTCTCGCGGGCCTCCACCGGTTGGCCGGTCTGGGCATCGAGCTTCTTGTTGACGAAGCCGCGCCGGCCGCCGTCGGGGTCGCGCCAGCCCACGCTGATCGGCGCCTCGCGCTCGCTGGGCAGGCGGATCATCCAGTTGCTGGCATGCCCGGCATTGGCCTCCAGGTAGCGCTGGGCCAGGCCCAGGCTGGCGACCGGGTCGAGTGCATGGCGGCGCACTTCCGGCTGGGTCCAGTGGCTGATCTCTTCCTTGAAGTACGACAGGGTACCGGTGAGGAAGATGGCGAACAGCAACCAGCCGAAAATCAGGCCGGTCCAGGTGTGCAGCCAGGCCATGGCCTGGCGGAAACCTTCCTTCATGGGTTTTTCATCCAGTAGGCAAACCCGTTGACCAGCGCCAGCAACAGGCTTGGCAGCAGCACGCCGAGCCAGGCACGCCAGGCGCTGCGGCAGGCAAAGCACCAGAGAAAGGCCAACAGGTAGAAAACGAACGATAGCATCATGCCGGTCATGGTCGCGTCCACCTGGGGCAGCGGCGCCAGCAGGGTGATGCAGATGCTCGCCATGGACGCCAGCAGGTACCCGCCCAGCAGCGCGGCGAGGCTGCGCGAAAGCACGCCCAAGCGGTAGCTGATGGGAAGTCCGGCGGCGGTGCGCTTCATGGCTGGGATCCGGTGGAGCTGGGGGATGCAATAGTAATGATTTCAATTCTCATAAGCAAAGCTTCCCAGGCATAGCCAAGGATTGCCGACGAAACGCCTTGCCACTACAATGCGAACAATTCTTACTACCAATTGCGCTGCATGGCGCCGGAGTATTGCGGTGTCCAGCGCCCTCTCTTCCACGGTCGAAGGCCTTTACCACGCCCACCACAACTGGCTGACCGGCTGGCTGCGCCGCCGCCTGGGCTGCCCGCAGAGCGCCGCCGACCTCGCCCAGGACACCTACGTGCGCCTGCTGCAAGCCCGCGAGGCACCGCAGTTGGTCGAGCCCCGGGCGTTCCTGGCCACCGTGGCCAAGCGCGTGCTGTGCAACCACTTCCGCCGCCAGGAACTGGAACGCGCCTACCTGCAGGCCCTGGCCCTGGTGCCCGAGCAGGTAGCGCCGAGCGAGGAACAGAAAGCGATCATCTTCGAAACCCTGCTGGAGCTCGACCGCCTGCTCGATGGCCTGCCGGCGCTGGTCAAGCGTGTGTTCCTGCTGGCCCAGGTCGACGGCATGGGGCAAACCGAGATCGCCCGCGAGCTGGGCCTGTCGCTGGCCACGGTCAAGCGCTACCTGAACAAGGCAGCCCTGCGCTGCTACTTCGCCCTATGAACGCCGCGTTCTCCGCGCAGGTGGCCGAACAGGCCGTGCACTGGCTGATCGAGTCGCAAGGCGATGACTTCGACCAGGCCCAGCAGCAGGCGCTGCAGCACTGGCTGCTGGCCGACCAGGAGCACCAGCGGGCCTGGGCACATATCCAGCAGGTCAACCAGCGCCTCAAAGGCGTGGCCTCGCCCGTGGTGCATGCCACCCTGCAGGCGCCGCCCTCCCCGGCCCGGCGCCGGGCGCTCAAGGCCTTGCTGCTGTTGGGCGTGGCCAGTGCCACCGGCCTTGGCCTGCACGGGCACAACCCGGTGCCGGGGCTGCTGGCCGACTACCGCAGCCCGCTGGGCGAACGCCGGCGCATGCGCCTGGACGATGGCAGCGTGCTGCAACTCAATACCCGCAGCGCCGCCGATGTGCGTTTCGATGGCCAGCAGCGCCAGGTGCGGTTGCTCGAAGGCGAACTGGCGCTGGACGTGGCCAACGATGCCCGCCCGCTGGTGCTGCGCACCGCACAGGGCGAATTGCAGTTGGGCAACGGCCACTTCAACGTGCGCGAGTTCGACGGCTTCAGCCTGGTTTCGGTGTTCAGCGGCCAGGCCCGTTTCGCTGGCAATGCCCTGCTCGCCGGCCAGCGCGCCCGCTTCAATGGCCACGGCTGGCAGGCCATCAGCCCGCTGGACCCAAACAGCGGCGCCTGGGTAGACGGCATGCTGGTGGCCTCGCACATGCGCCTGGCCGATTTCCTGGCTGAACTGGGGCGCTATCGCCACGGGCAACTGGGCTGCAGCGAGCGGATCGCCGACCTGAAAGTGTCGGGCTCCTACCCACTGGATAACAGCGAACGCATCCTGCAGATGCTGGAAGTGGCATTGCCGGTGAAGGTACGGCGCTTCACCCGCTACTGGGTAACGCTTGAACCGCGGCTGAGCTGATTTTTTTTCGTGCAGCCTGAGCCGATTGGCGAACCTCGCGTGACAGGGAAGGCAGAACCCCTTATTACAGGATCCAGCCCCATGCCCCTGCGCCCCAGCCCGCTCGTCCATGCCCTGCTGCTTGCCAGCAGCCTTGGCCTCACCTCCCAGGCCCTGTTCGCCGCCGATATGCGCACCTACCACATTCCCGCAGGTTCGCTGGAGGATGCCCTGAACCAGTTCGGCCGGCAGAGCGGTGCGCTGATCTCGTTCGGCTCGCAAGTCACCCAGGGCTTGGCGACCCAAGGCCTGGACGGCGAATACGACACCGCCCAGGGCCTGGAGGCGCTGCTGCGCGGCAGCGGCCTGCAGGCGCGCCAGCAGGCCGACAATGCCTACAGCCTGCAGCCGGTAGGCCCAGCCGCCCCCGGCGCGCCGGTCGAGCTCGGTGCATCGACCGTGGTCGGTGACTGGCTGGGTGAGGCGCAACAGGACAACGTCTTCGAGCACCCCGGCGCACGCGATGTGGTACGCCGTGAGGAGTTCGAGCGCAGCGGCGCCAGCACCGCGCGCGAAGTGCTCAACCGCATGCCAGGGGTGAACGCGCCTGACAACAACGGCACCGGCAGCCATGACCTGGCGCTGAACTTCGGCATTCGCGGCCTGAACCCGCGCCTGGCATCGCGCTCGACGGTGCTGATGGATGGCATTCCGGTGCCGTTCGCACCCTACGGCCAGCCGCAGCTGTCGCTGGCCCCCGTGAGCATGGGCAACATGGATGCGGTGGACGTGGTTCGCGGCGGCGGTGCAGTGCGCTATGGCCCGCAGAACGTCGGCGGCATCGTCAACTTCGTGACCCGCGCCATTCCCGAGCAGGCCACCTTCAAGGCCGCGATGCAGAACCAGATCAGCCCCTCCTCCAGCCACGATGGTTTCAAGAACAGCGCCAACCTGCTGGTCGGGGGCACCAACGACAATGGCCTGGGTGGCGCCCTGCTGTACTCCGGCGTGCGTGGCGGCGACTGGCGCGAACACAGCGACACGCAGATCGACGACCTGATTCTCAAGGGCAAGCTGCAACTGGACGAGGCCAACAGCCTGCACGCCATGGCCCAGTACTACGACGGCGAGGCGCAGATGCCCGGCGGCCTGAGCAGCGCCGACTTCGATGCCGACCCGTACCAGTCGACGCGCCTGAAGGACAAATTCTGGGGCCGCCGTACGCTGGTCAACGTCGGCTACGACTACAAGCAGGACGACCGCCAGTTCAGCGTCAACAGCTTCTTCACCAAGACCCTGCGCAGCGGCTACCTCGACCAGGGCAGTTTCGTCTCCCTGTCGCCCCGCGAATACTGGGTGCGCGGCATCGAGACGCGCTTCTCCCAGGGCCTGGCCCTGGGTGACAGCTGGCACGAGCTGGGCATGGGCTACCGCTACGTCAACGAAGCCGGCCACGAGTTGCGCTACCGCGAAGCCACCAGCGCCGACCGCCTGCCAACCACCGCCAGCCGCAACGACCGCGACACCCGTGGCAGTACCGAAGCCCACGCCCTGTACCTGGACGACCGCATCGATATCGGCCGCTGGACCATCACCCCGGGCATCCGCTACGAGATGATCGATTCGGCGCAGAACAACCTGCTCAACGGCCAGCGTTACCAAGGCAGCTACAACACCGCCCTGCCTGCGCTGAACGTGATGTACCACCTGACCGATCGCTGGAACCTCTACGCCAACACCGAGGGCTCCTTCGGCAGCGTGCAGTACAGCCAGATGCCCAACCGCGTCAGCAGCGGTGAGGTGAAGCCGGAGAAAGCGCGCACCTGGGAAGTGGGCAGCCGCTACGACAGTGGCGACCTGCAAGCCGAGGTGGGCCTGTTCCTGATCAACTTCGACAACCAATACGAGAGCAACCAGACCAACGACTCGGTGATCGCCCGTGGCGAAACTCGCCATCAAGGCTTCGAAACCAGCGTGCGCTACGCCCTGGATGGGCTGAGCCCGGCGCTGGCCGGTTTCGACGTGCATGCCAGCTATGCCTTCGTTGACGCGACCATCCGCGAAGATGGGCCGAACAAGGGCAATCAGGTGCCGTTCTCGTCGCGCCACAAGGGCAACCTGGGCGTGGGCTACACCGACGGCCCGTGGCAGTTGAACCTCGATGGCAGCTTCCAGAGCAGCCAGTACGCCGACAACGCCAACACCCGCGCCGAGAGCGCCGATGGCAGCACCGGGCGCATCCCGGGGTACATGCTGGTCAGCACCCGTGCCGGGTACGACTTCGGGCCACAGCTGTCGAACCTGAAGGTGGCGGTGGGGGTGAAGAACCTGTTCAACCGCGAGTACTACACGCGCTCGTTCGATGACAACAACAAGGGTAAATACGTGGGGGAACCGCGGACCTTGTATGTGCAAACCTCGGTTGAGTTTTGAGGTGTTGGCGGGGCCGCGGTGCGGCCCATTCGCGGCACAAGGCCGCTCCTACAGGGATCGTTACAGGGATCGTGCCAGGGTTTGGGCGGCGAGCGGGGCCTGATTTGCAACAGGAAATTTATTTTCAAAAAGGGCTTGAAATCGTTTCGCCGTTGCCTGACCTTAGAGTCAAGAGGCGCAGAAATACCAAGGCCCTCAATGGCCTAGGCACGCCTCCATGCGAGCAAGCTGAATAAGGATTGGAATCATGCAAATCCAGGTCAACAGCAGCAACCATATCGAAGGCAACATCCGTCTCAACGAGTGGGTCCGCAGTACGCTGGAAGCCACCCTCGAACGCTACGACGACGACCTCACCCGCATCGAGGTTCATCTGCGCGACGAGAACGGCGCCAAGCCCGGCCCGCACGATAAACGCTGCCAGCTGGAGGCTCGCCCGAAAGGCCACCAACCGATTTCCGTGACCCACACCGCCACGTCGCTGGACCAAGCGGTCGACGGTGCCGCCAGCAAGCTGAACAACGCCTTGGAACACTTCTACGGCAAGCTGCGCAGCAAGCGCGGCGTGCTTGAACTCAGCGACCCCGACGCCTGATCGGCACACACAAGAACGCCCGGCCAATGCCGGGCGTTTTCATGTTTACGGATCAACGGGCCTGAACCAACCAGGGATTCACCCGGTCAACTCCTGCAATCATTCATTGCAGACACCGAGCATGAACAACCCTTTCGACCAGATCAGCGCCGCCTTCGCCCCCGAATACCGCGTCAACCTCAGCATCGAACGGCTCGATGGCAGCATCATGCTGACCCTTTCCGACGACGCCGGCGTGGTCGCCAAACGCCTCATCAGCCAAGCCCAACGCAACGACCCGGTGCGCCTGCAGCGGGTGATCGACAGCATTCGCCTGGGCCTGGCCATCGAACTGGGGCAAAACCCGCTGCAGGTACTGGCCGCCCTGACCCGCGAAGGCCGTGCCGACAGCCGCCCGTTCGCAGCCATCGGCGTGGCCAACTGAGCCTCAGCCCAGCAGCTTGCCGATTTGCTTCTCCAGGTCCGGCAGCCGCCAATTGCCTACCCGATGCGCCGCATCGAATGTGCCGGGTTGGTGGAACAGGCCGACCAGGCCCTGGTCGTAGGTGGGTTCCTGGCCTTGCTTGAGCCAGTAGATAACCTCTTCGACCAGCGAGCGGCTGGCGGCCACCTTCAGTTCGATGACGTCCGCGACTTCAGTGACGTACAGCGCATCCGGATCGAGCCCCAGGGGGGCCAGGACGTTCTTCAGGTGGGCATGGACGGCTTCGGCATCTTTACGCATTGCGATTCTCCTGTTGGCGCCACCGGCCGTGGCCCGATGCCACGACGCCCGATGCGGCGCC
Source organism: Pantoea sp. Tr-811 (assembly GCF_011752535.1). Classification (NCBI taxonomy): domain Bacteria; kingdom Pseudomonadati; phylum Pseudomonadota; class Gammaproteobacteria; order Enterobacterales; family Erwiniaceae; genus Pantoea; species Pantoea sp. Tr-811. The sequence goes on from NZ_VWXJ01000003.1 coordinate 382,674, forward strand.
AGCCAGGATTCAATCGCACCGCCGCCCACCCTTGGCGGTAGAAAAATATCCCCTCACTTGCCCTCGTCCACTTCCTTGCCGTTGGCGTCCAGGGCCTTGGTCGAGGGGTAGCGGTACGAGGCGTAGCGCACCACCAGGATCGAGAACGCCAGCAGCAAGATGCCGCCACACACATACAGCAGGCCGGCATCGGGCGCCTTGTGGTGCGAGACATCGCCGATCAGCAGGCGCGTCAGCGCGGTGATTGCCACGTACAGCAGGAAGCGGATTGGCATGTGGTTGGTCTTGAAGTAGATCCCGACCATCGCCCCCAGCTCCAGGTAGATGAACAACAGCAGGATGTCATCGACACTGACCCCACCCTTGCCGAGCATTTCAAGGAAAGTCACCACGGCCGCATAGGCGGTGATGGCACCGATGCCGAACAGCGCCAGGTAATGGAACGCTTCCACGCACAGGTTGCCCAGCGAGTCGGCCGAGCCGTGCAGGCCCTTGCGCAGTCTTTCAGCCCATTTGATGTTCACGATGTGCGATTCCCCGATACGACATGAAGGATGGTGCGTCACCCTTGTGACGCTTGTGCCATGCAGTTAAAGGGCCAGGCCCCTGGCTTGGAAGGCGACCAATTGCCGCAAGGCACCTGTGGACTAGGCTTTAGCCTGATTTTTTGGTTGCACGGTGATGGCCAATGCCATTACTGTATATGGATACAGTAATCCAACCAGCTAAAAGGCACAGAGGTGATGAATGGCCGTCGAAGTGGTGTACCGCAGCAGCCGCGACCCGGAGCGCTTGTTCATGGATAAGGCCGAAGCAGATCGTCACGACAAGATGCTCGAACTGGCCGAGCGCCTGGCAGAGGTGCTGCACAAGGCGGTGCCATCGTTGACCGAGCAGCAGGTGGAAGAGGCCGGAATCTACATGGCCAAGAACCGCGATGTGTTCGCGCGGGCGTTCAAGAGCCAGCCGGATGCGTTGGGTGAGTTGCTTGAAGGCGGTGCTGCCGAGTGACATCGGCGCAGTTCACAGGCGGGTAGGAGCGAGCAGAGCTCGCGATGCGGTGCCACCGACAGGTTCAGCCTTTGAAGTATGCTGCGCCTGCCAGATCGCATCGCGAGCTTTGCTCGCTCCTACCGGTTTTGCGCAGGTGGTTTTCACCGCGCAGGGGGCGCTGCATCTCAACCATAAAGCAGCCGCTCGGCCAGCATCTGCGCCACCCGCGCGGGCGAGCGTTTCTCGGCCTGGGCATGCCCGTACACCTCGGTCAGCCTTGTGGGTATGCGGGTGAGGTGTTCGGTAATGTTCCCCAAGTCCCCGCCCTGGTGCCGCAGCGCCACGTAGATCAAGCCCCCGGCATTGATCACATAATCCGGCGCATAAAGAATCCCGCGTGACTCCAACTGGTCAGCCACCTGCAAGGTCGTCAGCTGGTTGTTCGCCGCCCCCGCCACCGCCGCACAGCGCAGCTGCATCACCGTCTGCCCATTGAGCACCGGCCCCACGCCGCACGGGGCGAAGATATCGCACGGCGTGCTGATCAACGCATCGTTGGTCACCGGGTGGGCATTGAACTGCTCCACCGCCAGCCGCACCCGGCCTGGGTCCAGGTCGCTGACCAGCAATTCCGCCCCTGCCGCGTGCAACTGCTCAGCCAGTGCATAACCAACATTGCCCAACCCCTGCACTGCCACGCGCAAGCCTTCCAGGTTGCTGCTGCCCAACCGTGCCCGCGAGGTGGCACGGATGCCGGCGAACACGCCCATGGCCGCGTGCGGCGAAGGGTCACCGGAGGCTGTGGTGCTGGTGACGTGTGGCGTGGACTGGGCAATGCAGTCCATGTCCAGGGTCGAGGTGCCGCTGTCCACGGCAATGATGAAGCGGCCCTGCAGGGTGTCGATGAAGCGGCCGAACGCCTCGAACAGCGCCGCGCGGTTTTCCACATGGGGGTTGCGCATCACCACCGCCTTGCCCCCGCCCAACGGCAGGCCAGCCAGGGCCGCCTTGTAGCTCATACCCTGGGCCAGGCGGATGGCATCGGTCATCGCGCTTTCATCGTCGGCATACGGCAAGTAGCGGCAGCCACCCATGGCCGGGCCCAGCGTTTCGCTGTGAATGGCCACCACAGCCTTCAGGCCCGTGGGCGGGTCAGTGAACAGGTGCAGCGACTGGGTGCGGGTGCTTTGCATCAGCGCGAACATCGGCGGGCTCCCCTGCGAGGTGCTCCTACCAGTATAGGCACGCGCTTGCAGCTGACGCGGCGGGCGGACCACTGGACGAATCTGCCTGCCACAGCTATTACTCTAGCGTGTGTGGAGATCGCCGATGAACCCACGTCAAGTTTGCCTGGCCTGCCTGGAGCGCGAGCCGGTCGCCCTGCTGGAAGCCGCCTTGTGGATTGCCGCCGAGCATGACCGCCAGGTTGACCCGGCCGCCTGCCTGGCCCAACTGCACCACTTGCAAGCCCAGATCAGCGCCAGCCTGCCCATGCTGCCATTGACCGAGCTGGCCCAGCCGTTGCTGCGCCAGCTCAACGCATTCGGCTTCCAGCAGGATGAATACCACCCCCTGCGCCCACAGGCGGCACTGCTCGACAAAGTGCTGCAGCGCCGCCGTGGCCAGCCGCTGGCCCTGGCCATCATCACCTTGGAGCTGGCCCGGCGCTTGTCCATTCCCCTGGAAGGCGTGGCCTTCCCTGGGCATTTCCTGCTGCGCGTACCCGGCGCCGACCATTTGCTCGACCCCTGTGGCGGCAGGCGCCTGTACCCCAATGATTGCCGCGAACTGCTCGCCCGCCAGTTCGGCCCGCACATCGCCCTTACCGCCGAGCACCTGCGCGCCGCCAGCGCCACGCAGATGCTCCAGCGCCTGTCACGCAACCTGCGCCAACTGCACATCAGCAACGATGACCACCTGGCGGCGCTGATCGATGCCGAACGGGTGATGCAGCTGGGCCCGGTGCAGGTCAGCGACTACGTGACCCGCGCCTCGCTGTACCAGCAGCTGGATTGCCCCCAGGCCGAACGGTTCGACCTGGAGCATGCCCTGCTGTTGACTGACGACCCGGTGCAACGGCTGAAACTGTCGGAACGAATCGGCAAACTGCCCACGGTAAACCGCTCGATTCACTGAGCCGGTGTATCCACCTGGCAGGACGGGTGGGCACTGGCGAACGCCGGGTGCCCCGCCGCCAGGGCCGCCACCCGGCGAATACGTGGGTAGCCACCCAGGTCGACGGTGAAGCGCTCGGCGGCATACACCTGCGGAATCAGGTAGACATCCGCCAGGCCCGGCTGCTCGCCGAAGCAGAAGCCCTGGTCGCCAATCAAAGCCTCCACCGCCGCCAAGCCCTGGCTGATCCAATAGGCGATCCACTGGTTCACCTGGGCTTCGTCATGCCCCAGCTGGCGCAGCTGGTTGAGCACGCTGACGTTGTGCAGCGGGTGCACATCGCAGCCGATGATCGCCGCCACGCCCCGCACCCTGGCGCGCAGGGCTGGCGCTGCGGGCAGCAGCGCAGGCTGTGGATAAACCTCCTCCAGGTACTCGATGATCGCCGGTGACTGCAGCAGCAGCTCCCCCTCGTCGGTACGCAGGGCAGGCACCCGCCCCTGCGGGTTCAGTGCCACATACTCCGCCCCGCGCTGCTCGCCCTTGAGCAGGTTGACCGGCAGGGCCTGGTAGCCCAGGCCCTTGAGTGCCAGGGCGATGCGCACCCGGTAGGAGGAGGTGGAACGGTAGTAGGTGTACAGCTCCATGGCCAGGTTTCCTCAGTTGGCAGCGATCACGGTGCCGCGGCATTCGCCGAAACCAATGCTGGCCACGCCATCCGCCATGCAGCGGGCGCGCAGGATGATTTCATCACCGTCTTCGAGGAACTTGCGCAGCTCGCCACTGGCCAGTTCCACCGGTTGCTTGCCGCCCACGGTGATCTCCAGCAGGCTGCCGTAGGCGTCCGGGCTGGCGCCGGACAGCGTGCCGGAACCGAACAGGTCACCCGGTTGCAGCTGGCAGCCGTTGACGCTGTGGTGGGTAATCAGCTGGGCCACGGTCCAGTACATGTTCAGGGTGTTGCTCAAGGCCAGGCGGTGGGCGGGCAGGCCCTGCTCGCGCATGCGGGCGGTGAGCAGCAGCACTTCCAGTTCGATATCGAAAGCCCCGCGGGCCTGGTCGTGCGCGTCCAGCAGGTAGGGCAATGGCTGTGGGTCACCCTCCGGGCGCGCTGGCTGGGCGCGGCGGAAAGGTGCCAGGGCTTCGGCGGTAACGACCCAGGGCGACAGGGTGGTGATGAAGCTTTTCGACAGGAACGGGCCCAGTGGCTGGTATTCCCAGGCCTGGATATCACGCGCCGACCAGTCGTTGAGCAGGCACAGGCCGGCCAGGTGCTGCTCGGCCTCGGCGATGGGAATGGCCTGGCCGATGTCGTTGCCCTGGCCGATCCAGATCCCCAGCTCCAGCTCGTAGTCCAGGCGGGCACAGGGGCCGAAGGCCGGTTCGGTGTGGCCAGCCGGCAAGGTTTGGCCTTTCGGGCGGCGCACATCGGCGCCCGAGGGGCGCAGGGTCGAAGCACGGCCGTGGTAGCCGATTGGCACGTACTTGTAGTTGGGCAGCAGTGGGTTGTCGGGGCGGAACAGCTTGCCGACGTTGGTGGCGTGCTGGATGCCAACGTAGAAATCGGTGTAGTCGCCCACCTTGGCCGGCAGGTGCATCTGGCACTCGCTGGCGGGGTGCAGGGCGGGTTTGAGTGCAGCCTGGTGTTCGCTACCTTCCCCGAGCAGCGCCTGCAGGCGTTCGCGCAGGGCCACGCGGGCAGGCCGGCCCAGGGCGAAGAAGGCGTTCAGCGCACCGCCGCGGGTCGCTTCCACCGCAGCCTTGGCCTGGCCCTCGAACAACCCGGCGGCCAGCACGGCCTCCAGGTCGAGAATGGCGTCGCCGATGGCCACACCGCAGCGCTGCGCTTCGCCTGGGCGGCTGAAGATGCCCAGCGGCAGGTTCTGCAGCGGGAAGTCGCGGTGCCCGTTGGCGTGCTCCACCCAGCTACGGGCAATGGCGGTCTGGTTCATGGGTTATCTCCGGTTCGGGGTGAAGGTGCTTGGCAAGGTGGCCCAGCAACTGTCGTAGTCGGCCTGCAATTGCGGGCTGTCCTGAGCCTGCAGGCTCGGGCGCAGCACCTGGCTGGTTTCGAACATGAAGGCCATGGTGTTGTCGATCTTGTGCGGTGCCAGCTGCGCTGCGATGGCTTTCTCGCAGGTTTCGGCGTCTGGCCCGTGGGCGCTCATCACCCCGTGCAGGGAAGCGCCACCGGGCAGGAACCCTTCGGCCTTGGCATCGTAGGCGCCGCTGATCAGGCCCATGAATTCGTTCATCAGGTTGCGGTGGAACCATGGCGGGCGGAAGGTGTTCTCGGCCACCATCCAGCGGGGCGGGAAAATCACGAAGTCCATGTTGGCCAGGCCATGCACGCTGGTGGGCGAGGTCAGCACGGTGAAGATCGACGGGTCGGGATGATCGAAGCTGACCGTGCCGAGGGTGTTGAAGCGGCGCAAGTCATATTTGTACGGCACATTGCTGCCGTGCCAGGCCACCACGTCCAATGGCGAATGCTGCAGCTGGCAGGCCCAGTGCTCGCCGAGGAACTTCTGCACCAGTTGCACCGGGCCATCGGCTTCTTCGTAGTGCGCCACCGGGGTGAGGAAGTCGCGCGGGTTGGCCAGGCCGTTGCTGCCAATCGGCCCCAGGTCCGGCAGGCGCAGTGGCGCGCCATGGTTTTCGGCAAGGTAGCCACGCGCCTGGCCATCGGGCAACTCGACGCGGAATTTCATGCCGCGCGGGATCACCGCAATTTCCAACGGCGCGACTTCCAGCACGCCCAGTTCGGTGGCCACGCGCAGCCGGCCCTGCTCCGGCACCAGCAGCAGCTCGCCGTCGGCATTGAAGAACACCCGGTCCATGGAGCGGTTGGCACGGTAGATGTAGATGCTCACCCCAGCCGGTTTGTCGGCGGCCGCGTTGGCCACCATCGGCAGCCAGCCCTCGATGAAGTCGGTGGGTTCGGCCGGAATGGGCTGGGGGTTCCAGCGCAGGCGGTTGGGCGTGGCCGCGCCCAGCGGGCCGGCCAGGGGCTGGCGCTGCAGGCGTTCGAAGCGCGGGTGCAGGGCCGAGGGGCGAATACGGTACAACCAGGTGCGGCGCAGTTCACTGCGGGCCATGGTGAACGCCGTGCCCGAGAGCAATTCGGCATACAGCCCGTAGGGCGCCTTTTGCGGTGAGTTCTGCCCGACCGGCAAGGCACCGGGCAGCGCTTCGCTGGCGAATTCGTTGCCAAAGCCGCTCAGGTACTGAAGATCGGCGGACGTGTCGCGGTTCATCGATGCCTCCGGATTTTGTTTTTATCGTAATCAGATTACGAATAACGTAATTTGCTCCCCGCCGGGCGTCAAGCTATAAAGGCGCGACGCGAAGAATCCGGAAGTTTCCAACCCATGGCCAAAGCCAGTTCCCCCGCCGACAACGGCAAGCAGAAAGTCCGCTCGGCGGAGGTCGGCACCGACATCCTCAAGGCCCTTGCCGAGCTGTCCCCCTCCACCTCGCTGTCACGCCTGGCCGAACACGTGCAGATGCCCGCGAGCAAGGTGCACCGCTACCTGCAGGCGTTGATTGCCAGTGGTTTCGCCGAACAGGACGCGGCCACCAACCATTACGGCCTGGGGCGCGAAGCCTTGCGCGTGGGGTTGGCGGCGCTGGGCAGCATCGATGTGCTGAAAGTGGCAGCGATGCCGCTGTCGCTGCTGCGCGATGAACTCAACGAGAGCTGCTTCATCGCCGTGTGGGGCAACCAGGGGGCGACGGTGGTGAGCATCGAGCCGGCGGTGCGGGCGGTGACCGTTGTGACGCAGATCGGCTCGGTACTGCCACTGCTCAGTTCATCCACCGGGCTGGTGTTCGCCGCGCACCTGCCCGAGCGCGAAACCGTGGAATTGCGTGACCGGGAACTGGCCACGCTGCAGCAGGCGCCGGGCGACTACCAGGGCTTGCTGGCCGGCATCCGGGAACGCGGCCTGCACCATGTGCATGGCCTGCTGATGCCGGGGGTGGATGCCTTGTCGGCGCCGGTGTTCAACGCCCTGGGGCAGATCGCGGCGGTGATGACGGTGGTCGGCCCGACGTCGATTTTCCATGCCGACGAGCATGGCCCGGCGGCGCAGCGGCTGCTTGCCGCGTCCAGGGAAACCAGCTGGCGCATGGGCTATTCGCCCACGGCTTGAGACTGTTGCCCGAAACGTAAAGGTGAATGTCACTGACGGCTATTTTTCCCTCAGGATCAAGCGCTTATTCTTACCTCACTGGCCGGCATGAAGGGCGTTAACCCCCCTGTCCTTCAGGCCCGCGAGGTTCACCGACGTTGATTTTGAAGCTCCTTGATCTAACGTCTCGATTGGCCGCTGCCTTTGCAGCGGCCTTTTTTTTGCCTGATCGATTGGTAGCGAACACTTGCGGAGCCGGTGCCACGCACCGCGTCGCCTGCTTCGCGGGGCAAGCCCGCTCCTACAAGAGCGCGGCGTGGCTGCTAGGGGTATTTCTGCAGGTTGGCCATCATCTGCTGCAGGGACTGCAGGTTGTCCCGCGGGTGTAGCGCCCCTTCGAAATCGGCAATGCGCTCCCAGTTCTGCGCCACCTGTTCGGGCGTGAACCCCTCAACCGGGTCGAAGCCAACCCCCAGGCTGCGCTCCCAGCGCACCTTGCCCACCCAGCCGCCACCCACCTCGAACAGCTCACCGCTGTCCTGGCATTGCTCGCTGCCCAGGTACACCACCAGCGGGCTGATCAACTCGGGCTTGAGCCGTTCGAACACCTGCGCCGGCATCAGCCCCTCGGTCATGCGCGTGCCACCGGTTGGGGCGATGGCATTGGCCAGTACGCCATGCTTGCGCCCCTCGATCGCCAAGGTACGGGTCAGGCCGTACAACCCAAGCTTGGCCGCGCCATAGTTGGCCTGGCCGAAGTTGCCATAGATGCCCGAGGTGGACGCCGTGAAGATCACCCGCCCCCAGTTCTGCTCGCGCAGGTGCGGCCAGGCGGCGCGGGTCACCTGGTAGGCGCCGTCCAGGTGAACCTGGCAAACCTGCGCCCAGTCGCTGTCGTCCATCTTGTGGAACGCCTTGTCGCGCAGGATGCCGGCATTGTTCACCAGCACATCGACCCGGCCGAAGCTGTCCAGCGCCTGCTCGACGATACGGGCGCCCTCGCTGACCGAATCATGGCTGGCCACGGCAATGCCGCCCGCTGCACGGATTTCGGCCACCACCTGGTCGGCGGCCGAAGCATTGGCGCCCTCGCCCCGGGCACTGCCGCCCAGGTCATTGACCACCACCTTGGCGCCGCGCGCGGCGAACAGCAGCGCATGGGCCCGGCCCAGGCCGCCACCGGCCCCGGTGACGATCACTACACGGTCTTGCACACGTACCGGCTCGCTCATGCCCATGGCTCCCGCTCAGGTTTCGATGGCGTGAGTGTCCGCCAGCCCAGGCTTGCGGACAATCAAGCGCACCCGGGCTGAATGCCAGGCAATAACGCTGGGCGATGGCCGCCGCCTCAGGACCAGGCCAGCCTACGCGGCAGGTAGCGCAGGGGCTGCTCGCGAAACGCCAGGTAATGGCGCAAGACCTGCACCGGTGCCTCGGTGTGCGGGTAATGGCCGATGCCCTGCAGCACAACCGTGTCGGGGTTGGGCACCAGTTGCCGGTAACGCTCGACCATCTGCGCACCCGACAACGGGTCGGCGCTGCCATTGATGAAGCGCAGCGGCACGCCATCGCGCTGCAACGCCGCCACCCAGCGCTCGCGGTGCTGCCTGCGCTCAGGCTGGTAACCCACCAGTTTGTGCAGGATGCGCGTGCCGCAGTTGCTGGCGATCAGGCTCCAGCAGTCGTCCAGCGCGCTTTCGCTGGGGTGGGTACAGGGCCCGTAGATCTGGCTCACGGTGCGCACCAGGTCGTCACGCCCGAACGAACGCCCCACCAGCCAGCCCAGGCGGCTGAGCAGCAGTTTCTGCACCAGCGGAAGCTGGCAACGCTCCGGGAACAGGCCGCTGTTGAGGAACACGCAACTGGCCACGTTTGCGCGCTGCTCGTGGTGGCGCGACAGCAGTTCCTGGGCGACGCTGCCGCCGTAGTCGTGGGCCAACAGGTGCACCGGCTGGTCGACCCCAAGGTGCGCCAGCAGCGCCTGCTGCAGGTCGGCCTGTTCCATCAGGCTGTAGCGGTGGTCGAGCGGCTTGGCCGAATCGCCAAAGCCCAGCATGTCGCAGGCGATGAGCTTGAAGCGCTGGGCCAGCGGGGCCCAGAGGTAGTGCCAGTCCCAGCTGGCGGTGGGGAATCCATGCAACAGTAACAGGGGCTGTCCTTGCCCTGCGGTCCAGTAGCGGATGCTCTGGCCCCGGAATGAAAAACTCAAACCCCGGGTACGCCAGACGCACAAAGGAATCTCGGCGAGGGGCATCAGGGTTGTCCCGGGAATTGGCGATGGACGGGTTTGGGCAAGGCTGCGGTCATTGCAAGTCACCTCGGCACATTGATGTGCTCTCTGTATCGGGGTTGAGTCTAGTCAGCACCCTGCCCGGTGAAACTTGCGTTGCCAGCCAGCTTGATGACCGAGCGAGTCAGTGGCACGAACGGTCACAACAGCATGGTCAACAGCGGCGCGGCGAACAGGTTGAGCAGGCCGGTAAGGACCATGACCAGGCCGGCCACCGAGCCTTCTTCGCGGCCCACTTCCTGCGCCCGACTCACCCCGGCGCCGTGCGCGCCAACCCCGAACAGCGCACCCCGAGCCAACGGCGTGCGCAGCGGCAGCCAGCGCAGCAGCACGCCCCCGAACATCGCCCCGAGCACACCGGTGAACATCACGAACACGGCCGTCAGCTCCGGTACGCCGCCCAGGTCGTGGGCCAACGGCATGGCGAACGGCGTGGTGATCGAGCGCGGCACCAGCGACAGGCTGATCGCGTTATCCAGCGCCAGCAGGTGGGCCAGCCCCCAGGAGCTGGCGATCGACGCCGCGCTGCCGGCAACCATGCCCATCAGCAACGCCGGCCAGTGCCGTGCCAGCAGCGCCCGTTGCTGCCAGATCGGCACGGCGAAGGCCACGGTCACCGGGCCCAGCACGCCCATCAACCAGTGGGTGTTACGCGCGTATTCGGCATAGGCGGTGTGCAGCGGCACCGCCACCGCCAACAGCAGCGCCGGCACCAGGATCAACGGCGACATCAAATAGCGCCCGGTGCGCCGGTACAACCAGCGGCTGGCCAGGTAGGCGCACAAGGTCAGTGCCAGCCAGAACAGCGGCATCGGCTCAAGGCTCATGGCGCAGGCTCCAACGGCACACCAGTTCCACGGTCAGGGCGGTCACCACCATCACCGTCAGCGTACTCAAGGCAATCACCAGCAGGATGCGCCAACCTTCTTCGCGTACCAGGCTGCCGTAGTCCAGCAGGCTCATCAGCGCCGGAATGAAGAACAGCAGCATTTCGGCCATCAGCCAGCCGGCGCCCATCTGCAAGGTGGCCGGCTTGAGCAGGCCGCACGCGAACAGCACCAGCAACAGCGCCAGGCCCATCACGCCACCGGGGATCGGCCAACCCAGCCATTGGGCCAACTGGCCACCGAACAGGAACAAGACAAGCAACACCGCCAGCTCGGCGAGCAGGCGCAGGGGCTTTTTCAACAACGCGGGTTTCATGGGCGGGGGTTCCTCGACAAGCCCTTATTTTAAGAGCCGGCTGCCTAGGCCAGAAGCGAATTGTTAGACTTGCACCCATTCCATAATGGAATTCGGAACATGGAATTCAAACAGCTGCGCAGCTTCATCGAAGTGGTTCACCGCGGCGGTTTTACCCAGGCCGCGCAAACCCTGCACATCAGTCAGTCGGCCGTGAGCAAGCAGGTGGCCCAGCTTGAGCAAGATGTGGGCCAGCCACTGCTCGAACGCCAGGCCTCGCACCTGCACCTGACCGCCGCCGGGCGCATCGTGCTGGAGCGTGGCGAGGCGCTGCTGCGCCAACGCCAGGAACTGCTTCGCGAGCTCGACGACCTCAGCCAGATGGCCCGCGGCGAGTTGCGCCTGGGCCTGCCGATGCTGGGCAACGATGTGCTGTTCGCGGGCCTGTTCGCCGAATACCGACGGCGCCACCCGAACATCGCCATCCAGTTGCTCGAAGGCGGCAGCCACAGCGTCGAACAGGCCGTGCGCAGCGGCGAGCTGGAGCTTGGCGGCAGCCTGACGCCCAGCGACCCGGCGTTCGAATTCCAGCCCTTCTGCAACGAACCGTTGGATGCGCTGCTGCCAGCCGGGCATGGGTTGGCGGGGGTAGAACAGGTAAGCCTCAGGCAACTGGCCGACACCCCCTTCCTGCTGTACCAGCGCAGCTTCGTGCTCAACGACCGCTTGCTCAAGGCCTGCCAGCAGCAGGGTTTCACGCCCAAGGAAGGCGGGCGCAGTGGCCAGGCGGATTTTCTGGTAGCGCTGGTGGCGGCGGGCCAAGGCGTGGTGTTGCTGCCCCGTGTGGTGGCAAAAACCCTGGAGCGCCCTGGGGTGGTGCGTGTGCCATTGAAGGCGCCGGGGTATCTGCGCTGGGATATTGCGTTCATCTGGCGGCGCGGGGCGTATCTGTCGCGGGCGGCGCAGGCCTGGTTGGCGTTGCTGCGAGAGGGGTAAGGCTTACCGGCCCTTGCGCTTGTAGGAGCGGGCTTGCCCCGCGAAGCAGGCACCGCGGTACATGGCACCGGCATTCGCCGGTGTTCGCGGGGCAAGCCCGCGCCTACAGACGAAGGGGCCGGTATGGGTGGATCAGGCCTTCAGGGCCTGGGCGAACTCGGCCAACCAAGGCTCGGCATCGGCTTCCGGGGTCACGGTTTCGCTGGCATCGAGCTGCAGCATCGGCAGCACTTCACGCACGCCCAGCTCGGCAAACAGCTCGCGCATCTGCTCGCCGCCACCGCAGTAGGTTTCGCCATAGCTCGTATCGCCCAGGGCAATCACCGCACCCGGCAGGCCACGCCAGGCAGCCGGCAGAGTATCGCGCAGGGTGCTGTACAGCGGCATCAGGTTATCCGGCAACTCGCCCATGCCCGTGGTCGAGGTCACCGCCAGCAAAGCCTGCGGGGCGAAGCCTTCGATGTCTTGCTGGGTAGCGCGGCCGGCATGCCAGGCCTGGAACCCGGCGGCCTTGAGCAGCGACTCGGCATGGCGGGCAACTTCTTCGGCGGTGCCATACACCGAACCGGAAATAATGGCGACTTTCATCGGGAAGAGATTCCGAAACTGAGTGAAAACGTAGGATACTAGCATCCGACGCTGGCAAAAGGCCTCCTCATCCCAAAGTCCCAACGGTCCGCACATGATCAATGCGCAGCTGCTGCAATCGATGGTCGATGCTTCCAATGACGGGATCGTGGTCGCCGAACTGGAAGGCGATGACACCATTCTGATCTACGTCAACCCCGCCTTCGAGCGCCTGACCGGCTACAGCCGTGACGAAATCCTCTACCAGGACTGCCGCTTCCTGCAGGGCGACGACCGCGACCAGCTGGCCCGCGCGCGCATTCGCAAGGCCCTGGCCGCTGGCCTGCCCTGCCGTGAAGTGCTGCGCAACTACCGCAAGGATGGCAGTGCCTTCTGGAACGAATTGTCGATCACCCCGGTGCGCCAGGACGGCGAGCCTCATTTGTATTTCATCGGCATCCAGAAGGATGTCACCCGCCAGGTCGAGCTGGAACGCGAGCTGGCCGAACTGAACGCGCGTCGCCTTCCCGACGAGCGCGTCTGAACCAAACACCCTGGGCACGGTCAATCCATCTTGAAGAAGTCGTCATTACCGAGTTCGATCATGCAAGCCGATGCCCTCCTGACCCAGGATGAGCTGGATTTCATCCAGAACATGCAGCACTCCCCGCAATTGAACCTGGCCGACCCGGTGTCGAGCCTGCTGGTCAATGGCGACAGGCGCATCCAGTCGCTGCTGACCCGCCTGGTGGCCAACGAGCAGGTTACCCTGCAGGCCCAGTTCAACAACCAGCAGATCAGCTTCCCGCTGCAACTGGTTGAGGACGAATTCCACGCCCTGCACTTGCAGCTGGGCTCCCCGGAAATCTACGAAGACGGCCCACAGTTGCGCCCCTGGCGCCTGTCGATGGAACAGCCAAGCCCGTTGCGCGATGCCAAAGGCAAGGCCAGCGGCCTGCTGGTACGCGATATTTCCTTCAAAGGTGCACTGCTGGAGCTGCGTGGCCTGGCCCAGGCGCCGTCACGCTTCGACCTGTTCTTCGCTCCCGCCGGCCTGCCACCAATCAGCCTGCACGGCCGCCTGCGCCGGCGCATTGGCCCGGACCTGGCCGCCTACGACCTCAGCCGCAGCGCCACCGATGAAGTCGAGCGCTTGCGCGAATATATTCTCCAAGCCCACCGCCAGGCTCACCCGGAACTGCACGCTCAAGTATCGAGCTGACCGGCCAGGTACTGGCGCAGCCGCTGACGCATCACCGCCCCTTCAGCACCCAGGCACACCACCGGGGTTCCGGCCAGGCTGTCCTGGGCCAGCGGCGCCGCCTCGCCAGCCAACAGCAACGGGCACTGCAGGCTTGGCGCCATGCGCACCAGGCGCTTGCCCATGCCAGCGGTGAGGGCGTGGTTGGCAAACAGCACCAAGGCATCCGGCCTTAGCCGCTCGCATACCAACGCCAGTTCATCCAACGGTTGCCCCGGCATCAGCAGGGTCACGCCGACATCCTCGCTGCCCAGCATCAAGCCTGCCACCTGCAACTCCAACTCTTGGCAAGGCCCCGGCAGCGGCGCCAGCACCAGGCGGCGCGACTGTGCCTTGCGGGGTGACTGCTGGTATGGCTGCTGATAGGAAAAGACCCGCCCTCTCAGGAACTGGTCCAGGAACAGCCATTCACTGGCCTGGCCATACGCCCCCTGCCCTGCCGCCAAGTCGTGCCACACGGGCATCAATACCTCGGTGAACGCCCGCTCCAGTGCCATGCCTGCGCTTAGCTGGTCGAACAGTTGCGCCAAGGCCGCGGTGTCGAAGCGGTGTACCGCTTCGCGCAGCAGGGCCTGGCTGCGCGAGGTGGGCGCGGCAACGGCCACGTCCTGCACCGAGGCCTGGCCGCGGGCCAGGATGCTGGCGACCTTGCTCACCGCCACACCGCGCTCCAGCCAGCCTCGGATGCGCCGGATGGTGTCGATGTCGGCCTGGGAATACAAGCGATGGCCACTGTCGGTGCGGGTTGGCTGGATCAGCCCATGGCGCCGCTCCCACGCCCGAAGGGTGACTGCGTTGACTCCGGTGAGCCGGGAAACCTCGCGTATCGGAAACAGCGCCTGGTGCGCCAGGGCACCCTGGGTTTGCGGGCCAGCTGCGTGATCGTTCATCAGCGCTGAAATAACCTGTGTGCGGACGTTGAACGGGTATTCTACTACGGCGCGCAGCCAGCGCGTGTAGGCCGTACAACCGTCAGGCAGTTCGGGTATGCTGGGGGCAACGACAGAGCAGACAAGTTGACCACCCGCACATGAACAACCCTATTCTCGTCACCGGCGCCAGCCAGCGCGTAGGGCTGGCCCTGGCCCTGGACCTGGCACAGGCCGGCCATACGGTCGTCAGTGCCAGCCGCACCCCGCTAGCGCAGTCCGCGCACCCGAATATCGTGCAGTTCCAGGCCGACCTGTGCGTGAAGGCTGACCGCGAGGCCCTGGTCGATTTCCTCAAGCACAACTACGACGGCCTGCGGGCGATCATCCACAACGCTTCCTTGTGGCTGGACGATGGCCTGGACAACCTGGACACCATGTTCCGCCTGCACGTCGAAGCCCCGTACCACCTGAACCTGGCCCTGGGCGACCTGCTGGCCAAGGTGGAAAAGGCCGACATCATCCATATCTGCGACGAAACCTCCTCGCGCGGCAGCAAGGGCCACATCGGCTACGCCGCCACCAAGGCGGCGCTGCAGAACATGGTGCTGTCATTCGCCGAAAAGTACGCCCCCAAGGTGCACGTCAACGGTATCCTGCCGGGCCTGCTGATCCTCAAGGAAGGGGGCGACGAGGCCTATCGCCAGCAAACCCTGAAAAAAGCCCTGCTGGAGTTCGAACCCGGCGCCGCGCCGCTGATCGAGACGGTCAATTACCTGCTCGCCAGCCAGTACAGCACCGGCAGCCAGGTGGTCATCAACGGTGGCCGCCATCTGAAGAACCGCATCACCTGAAGAGACGCCCATGACCCCTCAACAGCAACTCGAACTGGAGGCCGCCGCCTTCCGCCGCCTGGTCGACCACCTGCGCACGCGCACCGATGTGCAGAACATCGACCTGATGAACCTCTCCGGCTTCTGCCGCAACTGCCTGTCCAAGTGGTACAAGGCCGCCGCCGACGAGCGCCAGCTCGACCTCAGCCTGGACGACGCCCGCGAAGCGGTGTACGGCATGCCTTATGCCGAGTGGAAAGCCCAATACCAGAAAGAAGCCAGCGCCGAGCAGCAAGCGGCGTTTGAAAAAGGAAAAACCTCGTGACTGATCTGAACACCCTGCGCGCCAGCCTTGCCAGCGGCCAACATGCCTTTGCCGACACCCTGGCGTTCATTGCCGGCAACTACAGCTACCAGCCCCAGGCCTTCAACAACGGCGGCGTGGAAAATGCCGCCGGGCAGAACGAAGGCTCGTGCAAGACCCTGGGCCTGGCCCTGCTGGAAGGCCTGAGCGACCAGGAAGCGTTGCTGGCCTTTGGCGAGCACTACCGCGATGTGCTGGCCACGCCCGAGGGCAGTGACCACGGCAATATCCGTGCATTGATCAAGCATGGCTTGGCGGGCGTCAAGTTCGCGGCCCAGCCACTGGCGCGCAACGCCTGATAGCGCTGGGGCGGGCGGCATCAACCGACGACCTGCCCCGGCCCTCCTGCCAGCAACTGGCCTTGCTGCAACCACTGCAGTGCAATCGGCCACAGGCTTTCGCGGAAGCGATCGTGGAAGAAGGCGAAATGGCCGATCTCTTCGACTGAGATATCCACAGGCGCAATCCGCAAATGCCGCCGCTGCGCTGGGGGCAGGTAGCCGAGCAAGCGCTCGGTGGCCGCTACCGTGCCGAACGGATCATCCGTCAGGCTGATGGCCAAGGTCGCAGCCTTTACCTGGGAAAACGGCAGCCTGGCCAACGCGCGTCCGCTCGGGCGCTGTTCATAGCGCGGCGTGCGGGTGGTCCAGTCGTGCACGACGCCGGCCGGGGTATCCTCCATCCAGCCCAGGCGCTTGCCGGGAAAATAGCCGAAAGTGCGGGTCAGCAGCGGCATCACCACATGCCACTTGCCAAACAGCCGCCAGCGCTGGTCGGCGGCATAGTCGCGCCAGTAGGCGAACTGGGCGCCCACCATCACCACCCGCCGCACCCGCCCGGCCGACGCTGCCAGGCCCACCGCGCAGCCACCGAAACTGTGGCCGACCACGTCCACCGGTTGCCCGGGATAATGGGTGGCGGCGTGCGCCAGCATGGCTTCGAAGTCCAGCCGGCCCCAATCGCTCCAGGAGGCCTGGAAGCCGCGCAGGGAGGCCGGGCGTGATTCGCCGATGCCACGGTAGTCATAGGTGAGTACGTCAAAGCCTTGGGCGAACAGGTAGTCGGCAAAGCGCGAATAGTAGCGGCAGCGCACCGAGGTGGCGGCGTTGATGATCACCAGCGGGCGCAGGGGATCGGGCTGGGCGTGGCGCCAGCAAAAGCCACCGAGGCTGTAGCCGTCGGCTGCGGCCTGGCGAAAGGCAGTGGCGGGTTGGGTGTGGCTGCTCATGGCGCATTCCCTGTTGTTGTGCGCCAAAACTAGCAAAAAATGTATGACCTGTACCGGCCCGTTCGCACCGACGGAGTGTGCGCCGTCCCCGGTAGGAGCGAGCGCAGCTCGCGATGGGGCGCGCAGCGGCCCCAGGTTTTCAGTTTCGCAACTGATAACGCCGGGGCTGCTTTGCAGCCCATCGCGAGCGTTGCTCGCTCCTACCGGGGGCAGCAGCGTTTGAAAACGCAATTGCCCGCGAAGGGGCCGGTACAGGCTTGGCCGATTACAGCTCGACGCAGTCGAACTTCACATCGGTGGCCACGTCTTCGTCGTAGTTGACGTCAGCACGCTCGAAGCCGAACAGGTTGAGGAATTGCTTCTTGTAACCGGCATAGTCGGTCAGCTCGAACAGGTTCTCGGTGGTCACCTGTGGCCACATGGCCTTGCAGGCATCCTGCACGTCGTCGCGCAGTTCCCAGTCGTCCAGGCGCAGGCGGGCTTTCTCGTCCACCTCGGCCGGGGCGCCGTCGGCGCGGTACATGCGGTCGCGGAACATGCGGTCCAGCTGGTCCTGAGTACCCTCGTGAACGCCCTTCTCCTGCATGATCTTGAAGACCATCGACAGGTACAGCGGCATCACCGGAATGGCCGAGCTGGCCTGGGTGACCACCGACTTCAGCACCGCCACGTTGGCGCCGCCCTTCACTTCAGCGGCCAGTTTCTGGTTCAGGCGCAGCGCGGTTTCGTCCAGGTCCTGCTTGGCCTGGCCCAGGGCGCCGTGCCAGTAGATCGGCCAGGTGATTTCGGTGCCGATGTAGCTGAAGGCCACGGTACGCGCGCCTTCGGCCAGCACCTCGGCGCCGGCCAGGGCGTCGATCCACAGCTGCCAGTCCTGGCCACCCATGACGGTGACGGTGTCGGCGATTTCCTGCTCGGTAGCCGGCTCGATGCTGGCCTCGATGATGGTGTCCTTGTTGGTGTCGATGGCGGTCGACTTGTACGGCTGGCCGATCGGCTTGAGCGCGGAACGGATCACTTCACCGGTCTGCGGCAGTTTGCGCACCGGGGATGCCAGCGAGTAGATGACCAGGTCGACCTTGCCGCCCATTTCGTTCTTGATCAGCTCGATGACCTTGGCACGGGCTTCGTCGGAGAAGGCGTCACCGTTAATCGACTTGCTGTACAGGCCCTCGGCCTTGGCGAACTTGTCGAAGGCGGCAGCGTTGTACCAGCCGGCGGTACCGGCCTTGGTCTCGGTGCCTGGTTTTTCGAAGAACACGCCCAGGGTGTCGGCCTTGAAGCCGAAGGCGGCGGTGATGCGGGCCGCCAGGCCGTAGCCGCTGGAAGCACCGATGACCAGGACCTTCTTCGGGCCATCCTCGCGCACGCCCAGCTTGCGGGTGGCTTCGATCTGGTCACGGACGTTGAGCTCGCAGCCCTTCGGGTGAGTCGTGGTGCAGATGAAACCGCGAACCTTAGGATGAATGATGGCCAATGTCTGTACCTCGTCAGGTTTATGCCGGGGAAGCGCCACTGGGGCGATTCCGATTGATCAGAGGGTGAGACTACCCCCGCAGGTTATCCGACACATATTACGGGCTGAACCGGGGGGATTCAAAACCACGGTGCGCCGCGTGGCGATCAACCCTGCCGGAAAACCCGCCCTGCACCCGGGATGAGGCGTGAATCAATTGCTCGTCATCTCACACGGGGCAGCACTTGCCTGGCGATTGGCAAACATCTCGCTCAACTGCAAGGGTTTCATATGCAACAGGCCCGCCGGTGTTTCACACACAGGCTGGATGAAGTTGTCGCTGAACAGCAACTTCCCATGCACGAAATACTCACCCGCCCGCCAATTGGGGTTGTCGATACGGGTCCCCAACTTCGCCGCGAGCCAATGGCCAATTTCGTAATGGCTGACCCAGCGCTCCGGCAACAGGGCGTCCAGTGCCTGGGGCGGCGCTTCGCGGGCCACCACGATCACCGGCACATCGGTCACTTCCGGCACCAGCGCATTGTGCCCCCACTTGCCATTTTCGCCCAGGCGCTGACCATGGTCACCGGTGATGACCAGGTAGCGCTCACCTTCCAGGCGTTCGAAACGCTCCAGCACCTCTGCCAGCAGGCCGTCGAGGTAGTGAATCGAGTTGTCATAGGCATTGGCCTGGGCCTGCGGCCCGTTGTCTGGCCAGGGTGCTTGGGCTGCTTCATTCAGGTAGTTGCGTGCATAAGGCAGGTGCGCGGTACGCAGGTTGAGCACCACGAAGTTGCGCTCGGCGAATGCCTGCTGGTCGAGGATGCCGAGCAGGGCCCGGTCCTGCTGTTGGAGAAAGCGCAGCGGGTGATCCTCGCGGGTGATCGACACATCCAGGTAGCGGCTGCCCAGGTGCGCCAGCAGGCGTGACTCCTGTGACGAGATCCAGTGGGTACGCAGCCCCGCTTCACGGGCGAAGCGGAACAGGTTGACCTCGCCGCTGCGCAGCCGGTGGTCCTGGCCCGGCTCGCGAATCGGGTTCAGCAGGTAGGGCAGGCTGACATCCGTGGCCACCCCCGCCGAAATGCCGGGGCGCACCAGCGCGCTGGGGTGCCCGGCCAGGTAGGCGTCGAGCCTGGGCGTGGTTTGCCGCGCATAGCCGTAGAGGCTAAGGCGTTCGCTGCGCAGGGAATCGGCCACCACCAGCCACACATGCCTGGCCGTGCTGGGCACCGCGCTTAACCGATACGGCGCGTAGGGCGCCTGGGGCACTGCCAGTTCAGGCTTGAACGCCAGGCGCACGGCCCAGGCCGAGAACGCGTTGAGGCTGTTGTGCAGCCCACTGCGGGTCGGCCCCGGGGTAAATGAATCGAGGTTGCGGTAGGTCGCACGGTAGGGCTTGGCCAGCAGCACCACGGCGATCAGCACCAGGGCCCAGCGGCTGGCAGGCAGTGCGACGTGCTTGGGCAGCACCCAGTGCACGCCGATCAACAGCCCATAAGGCACCAGCACGCTGGCCAGGGCCGGCCAGTGCTCGGCCAGGCTGTGCCTGGCGGTTTCCCAGACCTCGCCCGGCTCGCGCAGCAAGCTGCGGATATCGATGGCACTCAGCGGCTCGCCAATGAAGCTGACAGTTGCCAGTTGCAGCACCTGCATCGTCGCGAACAGCAGCAGAATCACCACCACCAGCACACGCAGGTTGCACAGCCACAAGGCCAGGCAGAACAGCCACAGGCCGGCAACCCAACCCGCTTCGAGTTCGGCGCGGTTGGCCGGTGTGAACAGCTGCTGGATAAAGTCATCGGCCAACAGCAACAGGCAACTCAGGCTGGCCAGGGCGAGCAGGCGCAGCCAGGCCGCGCCGGTTTCGCCGCCGCGCCGGAGGGTAGTGTGCATCAACATCGGGAATACTCGTGATCAGTGGTCGTCAGGAATGCGCCGACGGCGCCCGGTCAGCATCGACAGCGGTAGGTTCTCGCCCAGGCGCACGCTCTCGACCAACGCTGCCAGCACATGCACGGCAACCAGCGCCAGCAAGGCATCGGCAATGAAACTGTGCACGTTCAGCGGCCAGTCCGCGCCCCACAGGGCATCGACTTCTTCCATCAGAAAGCCGGTCAGGCCCAGGGCAGCCATGCAGGCGAGCATCAGCACCATCACCAACGCACCAATGGGTGAGTGGCCCATGCGATGGAAGGGCCGGCCTTGCACCAGTGCCCGCCCATGGGCTGCCAGCCGGGCCGGAGTGGGCCAGAAATCGGCCCAGCGGGCGCTGCGCGGCCCGACGAAGCCCCACACCAGGCGCAGCATCACGCAGCCGACTGCGTAGTAGCCAAGCCAGCGGTGCCAGCCATCACCCTCTTCGTTGAAGAAATAGTTGGCGAAGAACACCGTGGCGATCGACACGTGGCACAGCCGCAGCAGAGGGTCCCAGAGCCGCACCGTGGCGGCGGGCATCAGTCCTTGATCTCGCTCTTGATCGCCTTGCCGGTGACCGGGTCATGGTAGATCTCGACCTTCTTGCCGTCCTTGTTGAAGCCGTAGATTTCGTAACAGTTGCCTTTGGTCACCTTGAACTTGTTGATCTTGTAGCCCTGCTCCTTGAGCTGGGCCTGGAATGCGTCCGGGTTCTGCCAGGTGCTTTTGTCGGCGGTGGTGCATTGAGTGGCGGCGAAGGCCGAACCGCTGCCCAGCAGCAGGGCGCAGGCAATCAGGGTACGCATGGCGATAAGCTCCAGTGGGGGGTGATGGCAGCACTATGCGTGGCGCAAGCTTAGTGAAAGCTTAGTAGGTCACTGCCTGTTACATTTCCCCCCTGCCGAACGGCCTGGCAGCCGCCATCATGGCGCCTTGCACAGGAGAGCCGGACCATGCGCGTGCTGCTGGTGGAAGATGACAAAGCCCTCGCCCAGGGCATTCGCGTTGCCCTGCGCGGCGAGGGCTATACCCTCGATTGGCTGGCCGACGGGCTGGAGGCCGGGCATGCCCTGGACAGCGAGCGGTTCGACCTGGTGCTGCTCGACCTCGGCCTGCCGCGCAAGGACGGCCTGAGCCTGCTGCGCGCCCTGCGCAGCAAAGCCCAGGGCGATGTGCCGGTACTGGTACTGACTGCCCGCGACGCCACCGGCGACCGTATCCAGGGCCTGGACAGCGGCGCCGACGACTACCTGGTCAAGCCCTTCGACGTCGACGAGCTCAAGGCCCGCATCCGCGCCCTGCTGCGCCGCAGCCAGGGCCGCGCGCAGCCGCTGCTGGAGCACGCCGGGGTCAGCCTCGACCCGGCAGGCCGCAAGGTGCACTTCCGGGGCAACCCGGTGGCCCTGACCCCAATGGAATTTCAGTTGCTGCATCAACTGCTCGCCCGCCCGGGCGCAGTGCTGACCCGCGAACGCCTGGCCGAAGCCTTGTACGGCTGGCAGGAGTCCGGCCCGGGCAACACCCTGGAAGTGCTGATTCACAACCTGCGGCGCAAGCTCGACAACACCCTGATTCGCACCGTGCGCGGCGTCGGTTACCTGATCGAGGCGCCCCGGTGATCGCCCTGCGTGCCCGTATCCTGCTGCCAACCCTGCTGCTGGTGCTGGTGGGTAGCCTGGGCCTGGTGCTGACCGCCGTGCGCGACGATCATCATGAAATCGAGAACGTCTACGACGCCCAACTGGTGCAAGCGGCACGGGTGCTGCAGGGCCTGTTCCGGCTGATGCCGGCCACCCAGGACTGGCAGGCCGTGCGGGATGCCCTGGAACAGGCCATGGGCCTGTCGGGCAAGCAGATCCTCAGCCACCCCTACGAAATAAACCTGGCCTTCCAGGTGTGGCGCCAGGACGGCCAGTTGCTGATGCGCTCGGACGATGCCCCGCCCTTCGCCACGCCACCGGCGCCCGGCATCCACGACCTGCTGCACCAGGGCCAGGACTGGTGTGGTGTGCTGCTGGAAGACCCGCAGCGCGGCCTGCTGATCTGGGTGGGTGAGCGCGACGACCTGCGCCAGGACCTGATCCAGCGCATCGCCAAGCAGGCCCTCACCCCCGCTCTGCTCGGCATTCCCGTGCTGGTGCTGCTGATCTGGCTGCTGCTGGGCTGGGGCCTGCAACCGTTGCAGCGCCTGGCCCTGCAACTGCGTAACCGCCTGGTCGACAGCGCCGAACCGCTGGCCAGCGAGCACCTGCCGGCAGAGCTGGCGCCGATGGCCAACGCCCTGAACCATCAACTGCGGCAGATGCAGGCGCTGCTGGAGCGCGAACGCCGCTTCATTGCCGATGCCGCCCACGAATTGCGCACGCCCCTGGCGGTGCTGGCCATTCACGCCAGCAATGCCCGCCACGCGGCCAGCGAAAGCGAGCGCGACGAGGCCCTGAGCTACCTTGAACAGGGCGTGGCCCGTGCCACCCGGCTGGCCAGCCAGTTACTGACCATGGCCCGGCTGGAGCCGCTGAGCCAGGCACGCCAGGCGCTGCGCCTGGATGCCTGCGTGCGTGAGGAACTTGCCGAACTGACGCCGCTGGCGATCCGCCAGGACGTCGAGCTGATCCTGCTCGATGACGGCCCGTGCCAGGTTTTCGCCGACCCGGCGGCGATCACCGTGATGCTGCAGAACCTGGTGGGCAATGCCCTGCAGTTCAGCCCAGCGGGCAGCGAGATCCAAGTAGTGCTGGCCAACAAGGACGGCTGGCTGGAACTGCAGGTGCTGGACCAGGGCCCAGGGGTCGAGGCGCACCTGCTGACGCGCCTGAGCGACCGCTTCTACAGCGCCAACAATGCCAACGGCGCGGGGCTGGGGCTGGCGATCGTGGCGTTGGTGATGGGGCAACTGGGAGGGCGCCTTGGCTACTTCAACCGCGCCGAAGGCGGCCTTGGGGTAAGCGTGCAGCTGCCCACGTGCCCCGCCCATGGCCAGCCCCATTCATTTGTTTTCCAGATCAATCAACAAGAAAAACAAACTTAACAAATCAGCCAATCCCGCCGATGCTGGCGGCACTACGCCCATTGCCCGGAGAACAACAACATGAACGACGTGGTCATCGTCGCCGCAACCCGCACCGCCATCGGCAGCTTCCAGGGTGCCCTGGCCAATGTGCCCGCCGTCGACCTCGGTGCAGCAGTGATCAAGCAGTTGCTGGAACAGACCGGGCTGGACCCGGCCCAGGTCGACGAGGTGATCCTCGGCCAGGTACTCACCGCCGGTGCCGGACAAAACCCGGCGCGCCAAGCCGCGGTCAAGGCCGGCCTGCCGTTCAGCGTTCCGGCGCTGACCCTGAACAAGGTGTGCGGTTCGGGGCTCAAGGCCCTGCACCTGGCTGCCCAGGCGATTCGCTGCGGCGACGCCGAGGTGGTGATCGCCGGCGGCCAGGAAAACATGAGCCTGGCGCCCTATGTGATGCCGTCGGCCCGCACCGGCCAGCGCATGGGCCATGGCCAACTGATCGACAGCATGATCAGCGACGGCCTGTGGGACGCCTTCAACGACTACCACATGGGCATCACCGCCGAGAACCTGGCCGAGAAGTTCGGCCTCAGCCGCGAACAACAGGATGCCTTCGCCGCCGAGTCCCAGCGCAAGGCCGTGGCCGCCATCGAGGCAGGCCGCTTCCAGGACGAAATCACCCCTATCGTGTTGCCGCAAAAAAAGGGCGAACCCAAGGTGTTCGACCGTGACGAGCAGCCGCGCCCGGAAACCACCGCCCAATCGCTGGCCAAGCTGCGCCCGGCGTTCAAGAAGGATGGCAGCGTCACCGCCGGCAATGCCTCCAGCCTCAACGACGGCGCCGCCGCGGTGCTGATGATGAGCGCTGCCAAGGCCAAGGCCCTGGGGTTGCCGGTGCTGGCGAAGGTTGCCGGTTATGCCAGTGCGGGCGTGGACCCGGCGATCATGGGCATTGGCCCGGTGTCGGCCACCGAACGCTGCCTGGCCAAGGCCGGCTGGCAACTGGCCGAGCTGGATTTGATCGAGGCCAACGAAGCGTTTGCCGCCCAGGCGCTGGCGGTGGGCAAGGCGCTGGAGTGGGATGCCTCGAAGGTTAACGTCAATGGCGGTGCGATTGCCCTGGGGCACCCGATCGGGGCGTCTGGGTGCCGGGTGCTGGTGACCTTGTTGCACGAAATGATCAAGCGCGATGCCCGCAAGGGGCTGGCGACCTTGTGCATCGGTGGTGGCCAGGGGGTTGCCTTGGCGATCGAGCGTTGATTCGAGGGGGATGAAAGCAGGGCCGGCCCTTTCGCGGGGCTAGCCCGCTCCTACACAGCGATAGGGCCAGAACGGGAAAACGCCAATGTCTCGTTCAGAGCAGCCCGCTGCGCCCCCGGACATGACCCCGCCCATCACCTTCCGGCACAATGCCAACCTGAACCCTCCAGGTGCCCTCACCCCATGAGCCCGCTCAAAGCCGCGCTGCGCGAAAACACCTTCGTCTGCGTCATGGAATTCGTCCCCAAGCCATCGGCGGAACGCTTCGCCGCCATGGAGGCGATCATGGCCCGTGGGCACCTGTGCGGCTGGCCCATGACCGTGGCCATTGGCGACCGGGTCGGCAGCCCGCTGGACCTGTCGCCGCTGGACGCCCTCGCCTCGTTCAGTACCCCGGTGCCTGCCCTGCCGCACTTCTCCGGCAAGGACCGCGAACGCCACCACCTGCTGGCCCAGCTGCAGCGCATGGACGCCGCCGGCCTCGACCAGTTGTTGCTGCTCACCGGCGACCGCCTGCCCGGGCACCAGCCGGGTGAGCGGCCGGTACGCTACCTGGAATCGGTCGCCGCCCTGCAGGTCGCCCGCCAGGCATGCCCGCACTGGCTGCTGGGCGCTGCGCTCAACCCGTTCAAGTACCGCGAGGAAGAAGGCGGAGCCCAGTATTTCAAGGCCGAGAAGAAACTCGCCGCCGGTGCCGACTTCCTCACCCTGCAACTGGGCTTCGACGCCGCCAAGCACCAGGAAGCCATGCACTGGATGCAGCGCCAGGCCGCCCCCAAGCCCATGCTCGCCTGCCTGATGAGCCTGACCCATGGCCGCGCCGCGATGCTTGAGCATGTTGCCGGGGTGACCGTGTCACCGTCGATGCGCGACATGCTCGAAGCTGAAACCGCGGTATCCAAGGCATTTGCCCAGGCGCGCAGTGTCGACCGCCTGGCCCTGCAGATCATCGGCGTGAAACTGATGGGGTACGCAGGCGTGCACCTGTCGGGCATTCACGAACTCAAGCAGCTCCTCGCCCTGGAGCAGCGCCTTGAACACTGGCAAGGGCGCATCAGCTCGCTGCAACAGTGGGCCCCGGCCTGGGCCGACAGCTGGCAGATGCCCGGCCTGCCCGCCGTGGCCTTCCACCCACCCGAGGCAAACTGGCGTGACGGGCAGTCAACCGTCACGGCATCGCCCAGGGAGAAACTGCGCTACCACGTGCTGCACGCTACCCACTCGCTGCTGTTCAGCCGCCAGAATTGGCTGAGCAAGGCCTTCGGCTGGGCCGTGGGCCAACCGCTGTGGGCCACACCGGGCGGTGCCCGCGTACTGCACGGGTTGGAGCGGGCCATCAAGCGCCCGATGGTGGGCTGCGACACCTGTGGCCGCTGCCGCCTGGAAGACACGCTGTACACCTGCCCGGAAACCTGCCCCAAGGGCCTGGCCAACGGGCCCTGCGGTGGCACGGCGCTGAACCGTTGCGAGTTCGGCGACCGCGAGTGCATCCACAGCGTGAAGTACCGCACCGCCAAGGCCGTGGGCCAAACGGCGGTGCTCACTGAGCGCTTGATTCCGTGCATCGACGTTAACACCCGCCACCGCAGCTCCTGGCCGCAGTGGTTCGAAGCGCCCTCGACCCGCCGGCTCAGCCCGCAGCCAGCGCCTCGAACCCAGCCCTGATCGTGGCTTCAGGCAAGTCGTCGGCAATGAACACCATCACGCTCTCGCGTGTTTCGCCTTCGGCCCACTCGGCATCCCAGTCAAAGCCATAGAGCTTGAGCACGCCCTGGAACACCAGGCGGCGGTCGTCGCCGGCGATGTTCAGCACACCCTTGTAGCGCAACAATTGCTTGCCATGGGTTTCCAGCAATTGGTTCATGAAGTCGCTGAGGCGGTCGATGTCCAGGGCGGTTTCGCTGCGCAGCACCAGGGTCGAGATGCGGTCCGGCTTGGCCGGTGCAAGCACCGGGCGCAGGCTTGGCTTGAGGTTGGCGCCCAGGTCCGGGTTGAGGTTGAAGCCGCGCACATCGAGCAGTTCGGCCAGGTCGATACGGCCATGCTCAACCACGCGAATGGCCGCCCGGCCATTGATCCGGGCCAGGCGCTCGCGCAGGGCATCGACCACGGTAGGCGCCACCAGGTCGGTCTTGCTCAGCAGCAGGCGGTCGGCAAAACCGACCTGGGCCTGGGCGATGGCCTGGGCCAGGTGCTGCTCGGCATGGGCGGCATCGACCAGGGTGATGATGCCGTCGAGGATATAGCGCTCACGCAGTTCCTCGTCGATGAAGAAGGTTTGCGCCACCGGTGCCGGGTCGGCAAGGCCGGTGCACTCGATCACCAGGCGGTCGAAGGCGATTTCGCCGGCGTCCAGGCGTTCGAGCAGCAGGTACAGGGCGCGGGTCAGGTCGCCGTGGATGCTGCAGCACACGCACCCGTTGGCCAGGGTCATGACCTGTACCGGTTCGTCGCCCAGCAACTGGCTGTCGATACCGGCGTCGCTGAATTCGTTTTCGATCACGGCGATCTTCAGGCCGTGCTCGGCCTTGAGCATGTGCTTGAGCAGCGTGGTCTTGCCGGCGCCGAGAAAGCCGGTGAGCACGGTGACGGGAATGGGCGTCTGCACGCGAAAAATCTCCTGAAACTGAAAATGACTGTGGGAGGCCGGTTGCCCGGCCTCCCACAGGTTTGCACGTGTCGCGGGTTCAACAGCACTTGGGCCCGGACTTGCCACCGTAACGCGCTTCCTGGCGTTCGCGGAAGAACGCCTCGTAGCTCATCACCGGTTGGTCCGGGTGGTTCTTCTGCATGTGCTCGACATAGTTGTCGTAGTCGGGCATGCCGACCATCAGGCGGGCTGCCTGCCCCAGGTACTTACCCAGTCGACCCAGGTCGTTGAACATCACTGCAGTCCTCTCAAGCGTCAGGCAGGGCCTGGAACGGGGTTTCCTTGTCGCTGCGCTCCTTGCGGCCAAGGGCGGCATAGCCGACCTTCAGGGCGAAGAACAGCACGCTGAACACCACCAGCAGGAACAGAATGGTCAGCCCGGCGTTGGTGTAGGCGTTGAAGATCACGTGCTGCATCTGGCCAACGTCCTTGGCCGGGGCCAGCACCTGGCCGGCGTCCAGCGCCGTGCTGTACTTCTTGGCCAGGGCCAGGAAGCCAACGGCCGGGTTGGGGTCGAACAGCTTGATCAGGCCCGCGGCGGTGGTGCAGATCAGCAGCCAGGCAGCCGGCAACAGGGTGACCCAGATGTAGCGCTCGCGCTTCATCTTGATCAGCACCACGGTGCCAAGCATCAGGGCGATACCGGCCAGCATCTGGTTGGAGATGCCGAACAGCGGCCACAAGGTGTTGATGCCACCCAGCGGGTCGATCACGCCCTGGTACAGCAGGTAACCCCACAGCGCCACGCAGCCCGCTGTGCCGATCAGGTTGGCGGTCCACGACTCGGTGCGCTTGAGGGCCGGCACGAAGCTGCCCAGCAGGTCTTGCAGCATGAAGCGCCCGGCACGGGTACCGGCGTCCACGGCGGTCAGGATGAACAGCGCCTCGAACAGAATCGCGAAGTGGTACCAGAAGGCCATGGTGTTTTCACCCGGCAACACTTGGTGCAGGATCTGCGCGATACCCACGGCCAGGGTCGGTGCACCGCCGGCGCGGGCCAGCACGGTGTGCTCGCCGATGTCGCGGGCCACGGCTTCGAGCTGGTCAGGGGTAATCATGAAGCCCCAGCTGCTCACGGTTTGCGCCACGGCAGTGACGTCACTGCCCACCACGGCGGCCGGGCTGTTCATGGCGAAGTACACGCCCGGCTCGATCACCGAGGCGGCGACCATGGCCATGATGGCGACGAACGACTCCATCAGCATGCCGCCATAGCCGATGTAGCGGGCGTTGGTTTCGTTGTCCAGCAGCTTCGGCGTGGTCCCCGAGGAGATCAGCGCGTGGAAGCCAGACACCGCGCCACAGGCGATGGTGATGAACAGGAACGGGAACAGGGTGCCCTTCCACACCGGGCCCGTGCCGTCGGTGAACTGGGTCAGTGCCGGCATCTTCAGCTCTGGCGCCAGCACCAGGATGCCGATGGCCAGGGCAACGATGGTGCCGATCTTGAGGAAGGTCGACAGGTAGTCACGCGGTGCCAGTACCAGCCACACCGGCAGCACGGCGGCGACGAAACCGTAGCCCACCAGCATCCAGGTGATCTGCACGCCGGTGAAGGTGAAGGCCGGGCCCCACACCGGATCCGCAGCAATCTGGCCCCCCAGCCAGATCGACGCCAGCAGCAGGACCACGCCCACCACCGAGATCTCGCCGATGCGGCCCGGGCGGATATAGCGCATGTAGATGCCCATGAACATGGCGATCGGGATGGTCGCCATCACCGTGAACATGCCCCAAGGGCTTTCGGCCAGGGCCTTGACCACGATCAGCGCCAGCACCGCGAGGATGATGATCATGATCAGGAAGCAGCCGAACAGGGCGATGGTGCCTGGAATGCGGCCCATTTCCTCGCGCACCATGTCGCCCAGGGAGCGGCCGTTGCGGCGGGTGGACAGGAACAGGACCATGAAGTCCTGCACGGCACCGGCCAGTACCACGCCGGCAATCAGCCACAACGTGCCGGGCAGGTAGCCCATCTGTGCGGCCAGTACCGGGCCGACCAGCGGGCCGGCACCTGCGATGGCGGCGAAGTGATGGCCAAAAAGAATGTGCTTGTTGGTCGGGACGTAGTCCAGGCCGTCGTTGTTGAGCACCGCAGGGGTGGCTCGGCGTGGGTCGAGTTGCATCACCTTGGTGGCGATGAACAGGCTGTAATAGCGATACGCGACCAGATAGATGGCCACTGCCGCAACCACGATCCACAAGGCATTGACTGCTTCCCCACGGCGCAGGGCAACCACACCCAGCGCGCAGGCTCCTATGACTGCCAGCGCCAGCCACGGAACGTGGCGTAGCAGGCTATTATTGTTGTTCATGGTTTACTTCCAGCTGGTGGATTGGAAAAGACCGCCCACCGAGTCTAGGGCGTGTCATCGCGCATTGCCATACTTGCTTTGGTCTAGAGCCTCCGCGGCCAGATTGCGGTACCTGATGTACCTATCCAACTAACTATAGTCAGGATGTCACCCGAGGACCTGCCCCATGAGCGATCACGACGAACGCCGCCGCTTCCAGCGCATCGACTTCGATGCTCCCACCGAGTTGCGCCAGGGCGACCGCCGCTGGCCGGTAAAACTGCTGGACCTGTCGCTCAAGGGCATGCTGGTCAAGCGCCCCGAGCCGTGGGACGCCGACCTGAGCCAGGATTTCGATGCGGTCATCCACCTCAACCCCGAGGTGCGCGTGCAGATGCAGGTGGAACTGCGCCATGAGGAAGCCGCGCGCCTGGGGTTCGTGTGCCTGTACATCGACGTGGATTCGATGAGCCATTTGCACCGTCTTGTGGAATTGAACCTGGCCGACAGCACCGAAATGATGCGCGAGCTGCGCGAACTTATCGAAGAATGAAATCTGTTAGCTAGCTACCCGCCTTCCCACCTTCTGTTTCTTGTCTACCCAGACAGCTTTATGCCTGGGTAGCAATGCTTTGTACACACCTCTCTAGCACCGAATAAACCACGTTGGTACGGCTCGTGCATTGTGTTTTTGCACACACTGCGAGGCCGGCTGCACGCGCTCCGATCAAAATATTGTATACAATTTATGTGGCAATGATTTGTAGGAAGTGTCTACAGTAGCGGCACAACAATAAACAGAGAGCCTGCTCCATGACTACGTCCCCTAGCACGTCTCCCGCCCAGCGCCCCGAGGATGAAAACCTCGGGTTGGGTGCCAACCTGGCCTATGGTCTGCAGCATGTGCTGACCATGTACGGCGGGATCGTCGCGGTACCCCTGATCCTGGGCCAGGCGGCCGGCCTCAACGGTGCCGAAATCGGCATGCTGATCGCCGCCTCGCTGTTTGCCGGTGGCCTGGCGACGCTGCTGCAGACGCTGGGCATTCCGTTCTTCGGTTGCCAGCTGCCGCTGGTACAGGGCGTGTCGTTCGCCGGCGTGGCAACCATGGGGGCGATTCTCAGCAGCGAAGGCGGTGGCGGCTTGCCGGGCGTGCTTGGCGCGGTGATGGCTGCGTCGCTGATCGGCTTCCTGATTACCCCGGTGTTTTCGCGCATTACCAAGTTCTTCCCGCCGCTGGTCACCGGCATCGTCATCACCACCATCGGCCTGACCCTGATGCCGGTGGCGGCACGTTGGGTGATGGGTGGCAACAGCGCCTCGCCAGAGTTCGGCAGCGTCGCCAACATTGGCCTGGCAGCACTGACCTTCGCCATCGTGCTGCTGCTGAGCAAGTTGGGCAGCGCGACCATCTCGCGGCTGTCGATTCTCCTGGCCATGGTGATCGGCACGCTGATCGCCTGGGCACTGGGCATGACCGACTTCAGCAAGGTCAGCGAAGGGCCGATGTTCGCCTTCCCTACCCCGTTCCATTTCGGCATGCCGGAGTTCCACGTCGCCGCGATCCTGTCGATGTGCATCGTGATCATGGTGACCCTGGTGGAAACCTCGGCCGACATTCTGGCCGTGGGTGAGATCATCGACACCAAGGTCGACTCCAAGCGCCTGGGCAATGGCCTGCGCGCCGACATGGCATCGAGCATCCTGGCGCCGATCTTCGGCTCGTTCACCCAAAGCGCCTTCGCCCAGAACGTCGGCCTGGTGGCCGTGACCGGGGTTCGCAGCCGCTATGTGGTGGCCACCGGTGGGGTGATTCTGGTGGTGCTGGGCCTGCTGCCGGTGATGGGCCGGGTGATTGCCGCAGTACCGACCCCGGTTCTGGGCGGCGCCGGCATCGTGCTGTTCGGCACGGTGGCGGCCAGCGGTATCCGCACCCTGTCGAAGGTGAACTACAAGAACAACGTCAACCTGATCATCGTCGCGGCGTCGTTGGGCTTCGGCATGATCCCGATTGCCGCGCCGACCTTCTACCACCAATTCCCCAACTGGTTCGAAACCATCTTCCATTCGGGCATCAGCTCGTCGGCGATCATGGCCATCCTGCTGAACCTGCTGTTCAACCACTTCAAGGCAGGCAACTCGGAGAACCAGTCGGTGTTCGCGGCGGCCTATGAACGCACCATCCAGTATTCGGACATTTCCGCGCTGCGCGATGGCGACTACTTCAAGGATGGCAAGCTGTTCGATGCCGACGGCAACGAAGTGCCGGTGATGGAGCTGGACGAGCATGGCAACCAGGCGCCCCGGCGCAGTGCGGTGGCCGAGCATTGACGGCTGACTGAGCGGTGAGGTGAAGGGGGGCCGATGCGCATCGTTGGCTCCCCTTTTTCGTTTGCTACGGGGGTTTACGCCAACCTGGTAGGAGCGAGCGCAGCTCGCGATGGGGCGCGCAGCGGCCCCAGGGGCCCAGGAGCCCAGCTTCACGGCACATAACGCCGGGGCTGCTTTGCAGCCCATCGCGAGCTGCGCTCGCTCCTACCAGGTCCACTGTCAACGGATGCAGGTTCACTACTACTCGAACAGGGCATCCAAAGCCTGTTCCAGGCGCGTCACGGCAATTACCTGCAACCCAGGCGGCGCCTCTTTCGGTGCATTGCCCTTGGGCACGATGGCGCGCTTGAAGCCGTGCTTGGCCGCCTCTTTCAGCCGCTCCTGGCCACTGGGCACTGGCCGTACCTCACCGGACAAGCCAATCTCGCCGAACACCAGCAGCCCATGGGCCAACGGCCGATTGCGCAGGCTGGACATCACCGCCGCCAGCAATGCAAGGTCCGACGCGGTTTCCAGCACCTTCACCCCACCCACCACGTTGAGAAACACGTCCTGGTCATGGGTGGGAATGCCACCATGGCGGTGCAGTACCGCCAGCAACATGGCCAGGCGGTTCTGGTCAAGGCCCAGGGTAACCCGCCGTGGGTTGGCCAGGTGGCTGTCATCGACCAGCGCCTGCACTTCCACCAGCATCGGCCGCGTGCCCTCCCAGGTGGCCATGACCACGCTGCCCGGCACTTCCTCCTGGGTACGGTTGAGGAAGATCGCCGAAGGGTTGGACACCTCCTTCAAGCCCCGATCGGTCATACCGAACACGCCCAGTTCGTTGACGGCGCCAAAACGGTTCTTCACCGCCCGCAACAGGCGCAGGCGGCCATCGGACTCACCTTCGAAATACAGCACGGTGTCAACCATGTGCTCCAGCACCCGCGGGCCGGCCAGCGAGCCTTCCTTGGTGACATGGCCCACCAGGAAGATCGCCGTGCCGCTTTGCTTGGCGTAGCGCACCAGCAACGCGGTGCTCTCGCGCACCTGGGCGACGCCGCCGGGGGCAGACTGCAACTGCTCGGTGAAGATGGTCTGGATCGAGTCGATGACCATGACCCGGGGCTTTTCCACGCGCGCAGTAGCAATGATGGTTTCGATGCAGGTTTCGGTCATCACCTTGAGCTGGTCCTGGGGCAGGCCCAGGCGCCGGGAGCGCATGGCCACCTGCTGCTGCGACTCTTCGCCGGTGACGTACAGCGCCGGCATGCCCACGGCGATGTTGCACAGGGTTTGCAGCAGGATGGTCGACTTGCCGATGCCCGGGTCGCCGCCAATCAGCACCACCGAGCCGTCGACCAGGCCGCCGCCCAGCACCCGGTCGAGCTCGGTGCTGCTGGTGCTGAAACGCGGAATTTCCTCGACGCTGACTTCGGCCAGGGTCTTGATCTGTGCCTGTTGCCCGGCCCAGCCGGTGCGCCCGCTGGGGGCCGCGGCGCCGCCGCTTTCGATCATGGTTTCGGTGAGGGTGTTCCAGGCCCCGCAGTCGGCGCACTGGCCGGCCCATTTGGGGAAGGTTGCGCCGCACTCGGTGCAGCCATACAAGCGCTTGGCCTTGGCCATGGGCAGGGTCTCCTGGAAAAAACCGCCATGATAGCCGACAGCGGCGTGCCCCGAGCGCTTGGGGATGCGACAAAACTATTCGTTCTAACCGCAGTCACTACCCCTGAAGCCAACGCATGACACGCTGCAGTGGCTTACACTGCGTACACCTCACCTTTTGTTACAAGGAAACAGACATGGGCATGATCAGTGAATTCAAGGCCTTCGCGGTCAAGGGCAATGTCGTCGACATGGCGGTGGGTATCATCATTGGCGCGGCCTTCGGCAAGATCGTCTCCTCGTTCGTCGGTGACGTGGTCATGCCGCCACTGGGCCTGCTGATCGGCGGGGTCGACTTCAGCGACCTGGCCATCACCCTGAAGGCCGCCGAGGGCAACGTACCTGCGGTGGTGCTGGCGTATGGCAAGTTCATCCAGACGGTGATCGACTTCATCATCATCGCCTTTGCCATCTTCATGGGTGTGAAGGCCATCAACCGCCTCAAGCGCGAGGAAGCCGTGGCACCGACCGCACCGCCAGTGCCTTCTGCCGAAGAAACGCTGCTGACTGAAATCCGCGACCTGCTCAAGGCGCAGAACCAGAACCGCCTGCCGTAAACCAGCCCCGGGGCCGCCACGCGGCCCCTCGCCTTACCAGTAGTTTTCCACCGCCACCTGGCCAGGCCGTTTGCTCAGGCTCAGCTGCAGGTCGCGTGCCTTGAGCACCTTGCGCGTCTCGTCGATCATTTGCGGGTTGCCGCAGAGCATGATTCGCGAATGCTCAGGCGACAGTTCCAGCCCGGCGGCCTTTTCCAGTTCGCCGTTCTCGATCAACGTGGTAATGCGTGCATTGAGTGCGCCCGGGTGCTGCTCGCGGGTCACCACCGGAATGAACTGCAGCTTGCCGGCGAACTCGGCCAGGTAGTCGCGCTGCTCCAACCCGGCAATGGCGTCCACGTAGGCCAGCTCTTTCGCCTCGCGCACCGAATACACCAACTTGATGTTGTCGAACCGCTCCCAGGCTTCGAAGTCCTGCAGGATCGACATGAACGGCGCAATGCCGGTTCCGGTCGCCAGCAGCCACAGATCGCGGCCACCGACAAAGCGGTCGAGGGTCAGGTAGCCGAAGGCCTGGCGGTCGATCAGCAGGGTATCGCCCGCGCCCAACCGGCTCAGCTCGCTGGTGAACTCGCCACCGGGAACTACGATGGAAAAGAAGTCGAGGTACTCGTCATGGGGCGCGCTGACCATCGAGTAAGCCCGCCAGGCCACGCTGCCATCGGCCTTGGTCACGCCCAGCCGCGCGAACTGGCCGGCCCGGAAACGGAACCCCGCATCGCGTGTAACCCTCAGGCTAAACAGGTTCGGCGTCAACGGCTGAACGTCGAGCAGGGTCTGGCGGGTGAATTTGTCGGCACTGGCGGTCATGGGGGGCTCCGTGGGTAGCGTGTGCCAAGTGTCGCGCAAAGTGCCGCGGATAAAAACCATCGGAGTGTAGGGGCACCCCCGGGCGAGCCTGCCGAGGAGCGAAAACAGCGAAGCGCTATAGCTAAATATTCCGAACGTATTAGTAGGAACCTTCCTACAATTAGGCGGAAATGCATACGATTAAGCTCGATGCTCCGAGGGTTTGATAGATGATTCACTGGAATCACGATCAACTGCAGCAGTTGGCCGGCGAACGCACGCCCCAGAAAGTTTTCGACCTCGCGGTAAATCTGGCCCAGGACCTGGACATGACCTTCCTGGGTTACCGGCTTCGCCTGCAACTGGCTGCCCAGGCCCCCAAGGTATACCACTACAGCAACTACCCCAGCGAGTGGGTGGCGTGCTGCGAGCGTGACGACTTGCACCGCCAGGATGCCGCTGCCGTGCGCAGCCACAACTCCACCCTGCCCGTGCTGTGGACCGATGAGCTGTACCGGGAAGTGCCGCATTTTCGCGAGCAGGCCTGCCTGCATGGCCTGCGCCATGGCTGGACGCAGTCGCTGCACGACCTGCAGCACAACGAAAGCCAGGTGAGCGTGAGCCGCCCAATGGGTGAAATAAGCACATCGGAACTCTACGACAAGGCCGGCCGGGTGCAGTGGCTGTGCCACTCGATGCACGCGATCATCAGTGATTACCACCTGACCAGGCTCAGTGCGCCGCCCCTGAAGATGAGCGAACGTGAACTGGAAGTGCTCAAGTGGTCCGCCGCTGGCAAAACCGCCGCGGACGTGGCCTGCATCCTGTCGTTGTCGCAAAGCACGGTGAATTTCCATATTCGCAGCGTGATCGCCAAGACCAACGCCACCAACAAGGCCGGCGCCATCGCCATCGCCCTGATGCGTGGCCTGATCGAATAGCCAGGCCTGCGACCTTCGGCAAAGCCCTGTAGAATCGCGTACTTCAAGCCCGCGGCGAATGGCCGTGGGCAGATCCGTACCCGAGCCAAACGCCATGCCCCTGTTGACCACCCCCTATGCCGAACTCGACCTGATCCGCCAGCCGGACCAGGCCAACGACCCGCTGCAGGCCTTCGACGCCGCCGACGAGTACCTGCTGCAGCAGCTGCACGAGCAGGGCCTGGCGGCGGGCACGCGGGTATTGGTGCTCAATGACAGCTTTGGCGCCTTGGCGGCCAGCCTGGCCGGGCAGTTGCAAGTTACCAGCAGTGGCGACTCGCACCTGGCACGCATGGCCCTGGAAAAGAACCTGGCGCGCAATGGCCTGGCATTCGACAGCGTGCCGTTCGTACCGGCCAGCGAACACTGGCAAGGCACGTTCGACCGGGTACTGGTGCGGGTGCCCAAGACCCTGGCGCTGCTCGAAGAACAGTTGATCCGCCTGCAAGGGCACCTGGCGCCGGGGGCACAGGTGATTGCCGGCGCCATGATCAAGCACCTGCCGCGTGCCGCTGGCGACTTGCTGGAGAAGTACATTGGCCCGGTACAGGCTTCGCTCGCCGTGAAAAAGGCCCGGCTGCTGAGCGCCAGCGCTGCCGGGCGCCCCGCTGCCACCTCGCCCTACCCCAGCCGCTACCGCCTGGACACGCCTGAACTGGAACTGGTGAACCATGCCAACGTGTTCTGCCGCGACGGCCTGGACATCGGCACCCGCGCCTTCCTCCCGCACCTGCCGCGCAACCTGGGCAATGCCCGGGTTGCCGACCTTGGCTGCGGCAATGGCGTGCTGGCCATCGCCAGCGCCCTGGCCAACCCCGATGCGCAGTACACGCTGGTGGACGAGTCGTACATGGCGGTGCAGTCGGCCCAGGAAAACTGGCAAGCGGCCCTGGGCGAACGGGCGGCGACCCTGATGGCCGCGGATGGCCTGGCGGGGGTGGAAAAGCAGTCGCTGGACGTGGTGTTGTGCAACCCGCCATTCCACCAGCAGCAGGTGGTGGGCGATTTTCTGGCCTGGCGCATGTTCCAGCAGGCGCGTGAAGCGTTGGTGGTGGGTGGGGCGCTGTACATCGTCGGTAACCGCCACCTGGGCTACCACAGCAAGCTGGCGAGGCTGTTCCGTGGCGTCGAGCAGGTGGCGGCAACGCCCAAGTTCGTGATCCTCAAGGCCCGTAAATAATCCCCCAACACCCCGCAATTTCCAGGTAGGAGCGCAGCTCGCGATGGGCTGCAAAGCAGCCCCGGCGTTATCAGCCACGAAGCTGAAACCCGGGGCCGCTGCGCGCCCCATCGCGAGCTACGCTCGCTCCTACCGGTAGCGCTCAGGCTCAGTGGGTCGTCAGCCCAGCCGCGCCCATGAACAACCGCATCACCCAGGCCGCCACGCCCAGGGCCGCGACGCTCATCGCCCAGATCAACACCAGCCACCCCAGCCGCTGCCACAGCGGCTTCTTCTCTTCCAGGCCAGGTTTACCCGTCATCGTCAGGCCCTCCTAGTGGTAGCCATCTTCATGGGTGACCTTGCCGCGGAACACGTAGTAGCTCCAGAAGGTGTACATGAGGATGAACGGCAAGATAAACAGCGTACCCACCAGCATGAAGCCCTGGCTCTGGGGTGGCGACGCGGCGTCCCAGATGGAGATCGAGGGCGGGATGATATTGGGCCACAGGCTGATGCCCAGGCCGCTGTAGCCAAGGAAGATCAGCACCAGGGTCAGCAGGAACGGGGTGTAGTGGGCATTGCGCGCCACCGCCTTGAGCAGCCCGTAGAAGGTCACCAGCACCAGCAGCGGAACCGGCATGAACCAGAACAGGTTGGGCATGCTGAACCAGCGGGCACCGATTTGCGGGTAGGCGATGGGCGTCCACAGGCTGACGATGCCAATCACCGCCAGCAGCACCAGCGCCAGCGGCCGGGCGAGGTCGTGCATGCGCGTTTGCAGGTCACCTTCGGTTTTCATGATCAGCCAGGTGCAGCCCAGCAGGGTGTAGGCAACGATCAGCCCGAGGCCGCAGAACAGGCTGAATGGGGTCAGCCAGTCGAGGGTGCCCCCGGCGAAATGCCGGTCGACCACCTTGAAGCCCTCCAGGAACGCGCCCAGGGCCACGCCCTGGAAGAACGTGGCAACCAGCGATCCACCGATGAACGCCTTGTCCCACAGGTGGCGCTTGTCGTCCCGGGCCTTGAAGCGGAATTCGAAGGCCACGCCGCGGAAGATCAAGCCGATCAGCATCAGGATCAGCGGCAGGTACAGGGCTTCGAGCACCACGGCATAAGCCATGGGGAAGGCCCCGAACAGCCCGGCGCCGCCCAGCACCAGCCAGGTTTCGTTGCCGTCCCACACGGGGGCGACGGTGTTCATCATCACATCGCGGTCACGCTCACCCTTGACGAACGGGAAGAGCATGCCGATGCCCAGGTCGAAGCCGTCCATCACCACGTACATCATGACGCCAAAGATGATGATCACGGCCCAGATCAGCGGAAGGTCGATACCCATGGCTC
Source organism: Pantoea sp. Tr-811 (assembly GCF_011752535.1). Taxonomy (NCBI): domain Bacteria; kingdom Pseudomonadati; phylum Pseudomonadota; class Gammaproteobacteria; order Enterobacterales; family Erwiniaceae; genus Pantoea; species Pantoea sp. Tr-811. Next base: position 420,902 of record NZ_VWXJ01000003.1, read on the forward strand.
AGTTCCCCTTGCTCAGGCTGGCAGGCTCGGCCTTGCGGCCATCGTCAGCGGCCGACAATGGCCGCGCCGGCGTGCGTTTGGTGCCGGGGCCCCCGGGGTTGTGCTCGTCGCCCTCGCCGGTCTGCGGGCCTTTGCGCACCAGGCGCATCATGTAGCCAAGGCCGGTGCCGAACAGGGCGAAATACACCACCACGAACGCCACCAGGGTGAAGCCAAGCTGTGCATAACTGTGGTTGGACACACCGTCGGCAGTGCGCAACAGGCCGTACACCACCCACGGCTGGCGGCCGATCTCGGTGGTGAACCAGCCGGCCAGCAGCGCCACCAGCCCGGACGGGCCCATCCACAGGGCCACGTGCAGGAAAGGCCGCGAGCTGTACAGCGTGCCGCGCTTGCGCAGCCACAGGCTCCAGAGGCCGACGAAGATCATCAGGAAACCGAGCCCGACCATCACCCGGAACGACCAGAACACGATGGTCGAGTTGGGCCGGTCCTCGGGCGGGAATTCCTTCATCGCCGGCACTTGCTGGTCGAGGCTGTGGGTCAGGATCAGGCTGCCGAGCGCCGGTATCTCGATTTTGAAGTGGGTGGTTTCGGCTTTCATGTCGGGGATGCCGAACAGGATCAGCGGGGTCGGCTCGCCGGGCTTGTTCTCCCAGTGGCCTTCGATGGCGGCGATTTTCACCGGCTGGTGCTTGAGGGTGTTGAGGCCATGGAAGTCGCCGATCACCGCCTGGATCGGGGCGACGATCAGGGCCATCCACATGGCCATCGACAACATGGTGCGCACCGCCGGGTTGTCACGCCCGCGCAGCAAATGCCAGGCCGCCGAGGCGCCAACGAAGAAGGCGGTGGAGACGAACGCCGCGGTGGCCATGTGCATCAGGCGGAACGGGAACGAGGGGTTGAACACCACTGCCAGCCAGTCCACCGGCACTACCCGGCCATCAATGATCTCGTGGCCCTGGGGCGTCTGCATCCAGCTGTTGGAAGCCAGGATCCAGAAGGTCGAAACCAACGTGCCGAGCGCAACCATGACCGTGGAGAAAAAGTGCAGGCCACGGCCGACGCGGTTCCAGCCAAACAGCATGACGCCCAGGAAGCCTGCCTCCAGGAAGAACGCGGTCAGCACTTCATAGGTGAGCAAGGGGCCGGTGACGGCGCCGGCGAAATCGGAGAAACGGCTCCAGTTGGTGCCGAACTGATAGGCCATGACTAGGCCAGACACCACGCCCATGCCGAAGTTGACGGCGAAAATCTTCGACCAGAAGTGGTACAGGTCGCGGTACACCTGCGTGTTGGTGCGCAGCCAAAGGCCTTCGAGAACGGCCAGGTAGCTGGCAAGGCCAATGGTGATGGCCGGGAACAGGATGTGGAACGACACGGTAAAGGCAAACTGCATTCGGGCGAGCTCTAAGGCCTCTATTCCGAACATGGTGCTTCCTCTTCAGGTAATTCGGCTTGCGGGCTTTTGGCCCGGTCGCCCACTGCCCCTACGTTTGAGTCGAGCGTGGCGCGTTGGAATTGTTCTGTTCGATCGCAGGGAATCCGGCCGTAAGGCCAATCGTTGGCCAACCGTTGCAAATGCAACGTTTGATCCAGATCAACGACTGTTAGGAAGCATAGTCCCGAATAGCCCGCCGGGCCGTGTGGTTGAATGCCGCGTGACCGGTTGCCCCACCCCCTTTCACAGAGCGTGAAAAAGTGCCGACTTGGGCAAACAGTAACCACTTGTTACAAACAGATGATACGCTGCGCCCCCCTCTACTGCGCCGAGGCCAACAGGTTTCCGATGTCCGATTCCGCACCGCAGTTGTTGCGTCACCACCGCCCGTTCATCGCTTTCTGGCTGGCCCGGGTGTTCACCGCCAGCGGCTTCCAGATGCTCACAGTGGCCATTGGCTGGCACCTTTACCAGCTGACCGGCAACGTGCTCGACCTGGGCCTGGTCGGCCTGGTGGAGTTCGCCCCGCGGGTGTTGTTCATGCTGCACACCGGCCACGTGGCCGACCGCTACGACCGGCGCAAGGTGGCCGCCCTGTGCCAGACCCTGCAAGGCTTGATCGCCCTGGCGCTGGCCGTGGGCAGTGCCACCGACAACGTCAGCCGCGAGCTGATCTTCGCCCTGGCCTTCCTGCTTGGCGCCACCCGCTCGTTCGAGATGCCCGCCACCCAGGCGCTGCTGCCCAACGTGGTACCGACAGGCCTGTTCCCGCGGGCCGTGGCGGCCTCGGCTTCGGCAACCCAGTCGGCGACCATCGTCGCCCCGGCCGTGGGCGGTTTCCTGTATGCCTTCGGCAGCATCTGGGTGTATGGCCCGACGGTGGTGCTGTACGCCATCGCCTGCCTGCTGATGCTCAGCCTCGACTCGCGCCAGCAAGTGCCCCAGCGTGGCCGCGCCAGCCTTGAGTCGCTGCTGGCGGGGATTCGCTTCATCCGCAGCCGCCCAGACATCCTCGGTGCCATCTCCCTGGACCTGTTCGCCGTGCTGCTGGGCGGCGCCACGGCGTTGCTGCCGGTGTTCGCCAAGGACATCCTGCTGACAGGCCCCTGGGGCCTGGGCCTGCTGCGCTCGGCGCCGGCGGTGGGGGCTTTGCTGATGTCGTTCTGGCTGGCGCGCTTCCCGGTGGAACGCAAGGTCGGCCGCACCATGTTCACCGCAGTGGGGCTGTTTGGCGTGGCGACCATCGCCTTCGGGTTGTCGACGTCGTTCTGGTTCTCGCTGGCGGTGCTGGTGGTGCTGGGCGCGGCCGACATGATCAGCATGGTGATTCGCGGGGCGTTCGTGCAACTGGAGACGCCGGACGAGATGCGCGGGCGGGTCAGTGCGGTGAACGGGCTGTTCATTGGCGCCTCGAACCAGTTGGGCGAATTCGAGTCCGGGGTGACGGCGCACTGGTTCGGCACGGTGCCGGCGGTGGTGCTGGGTGGCGTGGGCACGTTGGTGGTGACCGGGGTGTGGATAAGGCTGTTCCCGACATTGGCCAAGCGGGATCGGTTGCATAACGGGTGATCGACGTAAGCCTGTGCCGGCCTCTTCGCGGGGCAAGCCCGCTCCTACACTGTAGGAGCGGGCTTGCCCCGCGAAGAGGCCGGCACAGGTCAAGAAAACCCTTTCCCCAACGGCCATAGGCCCCCGCCAAGCATGCTGGTATGATGCGCGGCTTTTTTCCGCCCTACACAAAACCACGGCACCGGCTGCGGTGTGTGCTTTGCTGATGGGGTCGATACATTCACGGCGCGCGAGCGCCCTGGGGAGCGGGCATGCTGGAAAGGCTGTTTCAACTAAAAGCACACAACACCAACGTGCGCACCGAGATTCTTGCGGGCGTCACCACCTTCCTGGCCATGGCCTACATCCTGTTCGTCAACCCGAGCATCCTCGGCGAAACCGGCATGGACAAGGGCGCGATCTTCGTCGCCACCTGCCTGGCCGCGGCCATCGGCTCGACCACCATGGGCCTGATCGCCAACTACCCGATCGCCCTGGCACCGGGCATGGGCCTGAACGCCTTCTTCACCTACACCGTCGTGCTGCACATGGGCCACACCTGGCAAGTGGCGCTGGGTGCGGTATTCCTTTCGGCGGTGATGTTCTTCCTGCTGTCGATCTTCCGTATCCGCGAATGGATCGTGAACAGCATCCCGCTGCCGCTGCGCTCGGCGATTGCCGCCGGCATCGGCCTGTTCCTGGCGTTCATCGCCCTGCATAACGCGGGTATCGTCGTCGATAACCCGGCCACCCTGGTTGGCCTGGGCGACCTCAAGCAGCCGGCGCCGATCCTGGCCACCCTGGGCTTCTTCCTGATCGTCGGGCTCGAGTCGCTGAAAGTGCGCGGCGCGGTGCTGATCGGCATCCTGGCCGTGACCATCGCCGCTATCGTGATGGGCGTGACGCCGTTCGGCGGCGTGGTGTCGATGCCGCCATCGCTGGCCCCGACCTTCTTGCAGCTGGACATCAAGGGCGCCCTGGACGTAGGCCTGGTCAGCGTGATCTTTGCCTTCCTGTTCGTCGACCTGTTCGACAACTCCGGCACCCTGATTGGCGTGGCCAAGCGCGCCGGTTTGATGGGCAAGGACGGCCACATGCCGAAGATGGGCCGTGCGCTGATTGCCGACAGTACCGCCGCCATGGCCGGTTCCCTGCTGGGCACCTCGACCACCACCAGCTACATCGAGTCTGCTGCTGGCGTGAGCGCCGGTGGCCGCACTGGCCTTACCGCCATCGTGGTGGCCGTGCTGTTCCTGCTGGCACTGTTCTTCGCCCCGCTGGCCGGTAGCGTACCGGCCTTCGCCACCGCGCCGGCGCTGCTGTTCGTTGCCGTGCTGATGGCCTCGGGCCTTGCGGAAATCAACTGGGACGACGTCACCGAGGCCGCACCTGTGGTGGTGACGGCTCTGGCCATGCCGCTGACCTACTCGATCGCCAACGGCATCGCCTTCGGTTTCATTTCCTGGACCGCCGTCAAGCTGATCTCGGGGCGCCACCGCGACCTGAACCCGGCCCTGGTGATCCTTTCCATTCTGTTCGTCATCAAGCTGGGCTGGTTCAACGCATGAGTGCTGCCTTCGACCCCTCCTCCTACGACAGCCAGCTGGACGCCAAGGTCGCCCGGCTGCGCGAGCTGCTGGCGCCCTTCGGGGCGCCGGAGCCGGCCGTGTTCGACTCGCCACGCGAGCATTACCGCCTGCGCGCAGAGTTCCGCCTGTGGCGCGAGGACGGCCAGCGCCACTACGCGATGTTCGCCCCGGGCGAGAAGCACAAGGCGATCCTGATCGACGACTTCCCCATTGCCAGCCAGCGTATCAATGCCTTGATGCCACGCCTGAAGGCGGCCTGGCAGGCCAGCGAGGCACTGGGCAACCGCCTGTTCCAGGTGGAATTCCTCACCACCTTGGCGGGTGATGCAATGGTCACGCTGTGCTATCACCGCCCGCTGGACGACGCCTGGGAAGTGGCCGCGCGCCAGCTGGCCACGGACCTTGGCGTCAGCGTGATTGGCCGCTCCAAGGGCAAGCGCCTGGTGATTGGCCGCGACTACGCGGTGGAGCAGCTGAATGTCGCTGGCCGCGTGTTCAGCTACCGCCAGCCAGAGGGCGCGTTCACCCAGCCCAACGGCGCGGTGAACCAGAAGATGCTCGGCTGGGCCTTCGAGGCCATGGGCGAGCGTGAGGACGACCTGCTGGAGCTGTATTGCGGCAACGGCAACTTCACCCTGCCGCTGGCCACCCGCGCGCGCCAGGTGCTGGCCACCGAAATCAGCAAGACCTCGGTAAACGCAGCCCTCAGCAACCTCGACGAGAACGCTGTGGATAACGTGCGCCTGGTGCGCCTGTCGGCCGAAGAGCTGACCCAGGCGCTGAACGAGGTGCGGCCGTTCCGCAGGCTCGAAGGCATCGACCTGAAAAGCTACGATTTCGGCACCGTGTTCGTCGACCCGCCGCGCGCCGGCATGGACCCGGACACCTGCGAGCTGACCCGCCGTTTCGAGCGTATCCTGTACATCTCGTGCAACCCCGAAACGCTGGCGCAGAACATCGCGCAACTGCAAGATACCCACCGTATCGAACGCTGCGCGCTGTTCGACCAATTCCCGTACACCCACCACATGGAAAGCGGGGTGCTGCTGGTTCGGCGCTGATCCATGCTGCAGCGGGGCCCCACCGGCTCCGCTGCAAGCTGCCAGGAGATTCGTGCCGTTGGACCAGTTCAGTGCCATGCAAGCCTTTCGCCGGGTCGTCGACCTCGGCAGTTTCAGCGCCGCCGCCAGCCAGGCAGGCGTTTCTCATACCGTGCTGTCCCGCCAGGTCAAGCAACTGGAGCAGCAGTTGGGCACGCAGCTACTCACCCGCACCACCCGCCGCCTGCACCTGACCGAGGCTGGGGCCTTGTTCTACCGCCACTGCGCGCAAATCCTCGACCAGATGCAGGCAATGGCGTTGGAGCTGTCCGAGCACCAGCAACAACCCACTGGCACCTTGCGCCTGGGGGTAGCCACCGCGTTTGGTGAACTGGAACTGGGCCGCTGGCTGCCGGACTTCGTCGAACGCCACCCGCAGCTGCATATCGAGCTGCACTGCAGCGACCGTTTCGTCGATCTGCTGGAGGAGGAGATCGACGTCTGCCTGCGGGTTACCGACGCTCTGCCGGACTCAAGCCTGGTGGCACGGCGCCTGGCCAGCAGTGAGGTGGTGCTGGTGGCCGCCCCGGGCTACCTCGAACGCCATGGCGCCCCTGCCACACCTGACGACCTGGCCAGCCACGCCCTGCTCGGCTACAGCCAGCTGCTGCACCCGCAGCGCCTGCTGCTGAGCGGCGCCGCTGGCGAGCAGCGCGATATCCTGATGCCAAGGCGCCTGAGCGCCAACTCGCCCATGGCCCTGCGCGCTGCCGCCATTGGTGCGCTGGGCATCGCCAGCTTCGACCGTTTCATCGTGCACGATGCCCTGCAGGACGGGCGCCTGGTGCCGGTGCTGGAAAGCTGGGCGCTGCCACCGCGCAGCCTGTATGCGGTTTATCCACAGAGCCGATACCTGGCCCCCAAGGTCAGGGCATTGCTCGACTACGTGCAGGCCTATTACTCAACGCCGAGGTGGTGATTTGTGCATTTTTCGCACAGGTCATGGCTGGATAAGCCAGTATTTGTGCACTGATTGTTTGGATAGCCTGCGTTGACAGTCACTCAACGAAGGAGCTCCATCATGAAAATCCTGCACGCAATTCTCGCAGCCCTGGCAATCGCTGGCGTGGCGGCCGGTGTCACCGCCGCGGAAAAAACCATTTCCGTCACCGATAGCGCAGCCCTGAAGTGGCAGGACGTGCCGGGCACCAAGGGCGCCGTCAGCTATGCCAATGTCGAGGGCGATATCTTCGGCAAGGGGCCGTATTCGGCCTATGTGAAATTCCGCAAGGGCACCGATAACGGCCTGCACCAGCACACCCAGGTGCTGCCCACGGTGGTGCTCAAGGGCACGTTCTACGCGGTGATCGATGGCAAGCGCAGCGAGTACCCGGCGGGGTCCTACTACAAGCTGCCTGCGGACCTGGTGCATGAGAGCGGCTGCACGGCCGCTGCGGATTGCCTGTTGTTTCAGTACCAGGCTGATGCGTTCGACCTCAAGCCCGTGAAAGGCTGAGAGGGATGGGGCCGCCTGGCGGCCCATCGCGGCCTGCGCTCGCGCCAACCGGGGGATGGTTGGGGCGAGCGCAGGTGTGAGTTAGAAGTCGAAGAACACCGTCTCCCCTTCCCCCTGAATACGGATATCGAAACGATAGGCCGTTTTCCCGTCCACTTCGCAACGCTTGGCGATCAAGGTTTCGCGGCGCTGCGGCTGTTCGATCAGGTTCAGCACCGGGCACTTGGCATTGGCCTGGGCCTCATCGTCGAAGTACAGGCGCGTGTGCAGGTGGATGTTGATGCCGCGGGCAAACAGGCTGATGTTGATGTGCGGCGCCATCGGCACGCCGGCGGCATTGTTCACCACACCCGGCTTGACCGTGTGCACGGTCCACTCGCCAGCATCGAAGGTGGTGGCGGTGCGGCCAAAGCTGTTGAAGGCGTTTTCCAGGTTGTAGTCATCCTGGTACTGGCCATTGGCGTCGGCCTGCCACAATTCCAGGAACGAATCGCGCACCAGGTGGCCGTTACCGTCGTACACCTGGCCGATCAGCAGAATCTGCTCGCCCGTCGCGTCCGGCTTGGCCATGCGGTTCCAGATTTCCTGGTCGCGGGTGGGGTTGCCGGCCGCTTCCAGGGCCAGGCCGATGTGCACGTAGGGGCCGGCGGTCTGCGAGGGGGTTTCCGGCAGCAGTTCGATTGGCATGGCGGGGTCCTCAGCAGTTCTCGAAGTGGGTCTTGCGCTGGCCGCGCAGCACGATGTCGAAGCGGTACGCCAGGCAGTCCATCGGGTTGGCGTTGCTCATGTCGAGCTTGGCGATCAACTGCTGCACGGCTTCGGGGTTGGCGATCGACTTGACGATCGGGCACAGCGGGATCAGCGGGTCACCTTCGAAGTACAGCTGGGTGATCAGCTTGGTGGCGATCGACGGGCCGCTGATGCCGAAGTGGATGTGCGCCGGGCGCCAGTCGTTCGGGCCGTTGCGCCATGGGTACGGGCCCGGCTTGATGGTGCGGAAGCTGTAGTAGCCGTCGCGGTCGGTCAGGCAGCGGCCAACACCACCGAAGTTCGGGTCCAGCGGTGCCAGGTAGCGGTCGTTCTTGTGGCGATAGCGCCCGCCCGCGTTGGCTTGCCACATTTCCACCAGGGTGTTGGGCACCGGGTTGCCGTACTGGTCGACCACACGGCCAGCAACGATGATGCGCTCGCCGACCGGCAGGCCACCGTTGTTGAAGTTCAGCAGCAGGTCATGGTCGTGGGCACCAAAGCCCAGGTGGGAAAAATTCGGGCCTGTGGTTTCGCTGATCGACTGTGGAATGCTCACCAGTGCCTGGCGCGGCGAGCGAGCAATCGAGGTCTTGTAGTCGGGCGTCAGGGCCTTGGGGTGCCAGTTGCGATCACGGATCACAAAGCGGCTGTTGTCCTGGGCAGGCATGCCGGTTTCCTCTCTTGGAATTATGAGAACGGCCTGTACAGTGCAGGCGGACTTGCAGTTTCGGATAGGTCGCGCGGGATGAATATTGAAATCAGCCGCCCCTTACATAACCAAATGGTTATGTACTACGCCCTTTGGTGGCGCTGATCTAATCTTTAACCTCATGTTTCACGTTTCCGGGAGCACTTCATGGAATGGCGAAAAGGCCGGCGCAGCGACAATGTGGTCGATGCCCGAGGCGAAGGTGGTGGCGGCGGTGGCATGCGCTTTGGCGGTGGCAAAGGGCTTGGCCTGGGGGCGATCCTGCTGATCGTCGGCATCGGCTGGCTGACCGGGCAGGACCCGTTGCAGATCCTTGGCCAGCTCACCGGGCAGATGGAACAACAGCAGCAACGTGCAGCGCCCAGCGGCGCTGGCGGCAATGCGCCGCCGGCCAACGACGAGCAGGCACAGTTCGTCGCCTCGATCCTGGGCGACACCGAAGACACCTGGAAGGCGCTGTTCGCCCAGGCCGGCAAGCAATACCGCGACCCCAAGCTGGTGCTGTTCAGCGGCCAGGTGAGTTCGGCCTGCGGCTTTGCCACGGCGGCGGTCGGGCCGTTCTACTGCCCGGCAGACCAGCGGGTGTACCTGGACATGGCGTTCTTCCGCGAAATGGAAACACGCTTCGCCGCCGCCGGTGACTTCGCCCAGGCCTACGTGATCGCCCACGAAATCGGCCACCATGTACAGACCCTGCTGGGAGTGCCGGCGAAGATCGATGCCGCGCAGCGCAGTGGCCAGCGCCTGAAGGGCGACAACGGCCTGCTGGTGCGCCAGGAGCTGCAAGCCGACTGCCTGGCCGGGGTGTGGGCCTACCAGGCGCAAAAGCGCCTGAACTGGCTGGAGCCTGGGGATATCGAAGAAGCGCTGAACGCGGCCAATGCCATCGGCGATGACCGGCTGCAGCAACAGAGCCAGGGGCGCGTGGTGCCCGATTCGTTCACCCATGGCACCTCGGCGCAGCGGGTGCACTGGTTCAAGGCTGGGTTTGCCAATGGCAATGTGAACAGCTGCGATACCTTTGGGGCGCGTAGCCTTTGAATGTGTAGGGGGGCCGCGTTGCGGCCCATCGCGAGCTGCGCTCGCTCCTACCGGAAGCGTATCCCCCCTGTAGGAGCGAGCGCAGCTCGCGATGGGCTTTTTACAAATCACCTGCAAAAGCGTTTCAGCTTTCCGCTCCCCGTGCCGATAACTGCTGCACGAATCAGCAGGCCCCAGAAGAACAACGCCCTGCGATCGAAGATCAAGTGAGCGAACGAATTTTCTGGAGAGCGTGCATGAACAGCTGGTTTGCCAATATCAGCGTCAACCTCAAACTCGGCCTGGGCTTCGGCCTGGTGCTGGTGCTTACCGGCCTGCTGGCCCTGACCGGCTGGACCAGCCTGGGCAGCCTCATCGACCGCAGCAACTGGATGGGCGACATCGGCCAGCTCAACAAAGACCTGACCGACCTGCGCGTCGCGCGCCTGCAATACATGATCGCCAATGGCGACGATACCGCAGCAGCCAACACCCAGGCCAAGCTCGATGCCTTCAGCAAACAGCAGCAATACCTGGTCAGCACCTTCACAAGCCCGGCCAACGTCGTGCTGCTCAAGGAGCTGGGGCAGACCATCGACCAGTACAAGGTGTCGCTGAGCAAGATGCGCGCCGGCTACAAGAACTCCCAAGCCGCCCGTGAGGCGATGAACGTGCTGGCGGCCAAGGCCGATGGCGCCATGGACACCCTGAGCCAGGACGTGATGTCGCGCCCTGAAGCCGACAGCGTGCGCCTGGCCCAGTACCAGCTGATCAGCAAGGCGCGCCAGCAACTGCTGCAAGTGCGCATCGACGTGCGCGGCTACATTGCCGACAACACCGCCGCCAACGAGCAAGCCGCGCTGCGCCAGCTCGACGCTGCCCTGGCGGAAATCGACAGCCTCAAGCGCCAGCTGCCGGCCGAAACCACCCAGGTGCAGCAGTTCGAGCAGTCGGTGTTGGCCTACCGCGATGCCGTGCGCCAATTCCGCGATGCGGTTGCCGAAATCACCACGGCGCGTGCGGAAATGACCGTGCAGGGCGCCGACATCGTCAAGCGCAGCGACGCGCTGTACAAGATCCAGCTGGAGCGCCGCGACGCCGAAAGCGCCCAGGCCCGCAGCCTGCAGATCATCGCCACGCTGCTGGCACTGCTGGCCGGGGTGATTGCCGCCGTGGTCATCACCCGCCAGATCACCCGCCCGCTGCACGATACCCTCAAGGCCGTGGAGCGCATTGCCAGTGGCGACCTGACCCACGACCTGCGCATCACCCGCCGCGACGAAATCGGTGTGTTGCAGCAAGGCATCGCGCGCATGGGCACCACCCTGCGCGAGCTGATCAGCGGTATCCGTGACGGCGTCACCCAGATCGCCAGCGCCGCCGAGGAACTGTCGGCGGTCACCGAGCAGACCAGCGCCGGTGCCAACAGCCAGAAAGTGGAAACCGACCAGGTGGCCACCGCCATGCATGAAATGGCCGCCACCGTGCAGGAAGTGGCGCGCAACGCCGAGCAGGCCTCCCATGCCGCCACCGGCGCCGACGAGCAAGCCCGCGCCGGTGACCGCGTGGTGGCCGAGGCGATCAGCCAGATCGAACGCCTGGCCGAGGAAGTGCAGCGTTCCACCGAGGCCATGAACCTGCTGCAGCAGGAAAGCCAGAAGATCGGCAGCGTCATGGACGTGATCAAGTCGGTGGCCGAGCAAACCAATCTGCTGGCGCTTAACGCCGCGATCGAAGCGGCCCGTGCCGGTGAAGCCGGCCGTGGCTTTGCCGTGGTCGCCGACGAAGTGCGCGGCCTGGCCCAGCGCACGCAGAAATCCACCGAGGAGATCGAGGAACTGGTGGCCGGCCTGCAGCACGGCACCCAGCAGGTGGCCAATGCCATGCAGGGCAGCCGCACCCTCACCGACAGCAGTGTGGAGCTGGCACGCAAGGCGGGCACCTCGCTGGAAAACATCACCAGCACGGTGTCGAGCATCCAGTCGATGAACCAGCAGATTGCCGCGGCGGCCGAGCAGCAAAGTGCGGTGGCGGAGGAGATCAGCCGCAGCATCCTCAACGTGCGCGATGTGTCGGAGCAGACGGCGGCGGCCAGTGATGAGACGGCGGCGTCCAGCGTGGAGCTGGCGCGTTTGGGCGGGCACCTGCAGACGTTGGTGAGCCAGTTCCGCGTCTGACCTGAAGCCCGCTCCCACAGGGCCAGCGCAACATTCAAACCCTGCGCCGTACCTCTGTAGGAGCGGGCTTGCCCCGCGAAAGTGCCAGCCAAGAGCTACTTGACGATCATCCCCACCCCACGCCCACGCGGATCGGAAGCGGTTTCAATTTTCCCCCCCTCCACCCGAATCGCCTGGATATCGCCCATCTCCCAGCCCTGGTCCTCCAGCACATACCCCATCTTCTTCAGCTCATCAGCCACTGGCCCGGTCAGCGGCGCATAGCTGTCGAAGTAAATGGTGTCCTTGGGCAGCAACTGGTGGTGTACCCGCTGCGCCGCCACGGCCTTCTCCAGCGGCATGCCGTAGTCGTACAGGTTGTTCATCACCTGGAAGATCGAGGTGAAGATCCGCGAACCGCCCGGTGTGCCGATCACCAGCTCGACCTTGCCATCGCGGGTCATCAGGCTCGGGCTCATCGACGACAGCATGCGTTTGCCCGGCGCGATGGCATTGGCATCACCGCCCACCACGCCAAAGGCGTTGGCCGTACCGGGCTTGGCGCTGAAATCGTCCATTTCGTCGTTGAGCAGGAAACCTGCGCCCTTCACCACCACGCCGCTGCCGTAGTCAAGGTTGAGGGTGTAGGTGTTGCTGACCGCGTTGCCCTGCTGGTCGACGATGGAGAAGTGCGTGGTTTGGTGCGGCTCCAGCCCAGGCTTGACCTGGTCGGTGGCGGAAATGGCTTTCGGGTTGACCTGGGCGGCGCGCTTGGCCAGGTAGTCCTTGGCCACCAGCTGGTCGACCGGCACCTTGGTGAAGGCCGGGTCGCCAAGGTAGTCGGCGCGGTCGGCGAACACCCGTTTTTCAATTTCGGCCAGCAGGTGGATGTATTGCGCCGAGTTGTGCGCCACGCCCTTGAAGTCAGCGGCGCGGTCTTCCTTGATGCCCAGCAGCTGGGCCAGGGCCACGCCGCCAGAGCTGGGTGGCGGTGCGGTGTAGACCACATTGCCGCGCCAGCTCAGGGCCATTGGCTCGCGCCACACGGCCTTGTAGTCCTTGAGGTCCTGCTTGCTGATCAGGCCCTTGTCGGCCTGCATCTGCGCCACCAGCAGGTCGGCGGTCTTGCCCTGGTAGAACTCGCTGACGCCCTTGTCGGCGATGCGTTCCAGGGTCTGCGCCAGCTCCGGCTGCTTGAACAGCTCGCCCACTTTCAGGGAACCGAAGTAGTCGTTGAAGTTGGTGGCGGTCTTGAACAGGCCCTGGGCATCGTTGCGGTACTGGTACTGCTTTTCAGCCACCTTGAAGCCGTTCTTGGCGTAGCCGATGGCCGGCGTCAGCAGCTCGCTCCAGGGCAGCTTGCCGAACTTGCGGTGGGCCTCCCACAGGCCCATCACCGTGCCGGGCACGCCTGCAGCGCGCACACCCACCAGGCTGAGGTTCTCGATCACCTCGCCCTTGGCGTCCAGGTACATGTTGCGGGTGGCTGCCTTGGGCGCCACTTCGCGGTAATCGAGGAAGTAGGCCTTGCCGTTGACGAACAAGGTCATGAAGCCACCACCGCCGATGTTGCCCGCCTCGGGGTAGGTCACCGCCAGGGTGAAGGCAGTGGCCACGGCAGCGTCCACCGCGTTACCCCCCTTTTTCAGGATATCGGCGGCAACCTGTGCACCATATTGATCGGGGGCGGCGACCGCGCCGCCCTCCAGCGTGGCGGCGAAGGTCGTGGAACAGCTCAGGAGCGCGGCGGCCAGGGCCAGGTACTGGAACGGGACAATACGCATGACACTTCCTTGGTGTTGTTTTTGTTGAGCAGTCAGTAAGGCCGAAGCGTTTCGACTGTGCAATCAACCAAGGGAAGTTTCGCCGCCTGTGGGCAGGCGCTGTCGCGTTCAGGCAACTCAGCAGGCGTACATCGCCAACTTGCGCTGGATGAAATCGAGAAAGCACTGGATGCGCAGGGCCAGTTGCGTGTTGCGGTAGTACACCGCATGGATGGGCTGGCGGTAGCCGTTGTTGGCTTCGCCCAGCAGCACCTGGAGGCGGCCGCTGCGGATGTCTTCGTGGGTCATGAAGTGCGACAGGCTGACGATGCCCTCCCCGGCAAGCGCCAGCTGGCGCAGGGTTTCGCCACTGGAGGCAAGCAGCGCCGGGCGAATGCTCCAGCGGTCGCCCTGGGCATGGCGCAGGGGCCACTGGTTGAGCGATTCCGGCTGGCTGAAACCCAGCAGGCAATGCTGGTTCAGGTCTTCGACCTGCTGCGGCGTGCCGTGTTGCTCAAGGTACGCCGGGCTTGCCAGCACCTGCACCGGGCTGCAGCCCAGGGCGCGTGCATGCAAGCTGGAGTCGGCCAGTTCACCGATGCGAATGGCAACGTCAGTGCTCTGCTCCAGCAAGTCGATAATCAGGTCGTCGGTGTTGAGTTCCAGCTCGATGCCGGGGTACTGGCGGCGAAACTCACCGATCCACGGCAAGATGGCATGCAGCATGAACGGCGCGGCGGCGTTGATGCGCAGGCGCCCGGACGGGGTCTGGCGGTTCATCGACAGGCGCTCTTCCATCTCGTCCATCTGTTCCAGCACCCGGCGCGCGCGTTCGAGGAAGAAGCGGCCCTCTTCGGTGAGGTCCATGCGCCGGGTGGTGCGGTTGACCAGGGTGGTGCCGAGCTTGGCCTCCAGGCGTGACAACGTGCGGCTGACGGCCGATGGGGTTTGGCCCATCAGCTCGGCGGCGGCGGAGATCGAACCGCAGTCGATGACGGCGACGAATACCTGGAGTTCTTCGGATCGGGTTTTCACGGCGGGGGCCTGTGAGGGGGTGTGGTGGGATTAGATAGCGGCTGGCGGTGCACGTCCAGTGGTAGCTGTACTGGCCTCTTCGCGGGGCAAGCCCGCTCCTACAAGGCCGTCGTATAGCCTGTAGGAGCGGGCTTGCCCCGCGAAAGGGCCGGTACAGGCAATAAATCACTCCGCCGTGCCAAACACCTTGTCCAGGTGCGCCTCATAGGCCGCCAAGGCTGCCGGCACATCGGGCCGCTTCATCACATCCACCGCCAGGAACGTCGGCAGCCCGGCCATGCCGAGGAACTGGTTGGCCTTGTGGAACGGGAAATACACCGCATCCACACCTTTGCCTTCGAAGAAATCACTCGGGTCGTCGAACGCCTGCTGCGGTGCGTTCCAGGTCAGCGACAACATGTATTGCTTGCCCTGCACCAGGCCGCCACTGCCGTACTTCTGCGAATGGTCCGAGCGGGTGCGGCCATCGTTGGCGTAGAGGCTACCGTGGCCGGCGGTGAACACATCGTCGACGTACTTCTTCACGGTCCACGGCGCGCCCATCCACCAACCCGGCATCTGGTAGATGATTACGTCGGCCCAGAGGAATTTCTCCACCTCGGCCTGGGCATCGTAGCCACCGTCGATGAAGGTCTGCTGCACGTCGTAGCCGGCGCGGTCCAGGTGGGCCAGCGCGGCGTCGTGCAGGGTCTGGTTCAAGCGCCCGTCGGAATGGGCGAACTGTTTGCCACCATTGAGCAGAAGGATCTTTTTCATGCTGGCCTCCCGGGCCGGGTCAAAAATTCAGGCCGGCAGGTTAGAGGCTCACGGGGGACGGGATACAGCCGGTGCGGGGCAAAATACAATTGACCTGAAGTCAACAATGCACACTCCATTATTGCCGTAGAATCGGTTCACCCCTTCATTGTCGTTTTACGAGAACCCCTCATGAGCGAGCAACACGCATTCATCCTCAAGGCCAAGACCCGCCCGGAAATGGCCGAAGCCTTCGAAACCCTGTTCCGCGCCTATGTCGAGCCAAGCCGCCAGGAACCGGGCTGCATCGAATACCACATGCTGCGCGACCAGCAGGACCCGAGCCTGTTCGTGTTCTTCGAGGTGTGGGCCAACAAGGCGGCGCTGGATACCCACTCGGCCCTGCCGCACATGGTCGAGTTCTTCGAAAAACGCATGGACTACCTTGAGCGCGATTTCGATATCCAGCCGGTCGTGATGCTCAGCGCCTCATCCGCTAACCGTTGATCAGCAAATGGCCGCCCAGCGCGGCCAGGCCGATGAAGAAGCAGCGCTTGAACAGCGCTGCGCTGATGCGCTGGCGCAGCCACTGGCCAGCCAGCATGCCCAGCAGGGCCGGCGCCAGCATCAGCAAAGAGGCACCCAAGGCCTGCCCTCCCAGGGCATCCTGGCCAGCCAGGCCTACCGCCAGTGCCAGGGTCGACACCGTGAACGACAGGCCCAGGGCCTGGATCATTTCGTCGCGGCTCAAGCCCAGGCTCTGCAAGTAGGGCACTGCCGGCATCACGAACACACCGGTTGCCGCCGTGACCACGCCGGTGACCAGGCCACAGAGCGGCCCCAGCCAGCGTTCCTTTTCCGCGGCCACGCGCAAGCTCGGCCCCGCCAACCCGTACAGCGCATAAACCACCAGTGCGGCGCCCAACGCATGCACTGCCCATGGCCCACTGTCGATGCCAAGCCAGACACTGCCAAGCAGTGTCCCGGCGAAGATCATCGCCAGCATCCCCCCGAGCCTGCGCAGCAGCCCCAGCAGGTGCCCGCCGGTTGCCAACTGCCACAGGTTGGTCAGGGTCGAGGGCACGATCAGCAACGCGGCTGCTTGGGCAGGCGGCATGGCCAGCCCCAGCAGGCCCATGGCGATGGTGGGCAGGCCCAGGCCGATCACGCCCTTGACCGCGCCGGCCAGCAGAAAGGTGATGACCACCAGCAATGACAGTGCCGGGCCGATGTTGTGGTAGAACGCGATGAAGTTTTCCATGGGCGCCATCATGGCGCGAGGCGCCAGCGCTAAACAAGGGGGGAGCGTGCAAGCCGCTTGCAGCGTGCGCCGGGGAATGCTCACAATCGGCGGGTCGCACCCGAAAAGGAAATTCCCGTGCCCTCGATCTACCAGCTCAAACCCCGCTTCCAGGCCCTGTTGCGCCCTGCCGTGCAGCGCCTGCACGCCCGTGGCGTCAGCGCCAACCAGGTCACCCTTGGCGCCGCCCTGGTGTCGGTGCTGCTGGGCCTGCTGCTCGCGGCCTTCAGCCACATCACCTGGCTGTTCCTGCTGGTTCCGGTGTGGATGCTGCTGCGCATGGCCTTCAACGCCGTCGACGGCATGCTCGCCCGTGAATTCGGCCAACAGACCCGCCTTGGCGCCTACCTCAACGAACTCTGCGACCTGGTGGCCGATGCCGCCCTGTACCTGCCCTTCGCCCTGGTGGCAGGCATTTCGCCGGCCCTGGTGGTGCTGGTGGTGATTGCCGCGCTGATCAGCGAATACGCCGGCGTCATGGGCCCGCTGGCCGGTGCGTCGCGGCGCTACGACGGGCCAATGGGCAAGAGCGACCGGGCCTTCGCCTTCGGCGTGCTGGGCTTCGGGGTGGCCCTGGGGCTGCTCAACGCCAGTTGGAGCAACGGCCTGCTGGTGGTCATCCTGCTGCTCTCGCTCTATACCCTGTACAACCGGGTTCGCCAGGGCCTGGCTGAACTTCGCTGAGCCCTTCGCCAGAAAAGGACGCTGACATGCGCCAAGCCCAAGCACTGCATTTCTCCACCCATGACGGTGTCGAGCTGCACTACCGTCACTGGCCTGCCACTCGCAACGCTTTCCAGCCGCGCAGGGCGGTGGTGATGTTTCACCGTGGCCACGAACACGGCGGGCGCATGGCCCACCTGGCCGACGAGCTGGACCTGCCAGGCTACGACTTCTTCGCCTGGGACGCCCGCGGCCACGGCCAGTCGCCAGGCGCACGGGGTGACAGCCCAGGCTTCGCCACCAGCGTGCGCGACGTGCAGACCTTCATCGAACATCTCCAGGCGCAGCACGGCATAGCCGAACAGGACATGGTGGTGCTGGCACAAAGCGTCGGTGCAGTGCTGATCGCCACCTGGGCCCACGACTACGCGCCCAAGGTTCGCTGCCTGGTGTTGGCCTCCCCGGCGTTCAAGGTGAAGCTGTACGTGCCGTTCGCCCGGCCCGGGCTGAAATTGCTCAAGGCCCTGCGCGGCAACTTCTTCGTCAACAGCTACGTCAAGCCACGGCTGCTGACCCACGACCCGGAGCGGGTGATGTCGTACCAGGCCGACCCGCTGATCAGCCGGCCGATCTCGGTCACCATGCTTTTGGGCCTGTATGACGCGGCCGACCGGGTGGTTGCCGATGCCCAGGCGATCCAGCTGCCGACCCAGTTGCTGGTGTCTGGCGCCGACCTGGTGGTCGAGCGCCAGCCGCAGGTGCAATTCTTCGAACGCCTGGGCAGCGCGCGCAAGGAAATGCACGTGCTTCCCGGCTTCTTCCACGACACCCTGGGCGAGCGCGACCGGGCCCATGCCCTGCGCCGCATCGAACGCTTTGTCAGCCACTGCTTCGACAACCCCGCTGCGCCGCCTGGCCTGCTCGACGCCGACAAGGCCGGCGCCAGCTGCGCCGAAGCCGAAAGCCTTGCCGCGCCGTTGCCTCGGTACTCGCCCCGCGAGCTGTACTGGCGGGCCACCCGTGCCGGCCTGCGCCTGGGCAAGGGGCTTTCTGAGGGAGTGAAACTTGGCTTCGAAACCGGCTTCGACTCTGGCAGCACCCTCGACTATGTGTACCGCAACCAGCCCACGGGCAAGGGCAAACTGGGGCGGCTGGTCGACCGGAACTACCTCAATGCCATCGGCTGGCGGGGCATTCGCCAGCGCAAGTTGCATGTGGAAGCGCTGCTGCGCCTGGCCATCGCCCATCTGTGGGAACAGCAGCGGCCTGTGGATATCGTCGACATTGCCGCCGGCCATGGCCGCTACATCCTCGAAGCCCTGGAGGGGCTGCAACAGCGCCCGGACTCGATCCTGCTGCGCGACTACAGTGAGCTGAACGTTCAGCAAGGCCAGGCGCTGATCGGCGAAAAGGGCCTGGCCGATATCGCCCGCTTCGTTCAAGGCGATGCCTTCGACCGCGACAGCCTGGCTGCCCTGCAACCGCGCCCAACCTTGGCCGTGGTGTCGGGCCTCTACGAGCTGTTTGCCAGCAATGCGCTGGTGGCCAACTCCCTGGCGGGCCTGGCAGATGCCGTGCAGCCCGGCGGTTACCTGGTGTACACCGGGCAACCCTGGCACCCGCAGTTGGAGATGATCGCCCGCGCCCTGACCAGCCACCGGGGTGGCCAAGCCTGGGTGATGCGCCGGCGCAGCCAGGCGGAAATGGACCAATTGGTGGAGGCGGCAGGTTTTCGCAAGCTGACCCAGCGCATCGACGAGTGGGGCATTTTCAGCGTCAGCCTGGCCATAAGGGTTGGCGAATGACGCCAGTGCGCGAACCGGGCCTGATCCGCCGGGGCGTGCTCTGGCTGTTGCTGTTGGGGCCGTTGTTCTTTATCAGCTATGGCCTGGCGAACACCCTAACGGCCGGGCGCAGCGACGTCGGTAGCCTGGTGTTCGCCTGGGAACAGCGCATGCCGCTGTGGCCGTGGACGATCATTCCGTACTGGTCGATCGACCTGCTGTACGGGCTGTCGTTCCTGCTGCCGCGCAGCCGCCGGGAAATGGACCGGCATGCCCTGGCACTGCTGAGCGCGCAGGTGATCTGCATCTTCTGCTTCCTGCTCTTGCCATTGCGTTTCACCTTCGAACGCCCGCCGCTGGACGGGCTGTTCGGCTGGCTGTTCGACGTGCTGATGGGCTTCGACAAACCCTTCAACCAGGCACCGTCGCTGCACATTACCCTGCTGGTGATCCTGTGGGCGATGTTCGCCCGTCACCTGCAGGGCCAACCCTGGCGCTGGCTGATGCATGGCTGGATGGCATTGATCGGTGTGTCGGTGTTGACCACCTGGCAGCACCATTTCATCGACCTGCCCACGGGGGCGCTGGCGGGGTTTTTCTGCCTGTGGCTGTGGCCGTCACAGGGCCAGCTGCCCTGGCAGGCGGCCCGCCTGGCACGGGTGCCCAAGCGCTGGTGGCTGGCCCTGGCCTATGCGCTGGGCGCGTTGCTGTGTGCCGGGCTGGCGTTCGGCCTGGGCGGCGCGTGGCTGTGGCTGGCGTGGCCTGCGCTGTCACTGGGGCTGGTCGCGCTGAACTACGCCGTGCTCGGTGCCAGCGGTTTTCAGAAGAGGGACGATGGCCGGCTGAGCTGCGCGGCAATCGGGTTGTTCGCACCCTACCTGGCCGGTGCGTGGCTCAACTCGCGGCTGTGGACCTGGCGCCAGCCACGCCCGGATGAAGTCTGCGATGGGGTGTTCCTGGGGCGCATTCCCGGTTGCCGCAGCCCGGCTGCGCACACCGCCATCGTCGACCTGTGCGGCGAACTGCCCTGCACCGTGACGCGCCAGCAGGCTTATCGGGTCTTTCCGGCCCTGGACCTGATCGCCCCCGACAGCGCCCTGCTGCACGCGGCAGCCACGAGCATCGAACAACTGCGCCAGCAAGGCCCGTTGTTGGTCTGCTGCGCCCTGGGTTACTCGCGCAGCGCCAGTGCCGTGGCGGCCTGGCTGATTATCACCGGGCGCTGCGCCGATGCCGACCAGGCCGAGCGCACGATCCGCCAGGCACGCCCCGGTATCGTCCTGCACCCGGCCCACCGCCAGGTGCTGCAGCAGCTGGGAGCCCAACGATGAACCTGCAACTGATCGCCAGCCTGTTGCAGCGCGGCAGGCAACTGGAGCGCTGGTCGGACGGCATCAGCCTGGTGGCCCTGGCCTACGGCCTGGCGCCACTCGCCGGGGCTGCCGTGCAGCCAGGGGGAACGATGCTGTGTATCGCCCTGCTGCTACTGGGTGGGCTGCACAAATACTGGGCGATTCGCGTGGCACTGGACGCCGCGCTGTTTGCCCACCTGGCCGCCAGCAACGACCTTGCAGCCGATACCCAGGCGCTGGACCAGGCCCTGCACGGGCTGAAACTCAAACCCCAGGCCAGCGACACCCGCGATTGGCCAACCCGCAGCCAGGGCGCCCTGGCGCTGCTGCGCCGCCAGGCGTCATGCCTGGGCCTGCAAGTGCTGCTGGTGTTGGCTACCCTGCTGACACTGCCTTTCACCGGATAAGAACCGATCCATGCTCGCCCCCCTGACCGCTTTCGTCATCACCTCCGCCGCCCGCCTGATCACCGGCGCCCGCGCCTTGTGGCTGGGCTGCACGCCGCAGCCGGTGCAGCGCCTGTACTTCGCCAACCACAGCAGCCATGGCGACTTCGTGCTGCTTTGGGCGTCGCTGCCCCAGGCCCTGCGCCAGCGCACCCGCCCGGTGGCTGGCGCCGACTATTGGGCCAAGCCTGGGATCCGCGATTTTCTGATCCGCAGGGTGTTCAATGGCGTGCTGATCGACCGCCAGCGCAGCGAAGGCCAAGGCAGCCCCCTGCAACCGGTGCTCGATGCCCTGGCCCAGGGCGACTCGCTGATTTTCTTCCCGGAAGGCACCCGCAACCTGGGCGACGAGGCGCTGCTGCCGTTCAGAAGCGGCTTGTTCCACTTGGCCGCAGCAAACCCCGGTATCGAACTGGTGCCCGTGTGGATCGCCAACCTCAACCGGGTCATGCCCAAGGGCCGCGCCCTGCCTCTGCCGTTGCTGTGTACCTTGAGTTTTGGCGAACCCCTGCACCTGCTCGCCGACGAAGGCAAGCAGGCCTTTCTTGAGCGGGCCAGCCAGGCCCTGCTGAACCTGGCCCCGAAGGATGCCTGAGATGGACGACAACACCCTTTCGCTGTTCGCCGGCATCGGCGCCCTGCTGCTGCTCGCCAGCGTGATCGGCCGCCTGCTCAAGTGGCGCGCCGGCCCTGCGCCACACGCGGTGATCGACAACCTCAATGCGCGCATCAATGCCTGGTGGGTGATGGTGCTGGTGATCGGGCTGGCCTTCCTGTTCGGCAAGTATGGCGTGATCGTGCTGTTCTATGGCGTGTCGTTCTACGCCCTGCGCGAGTTCATGACCCTCACCCCAACCCGGCGCAGCGACTACCCGGCGCTGGCGACGGCGTTCTACCTAGCGTTGCCGGTGCAGTACGTGCTGATCGCCATGGACTGGTATGGCTTGTTCAGCATTTTCATTCCGGTGTACCTGTTCCTGCTGCTGCCGATTCTGGCGAGCCTGGGCGGCGACACCACGCGCTTTCTGGAACGCGCCTCGAAGGTGCAGTGGGGGCTGATGATCGCGGTGTACTGCGTGTCGTCGGTGCCGGCACTGATGACCCTGCAGATTCCAGGCTTCGAAGGCCGCAACCTGCTGCTGATCGCCTGGCTGATCCTGGTGGTGCAACTGAGCGACGTGCTGCAGTACGTGTGCGGGAAGCTGTTCGGCAAGCGCAAGGTAGCGCCCAACCTGTCACCGTCGAAAACCCTCGAAGGCCTGGTGGGCGGCGTCACGCTGGCCACCCTGATCGGCGCCCTGCTGTGCTGGATCACCCCGTTCACGTTCTGGCAGGCCGCGCTGATGGCCCTGACGGTAAATGCCATGGGCTTCTTCGGCGGCCTGGTGATGTCGGCGATCAAGCGCGACCGTGGGGTAAAAGACTGGGGCCACATGATCGAAGGCCACGGCGGCATGCTCGACCGGTTGGACTCGGTATGCTTCGCAGCGCCAGTGTTCTTTCACTTTGTGCGGTATTGGTGGGCATAGCCAACGGCTGATGCCAACGCGCTGGGGCTTTAGTGCGCGAGCGCCAACTCGCGCAATGCCGCAGACGCCAGGAAATGAGCTCCTACCTGCAGACTTGTAGGAAATCAGAGTTGGCGCGCTAGCCACTGGCCGGCATTGATGGCATAGCGCGGGCAGGCACCTGGGCGTCGAGCCCAGGCAACTGCGGCCCGGCAGATGGCCCTATGGTGACGAGTCATTCAGCCATCACCAGGAGTTGTGCCATGTCCGATTTCATCACCGTCCTGCGCGAAACCTGCCCGACGCCGGTCGTGGACGCCACCAAGTGGAAGCGCATCGGCGGCGATCCGCACACCGTCAACCTCAATGCCTACCTGTCGGCCGACGGCAGCAAGATCATGGGCACCTGGATCTGCACCCCGGGCAAGTTCGAGGTGAACTACGAGAAGTGGGAGTTCTGCCACTTCCTCGATGGCTACTGCATCATCACCCCTGAAGGTGAAGAGCCCAAGCACCTGAAGGCGGGTGATGTGTTCGTGATCGAACCGGGGATGAAAGGCACCTGGGAAGTGGTCGAGACCGTGCGCAAGTATTTCGTTTTCGCCTGATTCACGGGGATATTTTCAAACGCGACACTGCACGCGTAGGAGCGAGCGCAGCTCGCGATGGGCTGTAAAGCAGCCCCGGGGGTTTCGGCGGCGAAGCTGAAACCCTGGGGGCGCTGCGCGCCCCATCGCGAGCTACGCTCGCTCCTACCAGGTTTTGTGAGGGGCCTGATTCAATCTTTTTTGCGGTAGCCCTCGATGATCGCCGAGAAGTCCTTGCCGCCGTCGCCGCGCAGGCTCATGGCCTGGTACAACTGCTGGGCCACGGCGCCGAGGATCACCGGCTGGTGCGCCTGACGGGCGGCCTCGGTGGCCAGGCCCAGGTCCTTGAGCATCAACTCCGCGCCAAACCCACCGGTGTACCCCCGCGACGCCGGCGCAGTTTCGATGATGCCCGGCCAAGGGTTGTAGGTATCGGAGCTCCAGCAGCGCCCGGTGGAGCTGTTGATGATCCCGGCCAGCACCTGGGTATCGATGCCCAGCGCATTGCCCAGGGCCATCGCCTCGGACACACCGATCATCGAGATCCCCAGCAGCAGGTTGTTGCAGATCTTGGCGATCTGCCCGGTGCCGACTTCGCCGCAGTGCACGATATTGCGGCCCATCTGCTCCAGCACTGGCTTGAGGGTAGCGAACAGCGCTGGGCTTGCGCCGACCATGAAGGTCAGCGTGCCCGCCGCCGCGCCGCCAGTGCCACCAGACACCGGTGCATCCCCCATGTCGATGCCCTTGGCCGCTGCAGCCTTGGACACGTCGCGCGCCGTTTGCGGGTCGATGGTGCTGCAATCGACGGTGGGCGTGCCTGGGCGAATGCCCGCCAGCACGCCGTCCTCTTCATTGAGGTACACGGCGCGCACATGGGCCGCCGCGGGCAGCATGGTGATCACCAGCTCGCTGCTGGCCGCAGCATCCCGGGGTGATGCGCTGACCTGCCCGCCCAGCTCGGCGAGTTCGGCCAACACGGTTTTGTTCAGGTCGAACAGGTTCAGCTGATGCCCGGCCTTGGTCAGGTTGCGGGCCATGGGCGCGCCCATGTTGCCCAGGCCGATGAATGCAATACGCATGGCGTGCTCCTTAGCGCAGGCTGATGGTGGTGTTCACACCGTCGTTGACGCTGTCGTCATCGAACCAGCGGGCGGTGACGGTTTTGGTCTGCGTGTAGAACTGCACCACTTGCTTGCCATACGGGCCAAGGTCACCGAGCTTGGAACCGCGCGAGCCGGTGAAACTGAAGAATGGCACCGGCACCGGAATCGGGATGTTGATGCCCACCTGGCCGATGTCGATCTCGCTCTGGAACTTGCGCGCCGCCGCCCCGCTTTGGGTGAACAGGCCGGTGCCGTTGCCGAACGGGTTGGCGTTGACCAGGGCGATGGCCTCATCGAGGGTGTCGACTTCAAGCGTTACCAGCACCGGGCCGAAGATTTCCTGGGTGTACACCTGCATGTCGGTACGCACCCCGGAGAACAGGGTTGGGCCAACGAAGTTGCCCTGCTCGTAGCCCGGCACCTTGACGCCACGGCCATCGAGTTCGAGCGTGGCGCCTTCCTTGATCCCGCTTTCAATCAGGCCCAGCACGCGCTCCTTGGCGCGCTTGGACACCACCGGGCCAACGTCGGTACCCGGCTCGCAACCGGCATTGACCTTGAGCTTGCTGGCGGCGGCCTTGATGTCCGGCAGCCATTCCCGTGCCTTACCCACCAGCACCGCCACCGAGGTGGCCATGCAGCGCTGCCCCGCCGCACCGAAGGCGGCGCCAACCAGGGCGTTGACGGTTTGCGTGCGGTTGGCGTCGGGCAGCACCACGGCGTGGTTCTTCGCACCCATCATCGACTGCACGCGCTTGCCGTGCTGGCTGGCCAGGTTGTACACGTGGGTGCCCACTTCGGTGGAGCCGACGAAGGAAATCGCCTTGATATCCGGGTGGGTGCAAATGGTGTCCACCACCTGTTTGCCGCCGTGCACCACGTTCAGCACCCCGGCCGGCACTCCGGCCTCCAGCGCCAGCTCCACCAGCAGCAGGGTGGACAGTGGGTCCTGCTCGGACGGTTTGAGCACGAAGGTGTTGCCGCAAACAATAGCCATCGGGAACATCCACAGCGGGATCATGGCCGGGAAGTTGAACGGGGTGATGCCGGCGCACACGCCGATGGGCTGGCGCAGGGTGTAGGTATCCACGCCACCGGCAACGTTCTCGGCGAACTCGCCCATCTGCAGGGTGCCGATGGAGGCGGCGTGCTCGACCACTTCCAGGCCGCGGAAGATGTCGCCCTCGGCGTCGGCAAGGGTCTTGCCCTGTTCGGCGCTGAGCACCTGGGCAATGCGCTTGGTGTGTTCGCGGATCAGCGCCTGCAGCTTGAGCATGATGCGCATGCGCGCACCGATCGGGGTATCGCGCCAGGTTTTGAAGGCGCGCTGGGCGGCCGCCACGGCAGCGTCCACTTCCTCGGCGGTGGCGAACGGCACCCGCGCCAGCACTTCCTGGGTGGCTGGGTTGACGATGTCACGCCATTCGTTGGTTTTCGATTCGACCCACTGGCCGTCGATCAGCAGCTTGGCTTGCTCGACCTTGGTGTTACCGGGGGATTGCGGTGCGTTCATCTGCGTTCTCCTTGGAATTATTGTCGGGACGCGATCGCCAGCGCCGGGCAGACGCGAGGTGGCGTACTGGGGCTTTTTTCGAGTATAGATGTGCAAACATCCAACAAGAACGCACAAAAAAACCGGATCAACATGCAAAAAGACCTGACCTCCCTCAGTGCGCTGAACTGGGACGACCTGAAGTTCTTTCTTGAAGTGGCGCGCACGCGCAAGGCCAGCAGCGCCGCCAAGCGCCTGGCCGTGGACTACACCACGGTGTCGCGGCGCATCAGCTCGCTGGAGGGGGCGATGGGCACGCTGCTGTTCGAGAAGTCGCGCACCAGTGGCTTCGTGCTGACCGCCGAGGGGCAGCGCCTTTTGGGTTATGCCGAGTCGATCGAAAGCACCCTGCACATGGCCTGCGAGCAGGTGTCAGGCTCGGGGGTGGCGCTGTCGGGGCATGTACGCATGGGCTGCACCGAGGGCTTCGGCAGCTTTTTCATCACCCCGCAACTGAGCCACTTCGTCGATGCCTACCCGGCGATTTCGGTGGATATCCTGCCGCTGCCGCACTTCATCAGCCTGTCCAAGCGCGAGGCAGACATCGTTATCGCGCTGGAGCGGCCCGAGCATGGGCCTTACGTGTGCTGCAAGCTGTGCGTCTACCGGCTGCGGCTGTACGCGACGCAGGATTACCTCGACAACCATGCGCCGATCCGCCAGGTGAGCGACCTGGTACGCCACCCATTCATCAGCTATGTGGATGACCTGGCGTTCAGTTCCGAGCTGCTGTACCTGGCCAACCTGATTCCCAATGCCAACGCGCACCTGCGCAGCACCAGCGTGATTGCCCAGTACACGGCGGCGTTGCAGGGGCGTGGGTTGGCAATTCTGCCGTGCTTCCTGGCGGCGCAGGATGCGCGGCTGGTAACGGTGTTGCCGGAGCAGATCGAGGTGACGCGGCAGTTCTGGATGTATTGCCGGGAGGATTTGCGCAAGTTGAAGCGCATTACCTTGTTGTGGGATTACATTCGTGGGGTGACCGAGGCGAATGCGCCGTTGTTGATGGGGGAAACGCGCAAGATGCGCTTCGCCCCACATTGATGGCACGGGCAGGGGTGTTTTCAGGCGTCAGTAGGACGCGACCACGATCGAGACGCGGCGGTTTTCGGTGCGCCCGGCACTGGTGCGGTTGTCTGCCACCGGCTGCGTGCTGCCCAGGCCGCGGGTACGAATGTTCTGCTCGTGCATGCCTACCCCGACCAAGGCCCTGGCCACGCTCTGCGCGCGCCGCTCTGACAGCTGCTGGTTGTAGGCCGCCTTGCCGGAGGCATCGGCGTGCCCGTCAACCCGCACGCCTTGTATGCCAACGCCCAGCAGCGCCTTGCCGATGCGCTCGACAATCGCCTGGCTGGCACCGTTGAGGCTGTCCAGGTCGCTGCCAAACAGCACCTTGCCCGAGAGGTCGAAGGCCCAGCCTTCATCGGTGGGGGCGAACCCTTCGCGCTTGAGCACGGCAATCTGTTCGGCCGTCAGGCCTTTGGGCGGGGCGCTCTGGCAACCGCCCAGCGCCAGCAAGGCCAGCAACACTGCAAGCAAGGAAAAACGCACACGCTGGATCACGGTTCAACTCCTGTTCTTGATCTCGGCGGCAGGCGCTTGCGTCTGCGCCGCATGCCACTGGCCACGGCGCTTGCGCTTGGCCTGGTACATCGCCGCATCGGCGGCATTGAGAAGGCTGGCAGGGGTGCTGCCATCATCGGGGTAATAGGCAATGCCGACGCTCAGTGAGGTGGTGAGGTGGCCACCGCTGTCGAGCTGGATCGCCTGGCGCATGCTGGCGATGATCTTCTCGGCGATGCGCTCGGCATCTTCGCGGGTGTGCAGCGGCGTGAGCAGCACGGCGAATTCGTCGCCGCCCAGGCGCGCCACCAGGTCGTGCTCGCGCAGCTGCTGGCGGATACGCTCGGCGACGCTGATCAGCACTTCGTCCCCCACGGCATGGCCGAGGCTGTCGTTGATCTGCTTGAAGTGGTCACTGTCGAGGAACAGCAGCGCTAGGTGGTCCTGCTGCTGCGCGGCGTTGCGCAGGCAGCGGTTCAAGCGGCCTTCGAAGAACGCGCGGTTGGGCAGGCCGGTGAGGCTGTCGTGGCTGGCCTGGTGGGCCAGGGTGGCGTTTTCGCTTTGCAGGTGCCCCTGCCAGACCTCCAGCTCGTCGAGCAGGGCATTGAAGTCGTTGCCCAGTTCGTTGAGTTCGGCAATGGGCGCCTCGGGCACGCGCCGGTCGAAGCTGCGTTCGCGGCGGGCCGCGTGGGCGACGCTGGCCAGGCCACGCAGCGGGCGCACGATATCGCCAAGCAGGCGGCGTGACAGGTGCAGGGCAACGAAAGCACTGAGCGCGGTGCAAAACAGGATGCCACCCAGGCCGCTGAGCAGGAACAGCAACAGGCTGCGGCCCTGGCCGACCAGCTCGGTCTGCCCTACCTGCTGTTGCTGGTGCAGGATGGGCAAGCGGATCGGTTCATCGAGCAAGGCACTGGCCACATGCGCTTCCAGGCGCCCGAACATGCCATCGTCCTGGCGCTGCCAGTGGGCCAGCAGCTCGCCGTCGTGGTTGAACACCTTGGCCTCGGCCACCTCCTCGGTGCTGGCGATCAGCGCCAGCGCCTCGTTGGCGGCTGGGCTGTCGTCGAACACCACGGCCGCCTCGACGGTGTAGTTGATGGAGCGGGCGATCAGGTGCAGGTTGTGGTTGGCATACACGCGCAGGGCAAGCACGCCCAGTAGGGTCAGCGAGATGCCCGCCAGGCCCACGGCCAGCAGTGCCACGCTGAGGTGGCCACGGCCAAGCACCGAGCGCAAGGTCGGGCGGGTACGGCGTGGCTTGCCGGCGCTCATGGTTGCACCGCCCGGCGCCGTGACAGCTGCAGCACGCTGGGGTGGATACGCACGCCGGAACGCGCCACCGAATCGAGGTTGACCTCGAAGGCGACCTGCTGGTCGCTGACCCGCAGGCAGAACAGGCTGCCGACCGTGCACGGGTCGTCGGCTTCACTGATACTCAGCACCGGGTGGCCGCTGATGGCCTGGAACAGGCGGTCGCGCTGGCCGAGGTCGAGCTTGCCGATGTAGAGGGCGTCGCAGGCATCGGCCAGCTGACGGTCATCGGCCAACAGGCGGCGTACCTGCAGGGGCTGGCCGGAGTTCTGCACGTTGCCCTTGATCAGGTCATCGGCGTATTCGGTGGGGCCGACCAGGCACAGGCGCAGCGCCGGGGGGTCGACGGGCCAGCGGGCATAGCTGAGGATGCCGAGCACCACCTGGGTGACGGCCTTGGCCCGTTGCTGGGCCTGGGCGGCGGTGGCAGAGGCGTCGTCGGCATGGGCGGGGCCGGCCGATAGCAACAGGGCCGCCAGCAACACAGAAAGCACAACGCCGGTCTTCCGTTCCCTGGCCCCTGTCATGTGAGCATGCTCTCGCGTTTGCTGCCTGTACACGGCGCAACGATAGCATAACGGTGGCCTCAGGTAAGTGCTGAGCAGAAGGTTGCACGGCACCTGTAGGAGCGAGCGCAGCTCGCGATGGGCTGCAAAGCAGCCCCGGCATCCTGTGCCGCGAAACGGAAAAACCGGGGCCGCTGCGCGCCCCATCGCGAGCTACGCTCGCTCCTACCAGGGGTGGGCGTCAGACCTGCTCCAGCATCAGGCCCGAGATACGCCGGACCTTGCGCGCCACGGCTTCCTCGAAAATGCCTGGGCGCGGTTCGATCAGGCTGAAGCAATGCTTGGCCCGGGTGATGCCGGTGTACACCAGCTCCTTGGTCAGCACCGGGTTGAGCGCATCGGGCAACACCAGGGCGGTATGGCTGAACTCCGAGCCCTGGGACTTGTGCACGGTCATGGCGAACACGGTTTCCACCTCGTTCAAACGGCTGGGCAGCACGAAGCGTACCCCGCCACTGCCGTCGTTGCGGGCGAACGCCACGCGCAGCAAAGGCTCGCCGTGCTCGTCGGGCAGGCGCAGGGCGATGCCGATGTCACCATTCATCAGGCCCAGGCCGTAGTCGTTACGTGTCACCAGCACCGGGCGGCCTTCATACCAGGGCTGCTGGCTGTCGATCAGCCCGGCATTGTGCAGCACCCGCGCCACCCGCTCGTTAAGCCCTTCGACACCCCAGGCGCCCTTGCGCACCGCGCACAGCAGCTGGAACGCTTCGAAGCTTTGCAGCACGCTGCCAGCCCATTGCTCCCAGCGCGGGTCGTCGAAGGCAGTGCCCGGCATCGGGCGCAAGCGGCCAATGGTGCGCAGGTAACTGCGGTAACCCTGGGGCCCTTCGGCGCCCCGGTTCAGGCCATCGAGAATCAGCCGGTCGAAGGCGCGGTCATGCTCACCGCGCAGGGCCAGCCCGAACACGTCGGCCGGCGGCAAGGTCAACAGATCGCGCGCCGCCCTCGTCTCCTGGCGGTTGACCAGGCGGGCCAGCTGGCCGATGCCGCTGCCTTCGCCAAAGCGCCGCGAGAAACGCAGCATCACCACCTGCTGGGCCAGCGGGTGCTGGCGCTCGTCACCTTGCTTCAAGCCACTGTCGGCCAGCGACTGGCCGCCGGTCTGTTCCAGCCAGGCCTGGGTTGCGGGGGAGTAGCAACCCTCCTCGGCATCCCGACACAGGTCACCGAGTACCGCGCCCGCCTCCACCGAGGCCAGCTGATCCTTGTCGCCCAGAAGCACCAGGCGCGCCTTTGGCGGCAAGGCGGCCAGCAGGTTGGCCATCATTTCCAGGTCGATCATCGAGGCTTCGTCGACCACCAGCACGTCCAGCGGCAGCGGGTTGCCGGCGTGGTGGCGGAAGTGCCGCGAGCCCGGGCGGCTGCCCAGCAGGCGGTGCACAGTGCTGACATCGGTGGGGATCTGCCCGCGCACCTGGTCACTGACCTGCAGCCGTTCGACCTGCTGGCCGATGGATTCGGTGAGGCGCGCGGCCGCCTTGCCGGTGGGCGCTGCCAGGCGGATACGCAGCGGCCTGCCCTGCTCCACCGCCGGGGCCTGCAACAGCGCCAGCAGGCGCACCACGGTGGTGGTCTTGCCGGTGCCGGGGCCGCCGGTGATGATGCTGAAGCCGGCGCGGGTAGCCAGGGCGCAGGCGAGTTTCTGCCAGTCCACCTGGCCTGCCAGGGCGCCTTGGTCGAACAGCTGCGCCAGGCGTGCGGGCAAATCGGCGGGGGTGGCTTCATCCTGGTTCAGGCGCTGGCGCAGGGTGTGGTCGATCTGCCGCTCGTAGCTCCAGTAGCGGCGCAGGTACAGGCGCTGGCCGCTGAGCACCAGGGGGCGCGAGCGTTGGGCCGGGGCATCGCCTGCCGCCACCAGCGGGCTGGCACCGATGCGCTGCAGCCAGGTGTTCAGGCCGAGGTTGGCCAACAGCTGCGAAGGCAATAGCAACGGCCCGGTGAGGGCATCGCCTTCCGGTGGCAGCGACAGGGCGAAGTCTGGTTCGGCGAGGGTCTGTTGCAGGTCGAGGCAGACGTGGCCATGGCCCAGTTGGTGGCTGGCCAGGGCTGCCGCCAGCAACAGCAACGGGTCGCTGCCGGGGGCGCGCTCCTCAAGGAACGACACGAACGCGCGGTCCAGCGCACGCAGCCAGCCACGCTCTACCCAGCGGTCGAGCAGTTGCAGCAGGTCGGCGCTGTTGTGTTGCGGCGCAAGGGCCAGCAAGTGCTCGGCATGCAGCGGCGTGGGCAACAGGTCGTACAGGGTGCGGCTCATGGTGCGGCTCCGGCAAACAGGTCTTGCTGCGCGGGGGCGTGCTCGCCGCGAAACAGCGTATCGAGGGCTTCGATCAGCTCACGCGGCGGCTTGGCATGGTAAACGCCATGGCCACTGCTGCTGGCACCGCGCAGGAAGATGAACAGGGCGCCGCCCACATGGCGGTCGTAGTCGTAATCGGGCAGCCGGGCGCGCAACTGGCGGTGCAGGGCCAGCAGGTAAAGCACGTACTGCAGGTCGTAGCGGTGTTCGAGAATGGCCTTCTCCATCGCCTGGGCGTCATAGGCCAGGGTGTCCGGGCCCAGCCAATTGGACTTGTAGTCGGCCACGTAGTAGCGCCCATGCAGCTCATAGGCCAAGTCGATGAACCCCTTGAACATGCCGTTGAGCACGGTGGGCTGCGCAGCTGGCCGCGCGCTGCCGGGGTGGGTGTGGCGGGCCACCAGGCGGTCCAGTTGCTCGGCGTCGACGTTGTGGCTGGCAAACCAGAATTCCATCTCGATCTGGTAGTGCTGCAGCTGCGCGAGGGCCAACGGCGAACCGCCGGCGGGCAGCGGCTCGTTGAGCAGGTGCTGCAACCATTGGCTGAGCGTGGGTATCCAGCCGGCCCAGTCGCGGCGGTTGCAGCGCTGGCCGACCGTGCGTTCGATCAGCTTGGCATTGCCGGCGACGTCGGCAAAGCCTTCACGGCCAGCCCATTCGAGCAGGCCGTGGAGGAAGGTGCCGGGGTTCGGGCCGCGTGGGAAGCGGTGGATATCCCCGCCATCGGCGGGCACTTCGCGAATCACCTGGGCATCGACAACCTCGTCGTCCTGCAGTTGCTGGGCTTGGGAGCTGTCGGCGCCCAGGGTCTGTTCACCCACCCGCAAAGCGCTGTAGGAGGCGATCCACCAATGCTCGGCAGCGGCCCGGCGTGGCTTGCGCGCTGCCAGCAACTCGCGTTCGTCATGGGGGGCGCGGTAGCTATCGTCGCTGGCCGGCGGCAGGGCGTGGCAGGCAATGTGCGTGCAGCCCGCCTGCAAGCCCTGCAGCCAGCCAGCCAGTTGCACCGAGGCCGGCAGCGGCAGGCCGCCGCCGAGCAGGTAGCCAAGTGCCGAACGGTGCAGCTGCGAGCTTTTCTGGTTGCCGCGCTTGAGGTCGGCGACACCCAGCCAGCAGGCATATTGGGCACGGGTGAGGGCCACGTAGAGCAGGCGCAGGTCTTCGGCCAGGCGCTCGTCGTCGGCCAGGGCGATCTGTTCGGCGGTTGGGGTCAGGGTCAGCTGCGCGTTGCCTTGGCTGTCGTGCCAGGCCAGCGGCAGGCGGCTGCCGTCCACCGGCTTGCTGGTGCAGATGAAGGGCAGGTAGACCAGCGGATATTCCAGGCCTTTGGACTTGTGGATGGTGACCACCTTGACCAGCTGCTCGTCGCTTTCCAGGCGCAGGATCTGCTCTTCACCGGCCTGGCCGGCATTGGCCAGGTGCTCGGCCAGGTGGCGGATCAGCGCTTGCTCGCCGTCCAGTTCGCCGGCCGCCTGCTGCAGCAGTTCGGCCAAGTGCAAGAGGTTGGTCAGCACCCGCTCGCCATCGCTGCGGCCAATCAACGTGCGCGGCAGTTCGAAGTCATGCAGCAGGTGGCGCAGCATGGGCAACACGCCCTGGCGCTGCCAGGTGTCGCGGTAGCGACGAAAGCGCATCACCCAGTCTTCCCATTCCCGTTCGTCCTGGTTGAGCTGGTCCAGCCGGGCCAGCGACAGCTCCAGGGTGGGGCTGGCCAGGGCGGCCTTGAGCAGGCGCTCGGAATCCGGTTCGGCACAGGCCTTGAGCCAGGCCAGCAGGTCGTGGGCTTCCTGGGCGGCGAACACCGAGTCCTTGTCGGACAGGTATACGCTGCGCACACCGCGTGCGGCCAGCTCGGCACGCACCAGCTGCGCTTCATGGCCGTCGCGCACGAGGATGGCGATGTCCGAGGGCAGGCACGGGCGCAGTTCGCCGGCAGCATTGGCGAAGCCGCTCTGGCCACGTTGGCCTGCATTGAGCAGCTGGACGATATGGCTGGCACAACTGCCGGCCAGCTGATGGCGGTAGGTGGTGCTGGAGACGGGGTCTTCGCTTTCCAGCTGCCAGCAATGCAAGGCCGCGCAGGCTTCACCTTCGATCAACAGGCGCTCGCCCCGCCCTTTGGCCTTGACCTCGACGAAGGGCAGCGGGTTGTCGCCGTGGGCACGGAACAGGAAGGCGCCGCGCCCTTGGTCGCGGGCTTCGGCCTGCAGGAACACCCGGTTGACCGCGGCCACCATGGCCTCGCTGGAGCGGTAGTTGGTGTCCAGGCTGTGCAGCCGGCCTGCGGTGGCGCGCCGCGCCGCCAGGTAGGTGTGGATGTCGGCACCGCGAAAGGCGTAGATCGCCTGCTTGGGGTCACCGATCATGAACAGGCCGGTGTCCGGGCGGTTTTCGCCGATGTGGTAGATGCGCTCGAAAATGCCGTACTGGACTGGGTCGGTGTCCTGGAATTCGTCGATCAAGGCCACCGGGAACTGCTCGCGGATCAGCCCGGCCAGGCGCTCGCCGGCCTCGCTGCCCAAGGCATGCTGCAAGCGCAGCAGCATGTCGTCGAAGCCCATTTCGGCGCGGCGGCGCTTTTCCACTTCAAAGCGTGCCGACACCCAGGCGGCGGCATGTTCGAGCAGGCGGGCGTCGGGGCTGGCCAGGCCTTGCAGCTGTTGCGGCAAGTGCTGCATGGCCTGCAGCGCGGGGTGCTCGGGGGGCTCGCCGGCTTTCCAGGCTTCGGCCATGCCGTCTGGGGTCAAGCGGGTGAAGCCGGTGCCGAGGTCAAGCTCCACAGCCTGCTCTTCTGCGGCCCAGGCGCGGAGTTTGTCGAACCAGGGCTCGAAATAGCGCGCCTGCAGCTTGCGGCCATCGGCTTGCTTGGCGGCCACGGCATCGCGGCAGATCTGCTGCAGCGCGTCTGCCCATTGCGCCCAGGGGGCCTTGAGCTGGCGCAGTTGTTCAACCCGTTGTTGCAGCGCGGTATCGATCAGCGCCTGGGGTTCCTGCTCGTCCTGCTGGCCACGCACCCGGCCAAACAGAGGGCGAATGCGCGGCAGCAGCGCGTCCGGGCTGCCCCAGTGGCTACGCACCCAGTTCAGCGCCTCGCCGTGCATGCCGTAGCAGAAACGCCGCCAGTAATCGCGCATCACCTGGCCGAGCAGGTCGCTGTGGTCGGTTTCCAGGCTCTGGGTGAACAGGCTGCCGCTGTCGAAGGCGTGTTCGCGCAGCATGCGCTGGCACCAGCCGTGGATGGTCGAGACGGCGGCCTCGTCCATCCACTGCACGGCGATCTCCAGGCGGCTGGCGCAACGTGGCCAGTGGTCTTCGGCATAGTCGTCGCGCAGCTGGTGCAGCAACGGGTCGGCGCCTTCCAGCTCACCGCGGAAGAACCGCGCGGCCTCGGCCAGGCGGGCGCGGATACGCTCGCGCAGTTCCTTGGTGGCTGCATCGGTGAAGGTCACCACGAGGATCTGCGGCGGCAGCAGTTCACGGCCGAAGCCTTGCTCGCCACCATGGCCGAGGATCAGGCGCAGGTACAGCGCGGAAATGGTGAACGTCTTGCCGGTGCCGGCGCTGGCTTCGATCAGCTGGCTGCCGTGCAGGGGGAAGCTCAATGCCAGGGGACGGGCCTGGGTCATGCGTCATTCTCCGGGTTGCCCTGGGCCTGCCAGTTGGCACTGAACAAGGGGCGGTACAAGGTTTCGCACCAGCCTTCGAAGGTTTCGTCGGCGCTCAGTGCGGCAAAGTCGCGGAACTGCCGGGCCAGGGCCACGCTTTCGCTGCGCTCGCCAAAGCTGGTGCGGCCATCGCCTTCGAAGGCTCGGGTGGCTGCCGCCAGGGCTTTGTCCGGATCTTCCTGGGCGAGCCAGGCAAATGCGGTTTTGGCGGCAACCGGCAGCGGTGCATTCATGCCCGCCTGGCGCGACACCAGCAAGTGGCCAAGCTGCTCGGCGGCATCGGCCTGGGGCAAGGGGCCGAGCAGCAGGGTGACGTCACTGGCCAGCAACGCGCTGTGCAGCGGATAGCCGGCGGCGCAGGCGGCCAGGTGCATGACCCAGCTGGCGATCAGGCGGTGCCACTTGAGGCTGTTGCGCCCGGCGTTGATGGTGTTGGGCACCGTGGTGATGCTCAACAGGCTGTGGTCTTCGGCCTGGTAGACCCGGCCCAACCAGCCCTCCAGGCGATGGCCGGCGTGCTCGAAGTGTATCGGCAGCGCGCCTTCGACCACCGTCGGCCAGCGTTGCAGCAACTGGCGATGACGTTGCAGCAGGTCGGGCAGCGGTTGGATCAACTCGGCCTGCAACAGCTCGCCAAAGCCGGCCAGCGGCAGCATGCCACAGGCCTGCAGGCGTTGGGCCTGGGCTTGTAGCGCCTGCTCGGCGTTGTCCGGGTCGCCCAGGGCAGCGCCCAGCAGCATTTCGCTGGCACTGTAGCGTTGCAGGGCATCGAGGACGAAGGGTTCTTCGTCTGGGGTCGGGGCCTCTAGCGCTTCGAAGAACACTTTCAGGCGCTGGCTGAAGAAATGCCGCACCGGGTGGCGCAAAAAATCCTGCAACTGGGTCAGCGTCAGGGCTTCATCGCTGACATAGGCGGGCAAGTTGGGGCCGGGCGGCTCTGCTGCATCCGTCGGGTTGTGCAGCAACTGCCATTCGTGGGCATAGCTGAACAGGGCACTGCCTTTCTGGAAGTACCGTGCGCTGAAGGGTTGCAGCGGGTGCTCCTGGGTCAAGGCGTGCAGCAGCAGTTCGCCGGCTTGTGGCTTGTCGGCGCCGGCCAGGTGCCAACCGGCAGCCAGGTGGTCGCGCAGCTGGCCGATCAACACCGAGGCGGGGCGTTCGCTGTTGTCGCGAATACTGCGCCCGACCCAGCTGATGTAGAGCTGGTCGCGCGCCGACAGCAGTGCTTCGAGCAGCAGGTAGCGGTCATCTTCACGGCGCGAGCGGTCGCCGGGGCGGTAGTCGCTGGCCATCAGGTCGAAGTCCAGCGGCGGCTGGGCACGGGGGTAGTCGCCGTCGTTCATGCCCAGCAGGCAGACCACGCGGAAAGGGATCGCGCGCATGGGCATCAGGGTGCAGAAATTGACCGAGCCTGCGAGGAAGCGCTGGGACAACTTGCCCTGGTCGAGGCCCGACAGCCAGGCCTCGCGGATCACCGTGAGCGGCAGCGGGTCTTGCAGGCCAACGGTGTCGCAGACTTCCAGCCAACTATCACGCAATTCCTGCAACTGCATCAGGAGGAATTCGTCGTGCTCGCCCTCGGCGAGGAAGAACACCTGCAGCAATGCATTCAGCCGCTCGCCCCACTCGCCGGCAGTGGCGGGCTGGGACAAGGCCTGGTTGGCCACATCGAGGGCATCGAGCAGCGCGACCAATGGGCCGATCAGCGCGGCATCGAGGCCGCCGATTTCGTCGTAGGGTTCGATGCCATCACAGCCTTCACCCACGCCCACGGCATAGCCCAGCAACATGCGCCGCAGGCCGAAGCGCCAACTGTTCTGCTCAAGGCCACCTGGCAGGCCGAGGCTGGCGCGCTGGTCGGCATTCAGGCCCCAGCGGATGCCGGCGCCTTCGATCCAGCGGTGCAAGGTGGGCAGGTCGCTTTCGCGGATGCCAAAGCGTGCGCGCACGGCCGGGACATCCAGCAGGTCGAGCACTTCGCTGACGGCGAAGCGGCTTTCTGGAAGCTTGAGCAAGTGTTCCAGGGCAATCAGCAGGGGGTCGCGGCCGCGCTGGCCCTGGTCGGTCAGGGTGAAGGGGATGTAGCGCGGGTCGTTGCGTTGCAGTTGGCCGAACACCGCGCGGATATGCGGGGCATAGGTGTCGATCGCCGGTAGCATGACGATGACGTCACGTGGGCGCAGGCTGGGGTCGGCGCTGAAGCGGGCCAGCAGCTGATCGTGGAGGATTTCCACCTCGCGCTGGGGGCTGTGCGCCACGTGGAACCGTACCGAACGGTCCTTGGCCAGGTCGACTTCGGGCCAGCGCTCGCGTGTTTCGGCAAGGGGGCGCAGTTCGAGAATGTCGTCCTGCAGCTGGTTGAGCAGCGTGGTCGGCTGGCCGTCGCTGAACAGGTCGATGCGCCCCTCACTGAACACGCCCTGGTAGCTGCCGGGGTCATCGTAGCTGTCGAGCAGGTTGATGTAGTCGCGGCCTTGCTTGCCCCAGGCGGCCAGCAGCGGGTGGGCGTGCTGGTGCAGGGACTCGTCGTCCAGTTGCAGCGGCATGCCTTGCTTGCGCTGCTGGCGTTTGTACTGGTGGCGCAGCAGGTCTTTGTCGGCAACGATATCGGCCCAGTGGTGGCGGCAAGGGTTGTGCACGCACAGCAATACCTGGCTGAAGCAGGACAAGCCGGCGAGCGCTTCCAGCGCCTGGGCGGGCAAGGACGAGATACCGAACACGATCACCCGCGGGGGCAGGCCAGGGGGGTCCTGGTCCAGGCCATTGACCCGATCGATGAAGCGTTGATGCACACCGGCCCGGCTCTGCGCCATGCCCTGCTCGCCCACATCTTCCAGCAAGGCCCGCCAGAGCTCGGCCTGCCAGCGGTTGCCGGGGGGCAGCGGCTTGCGTTCGCCACGGGCGGTGTTGAGGATGTGCTCGCCATTGGCCCAGTCCTTGAGCCAATCAGCGCGATAGACCTGGTACTGGTCGAACAGGTCGGCCAGGCGTTCGGCCAGCTGGTAGCGTTTGCGCAGGTCGCTGTCGTCGGTGAGGAAGCGCCGCAGCGGTTCGAAATGCGGGCGTTCGATCAACGCGGGCAGCAGGCGCATCAGGCGCCAGGTCAGGGGGGCTTTGTCGAGCAGGGAAACTTCCGGAATTTCCTCGCGGCCCAGCACCTTGCGGTACAGCTGCCACATGAAGCTACCCGGCA
This sequence comes from Pantoea sp. Tr-811, assembly GCF_011752535.1. Taxonomy (NCBI): domain Bacteria; kingdom Pseudomonadati; phylum Pseudomonadota; class Gammaproteobacteria; order Enterobacterales; family Erwiniaceae; genus Pantoea; species Pantoea sp. Tr-811. The sequence goes on from NZ_VWXJ01000003.1 coordinate 459,105, forward strand.
GTTGCACGTCGATGGCAGCCGCGATACCGCAGCCGCCCTGGTCGTCGTCCTGGGGGTCTTCGGCCAGGGCCAGCTTCAGCCACTGGGCGATGCCGTTGCTTTGTACCAGGGCAATTTCGTTTTCCAGGGGAGCCAGCGGGTAACGCCGCATCCAGCTCACCACCAGGCTACGCAGGTCATCCAGGCGGTTGCCGTGGACAATCATGAAGCCTGGGTGCAGTGAGGTTGGGTTGGGCATGGGGCAGTCTCTGGGGGCATGAGCGGGAACGATATCATGGCTGACGAGAATCATTGCCCATGATGGCAAAACGCCGCGCTTCGATCCCCTGTTTCGATCCCCTGTAATTAAATGGACTCGCCCCCGCCGAGGCATCACAGTGCCACGGTGGCGTTCTAAGAAGCCAACGGCAGCGAGGGCGAGACCATGAAAAAGTTTACGACGAAACACGATTGTGCGCCTTGTGCAGATGTAAATCTGTGCGAAAACCTCTGTGTTGATCTGGCCAAGCAAGTTTTTCAGCTTGCGGGTGATGACGGCACGGGCCGCGTGATCTACGAGGC